>NZ_RHQR01000005.1:0-324867 GCF_003936645.1 Pseudomonas sp. p106
GCTGCTGAAGTATCGCTGTTGTCGGGGAAATGCCTCAGGGATAACGTTTTCGGGTCACTTCGGTGACCGGGTGTGAGAACCCGACTGATACAAGGCATCGTCGTTATGGCGGCCGTACGTGGGCGGGCTTTCGCCTGGCCGAGTCTTTGCCAATTTCTCCTCGGTTTTCTCACCCCACGTATGGCTGCCACCCTTAATCTGTGAGAAAGATTCAGGTGGCTGTTTCCTTAAGCCGAACAAAGGTTACAAGCCATGAAGAAGATCGTACCGGATCCACCTAGCCGTAAACCCGTCGCTACTCCATTCTTCACCGTCCAGTCCGACAGCCTGATGGCCAAAGCGCTGATGAACGATATCGAGATCGCCAAGAACAGGCAGCGTTAACCTTCAGTGCACCATCGCCGGCCCGCCGGCGATGGTGCAAGGGGCTCAGCCCAGGCCGAGCAGATCCACACCCAACTGGAAGGCCACCCACAACGCCAGCCCGGTCGCGAATGCCAGCGCGATGTTTTCGAACAGGTTGTTGCGGTATTCCTTGCTGAGCAGCGACTTTTGGTTGGACATGATCAGCAGGCCCAGCGAAATGACGGGCAAGCCGATGATGTTCAACGCACTGACGCCAATGGTCAGGGTCACGAAGTCGGGCATGCCCGGGATCGACCAGATCAGCGGCGTGACCAGAATGAACAGCATGAACCACTTGTGCATCGGGTCTTTGTGGAACTCTTTGCCGTAACGCTCGCGCCGCTGCGGCTGTACATGCTGGAAGGCATCGGTAATCAGCATCGGGAAGGCCGTGGTCTTGCCGGAAATGCTGGCAAACAGCGTGGCGAACACGCCGATGAAGAAGATGTACCAGCCGATCGGGCCGAAGAAGATTTCCAGCGCCTTGCCAAGGTCGCCGAGGGTTTTCACTTCGATGCCGTTTGGCCGCAGGATTTCCGCGCCGACGATCCAGATGGCCAGGTTGATGACGATACCGACGAACACCGCGAACAGCAGGTCGTTGCGCTGGATGCGCTTGTGTTGCGGGCCTACCCAGCCCTTCTGGCGCATCACGTACGGGTGCACGAAGTTGGCCACCGAGCCTGCCACCGCGCCGATCACCGAGACTGCCACCAGCAGCGCACCGTGCACGCCTTCGTCAGCCGGGATGCTGAAGCCGATCGTACCTTTGACGATACCGGCCACATCCGGGCCAGACATCACGGCCAGTGCCAGAAACGCCAGCGTCATCACGGCCAGCAGGACCTTCATCACGCCTTCGATCATTGCGTAGATGTTGCGCCCGACCAGCATCCACACAGCCAGCACCACAGCCATCGAGCACAGCAGCGGATAGTCGATGCGCAACAGCATCGCCAAGGCTTCGCCGGCGCCCTTGATCATGTAGGCGTTCATCAGGTGGCCCATCAGCAGTGCATAGGCCAGCATGAACCAGGCAAATACGGGGTGCAGTTGCGCATACCCCTGAAGGATGGTCATGCCTTGGTTATTGCACAGCTGGAAGCGGGCGATGATGTTGACGATCAGGTATCTGAGCAGCAGCGAAACGGCCAGTACCCACATCATGGCGTAACCGTAGTTGGCGCCGGCTACGGATGAGGTTATCAGATCACCTGCGCCAAGCCAGGACAACACTGCGATGATACCTGGGCCCAGCAGTTTGATCAGCCGTGTTACACGGCCTTGAGAGGGTGTGGCAGCACTGCCCTCGGCCGAATGAATGCTCGACATGGGGATGTCTCCGATTATTGTTCTTGTTAAACGAGCGCAGTCGAACACAATAGATAGGATGTCGTACAACTACATTTTGTTTTCAAATGTTTCTAAGTATTACAGATTTTAGGTGATGCCTTGTTACTACTGGTGTCGCGAGCAGATGCCTCGAAAGTGCCAGTATCCTGCAAATGAAAAAGGCCGTTTGCACGGCCTTCTTCGAACTCGCATGGGCATTTAGTTCTGGTTGCCTTGAGCGTCGTCTGGTTGGTAGTAGCGAATGCTCCGAACCTGGCCAGTGCTGTCCCGGTAGGTCATGGTCGCGGTGCTTGCCTGGCCTTGGCTTGTGGCCGAGGGGGCGAGGCTGATCACTTCGGCGATGTCCAGGTTCATGCCGTAGTGGTAGGGCGTCGCTTCGGTGGACTGGGCAAAGGCGCCGGCGCTGGTGCCCAGTGCAAGGGTAGCGAGGGTGAGTGCGAAAACGGTGCGAAGGGTCATGGTCGTTCTCCAGATTCAGTAAGGGGTGGCGACGATTGCTTGCTGTCTGGAACTAATATTGCGCGCAATTAGTTAGCGCGCAAAATATATTGCTGCTATGGGCAGCATTGAGTGCGCATATGAGGGGCAGGCCGCTGGGCTAATGACTTCCGGGCCGGTACTGCAGGGCTTCGGCCAGATGCGCCCTGGCAATCGTGCTGGCCCCCTCCAGGTCGGCCAGCGTGCGCGCTACCTTCAACAGCCTGTGTGCGGCGCGCAGGGAAAGCGTCAGGCGCTCGCAGGCACTCTCCAGCCAGGCCTGGTCGGCAGCGCACAATTCACAGTGCCGGCGCAGCCCCTCGAGGTCCAGAAACGCATTGGCACAGCCTTGCCGCCGGTGCTGCACCTTGCGCGCCTCGGCCACCCGGGCCGCCACATCGGCACTTGTCTCGCCGCAAGGTTGATTGTTGAGCGTGGTGGTTTCGCGCGCCACGGTCAGGTGCAGGTCGATGCGGTCCAGTAGCGGGCCGGAAAGCTTGTTGCGGTAGCGCTGGATCTGTTCGGTGCTGCAGCGGCAGCGGCCCGTGGGGTCGCCCAGGTAACCGCAAGGGCAGGGGTTCATGGCCGCCACCAATTGGAAGCGCGCCGGAAAGCGTACTTTGTCCCGTGCCCGGGCAATCACGATCTCGCCAGACTCCAGCGGCTCGCGAAGCACCTCAAGTACACGGCGCTCGAACTCCGGCAGCTCATCCAGAAACAGTACCCCATGGTGCGCCAGGGTGATTTCACCGGGTTGTGGCCGGCTGCTTCCGCCTACCAGCGCGGGCCCGGACGCTGAGTGGTGCGGATGGCGAAACGGCCGTTGCGGCCAGCTATCAAGCGGTTTGTGCCCGCTTACCGACTGGATGGCTGCCACTTCCAGCGCTTCATGCTCATCCAGCGGCGGCAGTAGGCCGGGCAGGCGGCTGGCCAGTAGTGTCTTGCCCGTGCCGGGCGGCCCCGTGAACAGCAGGTTATGCGCACCTGAAGCCGCCAGCAGCAAGGCACGCTTGGCGGCCACCTGGCCCTGCACCTCGCTGAGGTCGGGGTAAGGGCGGCTGTGCAGCAATAGACCGTTGGCGGCAAAGGGAGGCAACGGCACCTGGCCGTTGAGGTGCGCGACCAGTTCCAGCAGGTGCCCCACGGCGTACACCACCAGCCCACCCGCCAGGCTCGCCTCTTCGGCGTTTTCCCGCGGTACCACCAGTGCCCGGCCAGCCTCGCGCGCCGCCAGTGCGGCAGGCAGCACGCCTTGTTAGTGTGACTTGAGAAAGCGATCTACCCTATGAGCAGCGTGCTTAGCCATCGAGAGGGACCAGAGTGACTCCTATCGTATCTTTCATCATGATCGGAGAAATCTATCGATTAGGAGCGGGCGCATGGTGACTGTGGTTCGCGTGTCCTTCGAGAGGGCCGCTGATGCTGGACTTGCACGATTGAAGCATAGAGTTCCTCAGTTTTTTACTGAAAATGGAT
Source organism: Pseudomonas sp. p106 (assembly GCF_003936645.1). Lineage (NCBI taxonomy): Bacteria > Pseudomonadati > Pseudomonadota > Gammaproteobacteria > Pseudomonadales > Pseudomonadaceae > Pseudomonas > Pseudomonas sp. p106. The sequence continues at coordinate 3,712 of NZ_RHQR01000005.1, forward strand.
GGCCGTATGTTATTGAAAATCGATTCCTCCGATCTAAATGTAAACGACTTAGTCTTAAAAGTATTGCTACTGTCGCTGAGCAGCTTAAGGAGTATCTAGAATGGCGAGAGTTGAACAATATAGCCGTTGAAGACATTTCCGAGACGAATTTCGAGTATTACATCGATGCTCAGTGTTCGCATTTCACCAAGAATGGGAAGCCGTTAGCATGGAATACCGTAAACAGCAGAATTGGTGGGGCGCATCGATTTGTATATTGGTGTGTGAAGAATAATTATAATGCTCATGTTGAACTAGAATATGTCCCAAGCAGGCAATTTGGTGATCGTAGATATAAAACTAAAGGGCACCCTCGTAAGAAATTCAAAGAGCCGACCAAGTTTTTATTAATTGATGACGCGCTTGAATTTATACGTTGTTTAGGAGAGAGGTCGAGTGTTAGTGGCAGGACTGGCCAGAGGAATAGGTTGATAGCGAAACTAATGCTCCAATGCGGCCTCAGGATCTCTGAGGCGGTCAATTTTCCTCTCGCTGATCTGCCAGAAATAATAACTACCGGCCATTCAACTCCCGCTCGTATCATAGGGAAGGGAGAGAAGCCAAGAGTTATCCTGATTCCAAATCGTCTTCTTGCTGATCTTTGGGCGTATGCAGATATTACGCGTGCTAGGATAATAGAAGTGTCGACGCGCGAGATCTCGGATCAGCACTTATTTTTATCCGAGTATGGGCGGAAAATAACTATAAATTGGATTGAGAAACTATTTGCCAGGGCTGGCGCTTCCATGGGTCTGCACGTCGTTCCTCATGTGCTGAGGCATACCTATGGCTCTTATCATTATATTCATAACAAGGATCTAGTTTTCTTGGCTCGTTTGATGGGGCACGAGGATCCGTCTACGACTGAGAAGTTCTATGTCCATGTCGCAAAACTGATTTCCTACACTGGAAACTATGAACAGCTTCAGGTAGAAGTTGATAATATGTGCGCAGGAATGTGAGCATGGAAAAAGCGAAGCCAACAATTTCATCTTTGGGTGCGGACGAGGTTCGTGTGCTCAAAGAGTTGAAATGTACGATACAATGCAAAAACACTAAACAGACCCATCATTACAATTTTGGAGGTAGGCCCCAGTTTGAGTCGATGCGGCGGATTATTTCTATATTTGCCTGGGCCATTTATAAACGTCGCCATCATGCTGGACACCAAACTCGAGTTTCTGCTCGTGACTACTTTTGGAACTTTCTGAGATTTCTAGATGAACAGGGCATCCGAGAGCCAGAGGAGTTGGTTAAAGGCACCTTGCTTCTGTTTGTCCATTGGTTGAAGCAGCACCCAAGTCTTAGCTATTCCACTGCTAGCGCGCAGTTTAGAGGCCTAAGACCTTTCTTTATTCAGATGAGCAAGCATGAAAAAGTCTCTTGTGAATTTGTTCCACCTAAAAATGCCTTTCCTAAGGCTAGTAGTCTCCAGAGCGCAAGTTTGGGGTACGATAAAAAAGAGTTGAAGGACATTGTTCGAGCGGCGGTGGCAGGGATGCGAGAAACGATGGAGAAGTTTAATTCTGAGTATATACCACAGTGGTTGGGAAAACCACCGCCTATCGATGATGTGGCACCATTCGGACCAAATGGCGGAGGAACATATTGGAGCAGTTTGGAGTATAAAATCTGGTGGTGGGAGAACCATTGCAAGTGCGTCCGACTAAATTCTACGGACTTGTCGCGCATGCCGCAAGGGCAGGTGTTCATGAGTAGTTTCAAAACTGAGAACCAAACAGGGATGGTTGGCGTCGAACGGTTTTATGATGCCATAGGTGCGGGACCTAAATATGTCACTAAATATCTTGGCCAGTCATGCCCTATAACGTATCGAACGCCTTGGAAGAAGATCGACTACTTAGTTTGGTATTGGGAAAATAATCTAGGATGTAAGCCATTATGGGGAGAGGAACTCAAAGAAGTTTCACCCGAATTTTTTGGTGCCTTGAAAGAGTATTTTGGCGGCAGGGTTAATGAGTTTTATGGTGCGCTTGGAATCTATCGCTGGTTGAGTGGTTCTGATTTGGTTTCATTTTACATTCTGCTGTTAATTCGTACCCAGCTTAACCCTTCCGTGGTTCAGAGGTTAACGGTGGACTGCATAATTCCAGATCCACTTAATCCGGATAAAAAGCGATTGAGCTGGATTAAGTATCGTTCTTCTAAAGAGGGCTCGACCATTCCGTCTGATCAAGCATGCGAGGGTTGGCCCGTTATGATCGTTAACAAGATTCTGAAGATTACTGAATCAATTCGTGGTGATGAAACCGAACTTTGGATCACGAACTCAAACAGGTTCAAAACAACGCTACCATTAGGGAACTCTGGATTCAAGGATGCGATGAAAGAGTTTTCTCTGAAACACCACCTCAAGCATTCTTCCGGTGAGCCACTTATACTGCAAGCGAAACTTATCCGGCCTACCATGGCCTGGAGTGAATATTTAAGAACTGAGGATATGCGCTACCTGCAAACCTTGCTAGGTCAGGAGAAGTTAGAAACTACGGCGGACTACTTAAGGAGAATTTCAGATCCCCTCTTTATCATTAGGAGGGGAGTGCATCAAGAGGCTTGGTTCTTAGATCTAATTGCCACGGACGGCAGCGGTATTAGTAGTAGCGCTTCGCTGACGAGCGGTCTTTTGAGCTCATGTAAAGATCCGTTGCGATCACCTATCCCTGGGCAGTCGGACGGAAAGATGTGTGATGCCGGACACGAAGTCTGTTTAGGCTGCTCCAATTTGGTCATAACTCATGAAGATATTAAGAAATACTTTTGTTTTATGCGTTATCACGATGAATTATACGGTTCTGGCCTGATATCGTTTGAAGAGCACTGCAGTGCTACCGCCGAGAAGAAATTCGTATGGGAAAATCAAATACTAACTCGTTATCCAGTTTCTGTTATAAATGAGATAAGGCGCGATGCCGATCTTCGGCCGATCGGGATCTGGTCTCCGACCGTTGAAGGAATGTGGTTGTGAATGAGCATCAGCAAAAATTACTAAAAGATCTTTTGACTAAACCCACTATGTCGCCAGCTTTCGTAAACCTTATTGGTGTCCATGATGATATACGAAAATCAATACAGATTTCACCAAGCTTACTGTACTCGGAAAATATTTGGAATAGGTCTGGCGAGTATCCAGGTCTTCGGCCTGCTGATGTAACACTTAACTTCGCTCGCATTGTATTTGATGATGGGTCAAATGTTACTGATCCAGGCAAATCGATCTACTTCAGGTCTGTTAAAGAATTTATCTACTCAATGATATTTGATCCCCCTGCCTACCCGCCTAAATGGTCCACGGTCTGCGGACAATTTCATAAGGGAGTGTCTAGGTTGGTGCGGTATATGGAGTGCCACGGGTTTGCCCGGTTCTCGGATCTTGGCCCTTCGGATCTATCTGCCTTTCTGGAGGAGTTAGCTGCCACTCCGTCTGCCAGCGGAAAGCCACTTAATAATCGTGCTCTCCGCGCTAGAGCGACTGGGTTGAACTGGCTTTATGAACAGGCAGCTAAGCTTGAAGATGGCCTGCTATTTGATCCTTTCGCTGAGTACGGAAGTATTTCTCAATGGTCTAGCAAATGCTGCGAGGTTAATATGCCTCGCAAAGGTACTGTCACCGTAGAGATCCCAGATTCTGTAGCAAAAGAAATTTTTAATTGTGCGCTTGAAGACTTGGCAATTGCTGATACTCTGGACAAGATAGAGGCTTCTTATTCTGTGTATAAGCCTCAAAAAAGTGTTGTCAATAATCGCACAATCATTACAAATCCTTTTCCGTGGCATAAGTTCGGGCTGGAGTCAGGTCATCAAGTGAGAAGTTTGCAACTACAATTGGTAGCTGCTGCTTACATCGTTATTGCTATGCTCACTGGCATGAGATGGCACGAAATGTGTGATATCAAATGTGGTGAGTCTAGCAATTGGCTTGAGCTAACGATCGATTACGAAGGGGTCGAAAGAAAATTCTTCTTTGTTATCTCGCACACTCGAAAGTTGCAAGGGATACCTACTGCATATAGATGGCAAACCCTGCCAATCGTCAGAAAGGCGCTTGATGCCGTTGAGAGGGGGTTGGTCAGACGACGTAAAGCTGGTGTCTTTTTATTTCCGTCGGTCAAATCAGTGGGAGGTCGATTGTCTGAATCTAGTATCAGTTATGCGCTTAAGCGTTTTGTCGATATCCATGGCATCAAATATAATGGCGTCGAATGGCCATTGGCGACGCACCAATTTCGTAAAAAATTCGCCCGAATTATGACCAAAAAAGGACTCGGTATTAGAGCTCTACAAGATCAGCTAAAGCATTTTGACATTGAAATGACTCGGGGTTACGGTGAAATAAATCTGTACGTAGAGTTGCAGCGGGAAAAATTTATCGTTTCAGCGGAGCAGTACGAAGAACTACTGTCAGGTCAAACAGTTATTATCGGAGGCGGTGCCGATGAGATCAGGCAATACCAGAAGAGTTTTTTAGGGATGACTCGAGGGGAGCAGCAAGTGTTTTTACAAGAGCTTCCCAAGGCTGCCTTGATAGAACAACTGGATGATGGACTTTGTATGTATCGCTCGAGTAAGGCACTTTGTGGGGGCGACAGTGCAGCATGTCGACCAGCTGATTGCACCAATTCAATCATTCCGGCAGCCGGAAAGCGGAGGAGTTATCTCTGGCGCAATCATGAAAATAAGAGGCTTCTCGAGTATTTCAAAGATGATCCATTGAAGGTAGCCCATCTCCAACGTAGGGTTGTGGAGGTGGATAAGCTATTGGCGCAACTGGACAATGTTGAAAAGGTCTCTTCATGAAAGGCAAACCGCGTGGAAGCGTGACTGGACTTCTAAAACATCGTGACAATCAGAAGGACTTAAATACCGCAGCGATGCTGGAGGCACTTCGTCAACTCCAGAAGGAAAAGCCTACCTCCAAATGGAAATACAAAGATGTCTGGTCCCGAGCGGGACTTCAAAGCCCGGTCTCATTAAACAGCCCTTGGAACGCGCACGTCAGGGCGGAAATAGACTCTCATAACCAAAATTTGCACTCTTCCGGGTCGCAACATTCGTCTTTGGCTCTGTCCAAGGAGGAGCGAGACATAGTGATGCGATTGAGGGAGGAGTTGAAAGTTTGTCAGGCACAAAGAAGCGACGCTCTTATGCGAATTGCGCAATTTGCTGCAGATGCTGACTACTATAGAAATAAGTGTAGTGATTTGGAAAGGGCTAATGAACGGTTGAAAAACCGAGACATTGGTTCAGTCGATTAGTTTCGCTAATACCGCTGCTGCTTTCCCTATTAGCATTATTTCGTTGTCCGTCCCCATTGTGACATCGACGAGATTGACGTGTATGACTAGAGCTCCTGCTGCGATAGCAATGCCAGGTATGTCGGCTGCGGGAGTCACGATCCCTGAGGTGCCCACTGAAACAAGCACGTCACAGGCCCGGACTCTAGCCAGAGCAGTTTTCCACGTGCCTTGCTGCAAATTCTCTCTGAACCATATGACGTCAGGTCTCAATCGACCTCTGTAATGTAAGCGATCGTAACCGCTCCATGAACCCCACATTCAAAGCCCCTGCCTGAACCCGGATGCTGTGATCCCGATTTCTTTCTGGAGCCCGCCGCCATGATGCGACCCGACGCCAAAGTCGAAAAAGTCTACCTCTACCCCAAGCCCGTCGACTTTCGAAAATCAATCGATGGCGTACTTCTGCGACCCTCAAAACCCTTGGCAACGAGGGACCAATGAAAATACCAATGGCCTCCTGAGACAGTATTTTCCGAAAGGTATCGACATCTCAATCTACTCGCAGGAGCAGCTCAACGATGTAGCCAGGATGCTGAATCAACGTCCACGAAAGACACTAAACTATGAGACGCCAGCTCAGAGATTCAGCCAATGTGTTGCGTCCACCGGTTGAATCCACAGCCGATAGCGGACGTTCAAAATAGCTGCAGACGCGAGGCGAAGGTGGAGGTGCGGCACCGTTCCAAATCCTTGCGTCCCGCTGAAACCTGTGCTGCTTGAGGGGGGATTCCTTGTCCTATTCTTGCTACAAAAGGCTAGCCTGCTCTGAACCTCAAGGTCACTACAAACCGAGTGCCGCTTTGAGATCGATTTCTGGCGGTATCGCCGTGTTGAACTTGTACCCTTTGATCACCAGATTGTAGTGCGATGCTAAAAGGGCTTTAGCCGACTCTCCATCCTTGCGCTCGAGGCAGTCGACCAGACGGGAATGCTCATCTCGAAGCTGGCAGTAGTCGAACCCTGAACGGTACAAGGCATTGATAAGTGCTTCTTGGCGTCGAAGCTGGGTATGGATCTGGTTCAGGATGTCGTTCTGCATAAACGATATGAGTAGCGAGTGAAACTGCCGGCCGAGCTGATCACCAAGATCATGGTCGTGGGTTTCGAAGGCGACCCGCTCCTTAAGGGTATGAGCCCGTAAAGTTTCTAGGTCTTTTTCACTGATGGAGCGGGTCAACTGATCAATGACCCCGCTTTCCATGACCAGCAGCATTTGATAGAGCTGGTAGGCATCATCGAAGGTGGGGCAGGCAACTGTTGAAGAACGTTTAGGCGAGACCACGACTAGCCGATCTTGTGACAAGCGAATCAACGCTTGCCTTACAACGGTGCGGCTTACGTCGAACAGCTCTGCAATGTCCCGCTCGTTCAGCTTGGTCCCCGGAGGTAGTCGGCGATGATAGATGGCGTCTGAAATAGCGGAAACAATTTTATGAGTGAGCATGGCACCAGCTATCGATGGATATTCGCAGCCGGGTAGCCTAACACACCACGCTTTCCGTCGGCCCCGGCACTGTCTTGGGACCCTCCCGCAGCAAAATGGTCCGAAGAGGGGCACTTAGTTCCAAAAGCCCATCCTGGATCAGCTACGAAACCCTTAAAAATCTGATCAGCCAGACAGCTTTAATAGCTGGCACGAAAGATGCTAAAGCCTTATATGAACTGGTATACCAGATGCTAGATATGGCTTTTTAGAGCGCTCTTTGACTATGAGCTCCGGCTGCTTTCACAAGCTTGGAGCTCCACGGTGCAGGTCTATATGAAGAACTTTCCATCTCGAAATAATGTTCGCTTCATCCCGATGCTCCTGATGGCATGCCAGCACGTGATGGTGATGTACGCCGGTGCCGTGGCGATTCCATTGGTGCTGGGTGCGGCGCTTGGATTGTCGAAGTCCGATATCGCCTTTCTAATCAACGCCGACCTATTCGCGTGCGGGATCGTCACCATCATTCAGGCGCTCGGGGTAGGCCCGATAGGTATCCGCATGCCTGTAATGATGGGTGTGACGTTCACAGCGATTGGCCCCATGATTGCGATCGGTTCCGACCCTACAGTGGGTTTGTCGGGGATCTTTGGGGCTACCATCGCTGCTGGTTTGTTCGGCCTAGCTGTCGCACCATTGGTGGGTAAGCTGCTGCGTTTTTTCCCACCAGTGGTGACGGGAACAGAGATCGTCGCAGTTGGACTTTCGCTGATGTCCGTAGCTGCCGCATGGTCTGGCGGAGGCTTTGGTAATCCAGATTTTGGTAGGCCCCTTTACCTAGGAATCGCTGCAGCGGTGCTGGTCTGCATTCTGTTAATCGTGCGGTATGCCAAAGGCTTCCTGAATAACATCTCTGTACTATTAGGATTGGTATTCGGGTTCGCAGTGGCGGCGATGGCGGGTTTAGTAAGCTTGGAGGGGATCCAGGAAGCACCGGTCTTCGGGCTTATCAAACCGTTTCATTTCGGCATACCGACCTTCCATATCTGGCCAATCGCAGCCATGTGCATTGTGATGCTGGTTACCTTCATCGAGTCCACGGGAATGTTCATCGCCCTAGGCGAGATCGTTGAAAAACCAATGGACGAACGAACGCTGGTCCGGGGCTTTCGTGCTGATGCAGCAGGCACCATGATTGGCGGCATATTCAACACGTTTCCTTACACCTCCTATGCACAGAACATAGGGCTGGTCAGCATCACCGGGGTGCGCAGCCGTTGGGTTTGCGCATGTGCCGGGATGATACTGATCGTGCTTGGATTATTTCCGAAGGTCGCGTATTTCGTCGCCTCCATACCTCCCTTTGTGCTGGGTGGTGCGGGAATTGTAATGTTCGGCATGGTGACTGCCAGCGGGATGAAAGTACTCGCTCGGGTAGACTTCAAGAAGGTGGGTAACCTGTATATCGTTGCGATCAGCCTCGCGGTAGGTCTGCTGCCGGTAGTATCTCCGCACTTTTTCAGCAAGTTACCGTCTGCATTAGGGCCTATTCTTGAAAGTCCTATTTTACTAACCGCGATCGTCGCCACTATCCTCAATTTGTTCTTCAACGGAGTAGGTGCAATCCCATCATGCCAGAGTTCCGAGTCAACTCCGGCTCAATCGCAAACGCCCTAACCCGGAATTTGTACTAATTTCGTACGTTGTAAAAGTATTTAGGGAAATTTCCGAAGATATGAAGTGGTCCCTGTCTTAAATGCTCCCAAGTCAGGATTGCACTTAGCGACCGTTATCGGTCGCTTTTTTTGTCTTTAAAAAGTCGTTTATTATGGGGCGTGGTCGCACCAGCAAGTTGCAAAAGAAATAAAATATCTCGCACTGTAATACTTCGCTATCTAGCTATATGCTCTGGCACAGAGCAAAAAACACTTTTTAGGCATTGCTTTTGCCTTGAGACTCTGCGCAAAAGAGCATTTAGCTGGCCCCATACTTGCAGTGTATAAATGGCTGATCGCTCGGTCAGTTTTATATACTGGAGGTAGAGTGAAAGTTCATAAATTAGTCACTGCGGTAAGTACTGCCAGGCTGCTGGGAATGGCTTGTCTACCATCATCTGCATTTGCAGGTATGAATTGGCATAGCGACAGCTTTACTTACCAGTATGGTAAAGAATTCAAAGTGGATGCCCAGACTGTTCAGACCATAACCTATGAGCATTTCAGTGACTGGTCGTGGGGCGACATATATTTTTTCATGGATAACAACTGGTATCCAGGAGGTGGGACCTACAATGATGGACATCATTCTATTTACAGTGAAGCGGCACCGCGCCTGTCACTTGGAAAAATGCTCAACACCAACTTGGCCTTCGGCCCAATAAAGGATGTATTGATTGCTACGAGCATTGAATGGGATAAGAACGATCGCAATGGCGTTCACGATCAGTTCAATTATCTGCTAGGTCCGGGGTTTGATCTCGCGCTTCCAGGCTTCGACTATTTCCAGATAAATTTCTACTATCGCAAGCCAGATGGTGGCGATGCGCCAAGTGGTCAATGGCAGATTACTCCGAGCTGGGCTTATACCATTCCATTAGGACGATCCGACCTCGTTATTGATGGTTATTTGGACTGGGTAGTCAACAATAAGGGAACCTATCATCGTAACTTGCTCTTTAATCCACAGGTCAAGTATGACATTGGCAAATACCTAGGCTATGAAGCTAAGCACTTCTATGCAGGTATCGAGTACAACAACTGGTCTAACAAGTACGCCATCGAAAGCACCAAGGCATACAATACCAATCAGAATGTGACAAGCCTGATTGTGAAATACTATTTCTAACTATAAAGGGCAAACTAGCAATCCGCCCTTTACCGTTTACGGACACAGAAATAAAAAAGGCCACCCGAAGGTGGCCTTTCTTTTGCGGTGCGTGACTATACCGTGGGTTTGGTGACCCCGAATGTCTTGTCAAACATCGCAGCAATGTGCCCCCCAACCGTGATAGGTGCCGGGTAGGTTGTGTCAGGCTTGCGAAGTGACGGTACTACTTCGACTTCGTAGTAGTAATCCAGGTCGAAGAAAGTAGGAATCGAGTAACGAGCCGCGTCTTGTCGCGCGTTGAAGACCCGATGCATGGTGGAGTGATACAGACCATCCGTCAGCAACGGAACCATGTCGCCCAGATTCACCACGAAAGTACCATCAATGTACGGGGCTTTCAGCCATTCGCCGTCGGCATTACGTACCTCCAGACCACCCACTTCATCCTGTAGCAGCAGAGTGATTAGACCCCAGTCGGTGTGTGCACCGGCACCCAGCTGATTTTCACGAGCATCGGCCGGCTGACTTGGGTAGTGAAGCATCCGACTGATGATCATTGGTTCCTTGAGACCCTCGTCGAAAAAATCTTCAGGCAGTTGCAGTGATAGCGCCAGTAAGCGAACCAGCCTACGGCCGAGGAGATCCATGTACCGCATGTAATCTTCGGTATGCTGGCGAAATCTGGGACTCCCTTCTGGCCATTGGTTGGGCCCATGGTAGGGAGTCTTGCGCTGAACATGGGGATGCGCCTCGGTTAACTCTCGCCCCAAAAGGAACCCTTCCTTCAAATCGGGTGGTGAACCCTCGTCCAGGGTTTGTGCCGCGAGAGGCTCATAGCCACGCAGACAACTCGACTTCTTAGAGTTGATTCGCATCTTATCTTCAAGCGGAGTGCGGAAATAATCTTTGGCTACCGCAAATTGCGCCTGTTGCAGTTCTAACGGAACGCCGTGGTTCTTTATGTAAAAAAAACCAGTCTGTCGAGCAGCTTTATGAATTTCCCAAGCTACTGCCTTGCGTTTTTCGATGTCGTGAGAAAAGCTGTCGAGCAAATCGATAACAGGAATGTTCTTTGCCACTGATGGCGGGGTGTAAATGACCATTTCCAAGCCTCATTCAGCCAAAGGTTTTTAGTAGCAAGGCAGCATTAAAGCTTGATCGGTTCGGCACGAATTTTCGGGCGCCGATGCACGGCTCGGCGCTTCGCCCAGTGCCGATCCTGATTAGTGCGGTGCGTCTCCTGCGGGGAAAATCCCTGACATTACTGTAAATCCAGGAACACGTTTGACTGCATCCAGCCACAAACGTACAGATGGATAATTTTGCAGGCATAATCCCGCTTCATCGGCCATCGCTACATACGGAAAACAGGCAATGTCAGCAACAGTCGCATGTGCCAGCGGGCATAGATAAGTGAAGCCCCGTTGACGTTGCATCCAAAGATGCTTATCCATCACATCTAGCAGATCGTAGGCGCGAGAGCGGCAACTCTCGGCATCAAATTCGTACATGAATAACTCATGCAACCGCGCAGCTGAGATGGACCCTGTCAGACTATCGGCGAATGCTAGCCAGATCTGGATATCTCCAAGTACGTCGGGGCGATTGACCGGATACCATTGATGTGTCGAGTCATACATCGCGGCGAGGTAAACCAGTATCGCTTGGGAATCTCGAAGGGTTTTTTCGCCATCCTGTAAAACTGGCAACTGCCCCAGCGGATTGATTTTCAGAAACTCTGGAGTTTTATGTTCCCGCCCTGGATAAAATTCCACGACCTCGGTCTCATATATGAGACCGAGGATCGACATCATTAATCGGACTTTGAAGCAATTGCCAGACAACTCGAAATCGTAAAGTTTCAACATGGGGCACCGATTAAATATTCAACACCAGCTTCTTGGAATTACAGCCCGACACGCACGGCATGATCAATTTCCCACCTTCCTTCTCTTTGGCGGAAAGGTAGACATCTTCATGATTTAGATCGCCACTGATAACGGGGGTAACACAAACCCCGCAGACGCCTTGCTCGCAGGAATAATCTATTGTTATGCCGTGATCCAGACACGCCTTGAGGAGTGTTTGCCCAGGTTCGACGGTGAACTCTTGGCCTGTGGAATTGATTGCGACCTGGTACCCGGTCGTTGTGGTGGCGGGCACTGAGCCTGTGGAAGGCGTCAGACCAAAGTATTCGAAGTGAATATGCTCTGGGGTAAAACCTGCTTGCTGAGCAACCGCAGCCACCAACTCGATCATCTGTTGCGGGCCGCAAACGTACACATCGTGCTTGTCGCTATCAACCGACTCCAGCAGTTCGGTAATCCTGCGTTGGGTCCCCGGCACATCCAACCCTAGATAAGGTGGATGGCCGCTCGCCAAGGTGGCGATTCGATCTGGGAAGGAGACATGTTGCTCGCCTCGCGCCAGATAATGAAAGCTATAGGGGCGCCCAACGTGCTGCAAATGTAAAGCCATCGCCAAGATCGGTGTGACCCCAATGCCCCCCGCTATCAGCAATGCTGTACGGCCAGGTGGCTGAAGCATGAACTGGTTTCGCGGCAGTGAAACCTGGATTCGAGTACCTACTTGCACGTCGGCGTGCATGCTGCGTGAGCCGCCCCGTGAGTTCACTTCGTGCTTGACTCCGATCACCAATACGTCCCGTTCCTCGGGGGTATTCACTAATGAATACTGGCGCAGGTGTCGGGATGGCGTGAGTACGCTGATATGCATCCCCGGTTCGAGATCGAGCTCTTGCGGTTCGTCAGGCGTAAGCCAGTAAGAGTCAATGTCCGGGGTTTCAGTACGACGCGACGTAACGGTGCACCAGAACTGTTGGCTCGCCGTAGGCTTGCTTGTTTCCGCCTGCGGTGCGGCATCAGAAGCAATCAGTCGGACAGGGAGAGCAGCAACGTTGCTAGTGCTCTCCCTCGCGGGCAAGAACAAATTTCCCAGAATCTCAATGAAAGTCGACTTACGCTCCAAGGACACGGGATGGTTAGAGTAAAGTCGAGCATGTATTACTGCTCGTCCATCTGACTCCGGCTGCACGAACAGCCGCAGGCTGTCCAAAAGGCCTGCGCACTTCAGATCAATAATCAGGCCGGTGGCCAGCACCTGAACCTTATCGGTAGAACCGCCCAATACAGGGGCGAATAACGCCGCGGCTTCTTTGAGCAAGCCAGCGGCCGCGATGGCGCTCAGGGGAACGGTCTGACTGCGTAGGTTGCTCGTTACGCCCGCATCGATCGGCGCGGAGTTGTTCGGTTTGTGTCCAGATCCAGCGGCCTCAAGCCGAGCAAAAACCACACCGTCTACTTCCGCACACTGGAACGTGCGAACGCATGCAGTGCTAGGTTTTGCGCTGGGATGTGCCGGCACAAAGGAGCACTGACCCGAGCCGCTCTCGTATTTCCAGCCGTGGTATTGGCATTTGAGCTGGTCGCCGACATTGACGCCTAGGCTTAACCGCACACCACGGTGGGGGCAGCGATTCTCCCATACGTTCACTTCACCTGCGTCGTCACGCCAGACGGCAAGCTCCTGCCCAAGCAGACGTGTCTGGTACACATGCCTGAACGGCAAATCTTCGGAGCTGGCAATCACGTGCCATTGTTGATTCAACGAAACCATATCTCATCACCTGCTAATACAGCTCACCCACGGGTGGTGCCGAACGTCACGTTTCTGTCATTGAGCCAGCGTCGATAGGCACTGGAGAGTGCGTCCGCTCGCACGGGGGTTTCATGTCTTGGATTAAGGGGCAAGGCCTTGGGGACTTGGTTTATCAGGATCATGATGTCCTGCCCAAAAATGCGTTGCTGGAAGTCGCGCAGCTGTTTGTCCGTATTGATGTCGTCCAGGTAGCACATGATGGTGTGAGCGATGCAGCTCTCCTGATCCACCGGCTGCACGAAAAGTCCGAGCACATCCAAGCGGTTGGCATCGATCACACACGTTTTGTAGAGGATGGCTATGAAAGGGCGAGCTATACGGTAGACGTATTGCATCTCCACAGGCTCGCTTGCGGCGGCAGAGCCCTTGGGCTGCGGGAAGCGGCAATTGACCGCTAGAATTTCATCAGCTGCTTCATCTATTTCGACATCGTAAGCTGCAACCTCGGTCAGGGGCTCCGCGCCAAGAATGTCTGTATGGACAAACGGAAAATGTGCCATGTCGAGAAAGTTCTCGATTACCCTTAGCCCTGAAGTAGCGACTCGAATAGAGCCAGCGCTGACTACTCTGCGGTCCTCCTCCGCGTACTCCGGTATCGCAATCACGTCCCTGGGTTTGTCGCTCAGTGACACCCAAAGCAGACCATAAATACTCTTGGACGCTAGCTCAGCCGTTTGATCGGCCAGCCCGGCAGATACACCGTCATCAGTAAGCTGGTACCAGATTGCCGTACCCAATATTCGAGTGTGGTATTTCCGGCCGCTGACTGTCTCGGCCAGTGCCCCGACGGGATACCAGTCGTCGATTACAAAGCTGTTTTCTACGTGCATGGAAATGCCTTCTGCAGCCCGGCGCACCGCGGAGTGACCGGGCCAGTCACGGTTATTGGGCCCGGTACTGGGCAACGAATTCGGTAGGTGAAACAGCACTGCGGGCTTGATGGACAGCCGCACGCTCGGCATACAGCTCACGAACGAAGTTCGCGTAGGCGCAGCTGTCAGCGAACATGTTGTACTTCCAGCCTAGGCCGTAGGCGTTCAGATTGATGTTGTCGATGGTCATCAGTGACAGCGAGGTGTCGTCACTTTGCAGATACGCATCGATGACTTTGCGGGTCACTTCTTTGGTGCAAGCCAACTTGTGCGCATGCCACATATCGGTGTGCCATTCCCCCTTGGCCGGACGCTCGAATGGGTACTGAATAGATCGACCTGGGCGGTCAATGCCTTTCGCGTCCCAGGGGCCAGTCTCGAAGCCCCACCAATTCAATGGGCCATTGGGTGCCGCTGGCCGCATCTGCGCCCAGTGCACTAGGTTGCGGCTAAGCCATTGATCTGCGTAGCTGTCGGAATTGAACGGGTCAAGCATCGCAATGGACTCGTTGTCTCCGCGCATCTGTGAAACCGCGTGCTCGACCTCGTTTTCAATCTTGAAGATGCAGTGGCTGTAATCCATGGCCATGTTGAATGGCACACCGCGAGCCTCAACCAGATCGGCTACTTCCAGCACTCGCCGGTAGTCTTCTGACCACATGTCAACGTGGTTTTCGAAGGTGATGATGACCCCAGATTTGGCAGCGTATTCATAGGCGTCGAGGTAGCAGGCAACCACTTCCTCATTGGTGACGTAGTGCCCGTCCTTGTGTTTGGCCCAAACCATGAAGTTATGGTACTTGCCGCCGACTTCTACGGTGAGATCCAGGTTTTCCCTAATGACTGCCTCATCGAGCCCCAAGGTGTAGCAGCCACTGCCCGACAGTACCGGCAGATCGTAGAGTTGGCTGCCCTTGATGTACTCGTCCAGCTCCTGACGGTTGTTCGGGATACGGTCAATGAAGTCCCAGGCTTGGGCTTCCTTTACCAGCTTGAACTGTTCGAGGATAGGTAGTTCGACCAAGGAAACTGGCCGCTCCATGGACGACGCTTGAATACCGAGGCCGGCACATCCCAGCTTGAACATCTTTTTCATGTGTTGATCCCCTATCGCGCAAGCCAGAGTCAAAGGCCATTTGATGTCATCATCGGATTTTATGGCTTTCCAGACAGACAATCTGGTATACCAGCTATGCCGATGTCAAAGCACTTCCTGTGCCAATTCACTTGATTGATAGGATTAGCCCTTTATTTGACTGGTCGGAGAGGTTTTTGATGAAAGCGTCCAAAGATGCTTGGCGAGGTTCTTAGCGCCAAAGAGGTGCGCCAATCTCTCTTTGCGATTCATATTGGTGCGCCGGTAAGGGCGTATGTCTGCTTGCGCAAGCGTGCTACCTCCAGTCTTCGCCCTAGCATCGCTTAGGCTGAAGACCTTTTAGCCCGCATAATGATTTCAGGTATTAACAATGGCTCGCCGTTTAAAGTTTCACTCAATTGCGGTCACCTACTTCGACATGGTCCGCCGTTGCGAGTCCATTCGCGAAGCCGCGCGGCGGTTGAATGTCGCCTCATCAGCGGTAAACCGTCAGATACTTAAGCTCGAAGATGACATTGGTGCACCTCTGTTCGATCGACTCAATTCCGGACTTCGATTGACGCCCGCCGGCGAGTTATTCGCGCGTCACATCGGTGTGGTTTTGCATGACGTTGAAAGGCTGCGCGTAGAGTTTGACGCGATGGAGGGGCTACGTGCTGGGCATGTAGAACTGGCAACGGTTGAGACGCTGGCGGTCGACCTCTTGCCAACGGTGATGGAGATAATGCATCAGCGTTATCCGAGGGTGACTATTGGGGTTTCTCTCTGCCGTGCCGATGGTATTCCTGACGCGATCGTTACAGGAGACGCTGACCTTGGTTTGGCGTTTGCGCTGCCCAGGCACGAAGAACTTCAGCAGCTAGCCCTCGGGCATTTTCGACTCGGAGCAATAGTGCCCCCAGGGCATCCATTAAGTGCAAGGGTTCAAGTTAGTTTCGGTGCTTGCGCCGATTACGATCTCATCCTGGGCAAACCTGAGCTATCGACTCGCCATCGATTGGCGGCCCTGCTGAAGGCAGCGAGTATTCCAGGCAAAGCCCGAATTGAGTCTGGCTCACTCGAACTTGCTAAGCAGATGGTGCTCCGGGGCCGTGGCATCGCTTTCCAGACCAGATTTGGTATTGAGGCGCAAATTGAGGCAAAGCTGCTAAAAATGCTGCCGTTGACGGACGGCGGCGGGGTTTTTTGCGATCTTGGGTTGTATAAACGGGCAGGTCGTTATATCCCGACTGCCGTTGATGCCTTTGCCAGAATTCTCGCAGACGAGATCTTGCTCCGCGAGCGCCAAGAGGCCGCTGATTACGGGGCTTCTGGATAGCGCTGCCAAAAAGGCATCAGCTAGAGCGATATTCGATGCTTTTCGTATGCGGCTCAACCGATGACACTACAAGTCTTCAAGCAGGAGTTGCTCCCATGGCAAACGCTCAACTCGTACCAACAACCATTGAAATCTCCGATACGGCTGCATCGCTGCCGATCATCGATATGTCCGGACTGCGCTCATCGAACCTCGCTGTACGCGCCAAGGTTGGCCGGCAAATCGGTGAGGCTTGCCGCGATAAAGGGTTCTTTTATGTGACCGGTCACGAGATATCTTCGGCCCTCCAGCAGCGAGTCATCGACCAGGCAGCGAAGCTGTTTGCAATGGCACCCGAAGAAAAAGCCAAGGTTGATAAGTCGCTCTCTCAAGCAAATCGAGGCTACGAGCCGCTACGCAATCAGGTGCTTGAGGCCGGGGCGCCTGCCGACGTTAAAGAGGGATTTTATATCGGGCAGGATAAGCCACTGGACCACCCTGATGTGTTGGCCGGTAAGTTCAACCAAGGTCCAAACCTCTGGCCAGAAGCCTTGCCTGAGTTTCGTGCAACGATGGAGCAGTACCAATGGGAGCTCGAGGGTGTAGCGCAACTGCTGATGCAAGGTGTCGCGTTGTCCCTAGGTCTTCCTGAGCAGCACTTTGCCGGCTTCTGCCAGGACGCGATGACGACCTTGCGGTTGCTCCATTATCCGCCCCAGTCACCTTCGGCAGCACCTGGTGAAAAAGGTTGCGGAGCACACACCGATTGGGGCGGCCTGACGCTACTACTGCAGGACGATAATTCGGGCTTGCAGGTTTGGGATCAGGAAAGTAACGACTGGATTTGGGCGATGCCTGTGCCTGGTTCCTACGTGGTGAACATAGGCGACCTGATTTCGCGTTGGACCAACGATCTGTATCGCTCGACCTTGCATCGGGTGGTCAATCTGTCAGGGAATGAGCGGTACTCAGTGCCCTATTTTTATTCTGGAAATGTTGATCACAAGATCGAGTGTATTCCGCAATGCCTGATTCCAGGAGAGTCGCCTAAGTACCCGGTGATCACTGTCGAGGACCACTACAAAAACATGTTCCGCAAAACCTACGCCATGTAATGCGCTGTGCACGGCCAGCGCGACCGCGCTGGCCCCGATCCAAACCTTCCGACAATACCCCGCACGGAGCTTTTGGCGACGATGAAAACACTTGCGCTTAAAAAATGGCTACTGGGGATGGTCACTGGTATGGGCTTGACCGCGGCTTTTGCGAGCTACGCCGCGGATCCGCTGAAAGTGGGTTTCGTGTACACCGGCCCCGTGGGGGATCATGGTTGGACCTATCAGCATGAGCAGGCGAGGTTGCTACTCGAACAAACACTGGGAAACAAGATTCAGACAACGTTTGTGGAAAACGTTGCCGATGGAGCCGACTCAGAACGAGTCATCCGCAACATGGCGAAGAGTGGCTACGACCTGATATTCGGTACGTCCTTTGGGTACATGAATCCTATGGCGAGCGTTGCCAAGCAATTTCCAAAGGTTACGTTTGAGCATGCCACGGGATATAAGCGCGGCAAGAATCTCGGTACCTACCTCTCGACTTCGTATGAGGGACGCTACGTCGCAGGCTATCTTGCCGCGAAGATGACCAAGACGAAGACGATTGGTTATGTCGCATCGTTTCCAATCCCCGAAGTCCTACGCGATATAAACGCAGTTCAACTGGCCCTTAACAAGTACAACCCAGGGGCGCAGGTTAAGGTCATCTGGTTGAACGCATGGTTCGATCCTGGCAAGGAAGCAGATGCCACCAATGCACTGATCGATCAAGGCGCCGACGTGATCTTCCAGCACACCGCGAGCCCAGCACCGATTCAGACAGCAGAGCGAAGAGGTGTGTTTGCCGTGGGTTATGCCTCAGACATGGCCAAGTTTGGCCCGCATTCTGTGTTGACGTCGATTGTGTATGACTGGGCGCCATTCTATATACGTACCACCCAGTCGGTACTTGATGGCACCTGGAAGGAAGCGGACTACTGGGGCGGCCTCTCTGACGACGCACTGCATATGCCGGTCAGCGATCTGGTCCCTGCAGCCTACAAGGCTGAAGCTCAGGCGATTATCGCATCCATCAAGACTGGAGCCTTCCACCCCTTCGATGGACCACTGCTGGACCAGACGGGCCAAGTTCGAATTGCTCAAGGGGTCAAAGCCAGCAACGCCGATCTCGCCAGCATGAATTTTTACGTCCAAGGTATCACTTCAGATATGCCCAATTAATCTAGGGCGATTGGCGCTATGCACTTCTAGCCGTTAGCATCGTGAAACCATGAAAAGCCTCGTCCAACGATAGTCCGACGAGGCTTTTCATGGGAGATCCTGACCGCTCCAGATTGCGTAGACAGGTTCGGCCACTTAGATCAGCCGAGTAGCATTTCCCCGCCTCCTAGGGTAGTTTTGACGATTCCTGCAATCACTCGTTGCCCTGTTTCCTGCGCGAGCTCTTGATACCAAGCTTGTGTCTGCGCCGGGCTTCCTCCGTGGGTCACTTCTGACCGGCTACGGGCACGAAGCATGATCTGCGCGGTGCGATCGACACGAGCGTCGTTGTAGAGGTTGAGCGCGGCTGCGACATCAGAGCCTCTTAGCTCTAGGCACTTGGCGAGTACCCAGGCATCCTCCATAGCCTGACAGCCGCCTTGGCCCAGGTCCGGCGCCATGGGATGCGCCGCATCGCCTAGCAAGACTACACTCCCTTTTACGAAGCTGGTGATTGGCACTATGTCGTGGATTTCGACTCGGCTGACGATGGCAGTATCCATACGCTCGATCAGAGCTAGCACCGGAGGGGCCCAGCCTTCGAAATGGCCGTACAGCTCTTCGCGGTAGCTTTCCCGCACATTGGGGGTTCCAGCGGGAAGTGGTACATCGAAGAAGAAGTAGAACTCGCCATTTCCCATAGGCATCAGCGAGACGCGTTTGTGGTCACCGACGAACTGGGTCCACTCGGTACCGGAAGCCAGATCGTTGCTAGCGTCCACGCGACCATTCCAGTTGACATAGCCGCAGTAGTCACGCGCGACTTCGCAGCTTGCCACATAGTTGCGCAGCCGCGAGTGGGTGCCGTCAGCGGCCACCACAAGGTCGGCCTGGATACGCTGGCCATCGGAAAGCGCCACCAGCACACCGCTCTCCTGAGCCTCAACACTCTCGCAGCTCACACCAAGGGTGACGTTATCAGCGCCGCAGGCATTTAGTAGGACTTTCTGCAAGGCTGTACGGGCGATGGGGCAAGCGCGCTGCTCGACGGACTTATATAGCGGCTCGAGGCCAAAGCGGGTTAGCTGGACACCTTTATGCGTGCTGTAACTCATGGTGTCCATGCTACCGCTCACACTTTTGATCTGGTCTCCGAGACCAAGCTTTTCTAGGACATTGACGCCGTTGGGCCAGACGGAGATAGCTGCGCCTGCAGGTGTCAGCTCTGCAACCCGATCGAACAGCCGTACGCGATGCCCGTGACGTTGCAGGGCAATACCTGCTGTTAGCCCACCGATGCCTGCGCCGATGATGACGATATCCAAGGGCTTTGAGTGAGAAGGTGAAAGAGTCATTGCGAGCGTCTCAAAGGTGAAAAGATGAAAAAGATCGCTTGGGCTTGTTGCCCTAAGTCATTTGCCTGTGTGTGAATTGGGAGAGCACTCTCACGAGCACTGGCTAGTGGTGCGGGCCTCGCGACACGTGGGAGCATGCCACGCAAGCTCCCCACGGCTATTAGTTAGGTAAACCAATCGCGTACTTAGCTCAGGAAAAACTGACTTAGTCCTTGGCTTCGCAACCCTTTGCGGTAAGCAATCGAGCTCATGTCCGCCGGGATATGTACTTCTAGGGATGGATCGAGTGGCAGCCGCTCCGGTTTTTGAGCTTCGACAATAAGGCGATCCTCTTCGAATACCTGAAAGTTGAAGCTATGAACGTCCTCTACAGGAATATTTTTGTCAAAATTGCGCGCGATCGGGGCAAACATTCGCGTGTATTTCGCCGATACGGGGGAAGCAGCATTCATGATGACCAGCCGACCGTCGTTCGGAAAATGCACCGTCAAGGTAGCCGTGAACGGCAGGTGTACCTCGAAGTGTCTCAGCCAAGTGAAATCAGCCGGAACGTCAGCCTCCACGCCGATCGGGTAGTTTGCCACTGTGCTTAGATAGCGAACTTCAAAACCCTGAGGTGTTTCTGCGGGACGATAGGCAGGCACCTCAACGTTGTTCGGATTGCCAAAAGTGTCCGTGTGAACGAAGCCAAAGTGAGCCACGTCGAGGAAGCCCTCAAGCTGGCGCCCCGCAAATGCCTTAACGTCGAAAGCCGGGCAAACTATCTGCTGAAACCCCGCATCTTCCCAATGAGGCATGTTCGGAATGTCGGCTTGATCGTTCTGCGGATCAAGGCATGTCCAGATCAGTCCATAACGCTCGACCGCAGGATACGTGTAAAGCTGCATACGACTCGGGATAGATCCATTGGGACTTGCCGGAACCTTGTTGCATTTGCCTGCGTGACCAAAGCGCAAGCCGTGATAGGGGCAAACTACACCTTGGCCGTCGCTCTTCCCCATACTCAGCGGAACGCCACGATGCGGGCATACGTCTCGCGCCACGACCAACTCCTCGCCTATCCGATAAACCACCAGCGGCTCGTCTAGAAGCATCGCTTTGATCGGTTCGACGCCCACTGTGATTGACTCGGTGATTGGGTACCAATGCGAAGCGAGGATGCGCCAGTCACTTTCGACAAAGGTGCAATTGAGTGGAAGAGTACGGTCTTTGATCATGGGCATAAGCCTCGTCAGCTGCCGGAACGGTCTGAAAGTGCGCTCTGAGGCGCTTCGGTATGGACTTTAAGAGCCCGGCGTGATGAACTCAAACATCGATTTCTCATCATGGCGTTGCAAAAAACACAACACATGTTCCCGTTCTCTCGGTTCACCAGGTACTTTCTCGAG
This sequence comes from Pseudomonas sp. p106, assembly GCF_003936645.1. Lineage (NCBI taxonomy): Bacteria > Pseudomonadati > Pseudomonadota > Gammaproteobacteria > Pseudomonadales > Pseudomonadaceae > Pseudomonas > Pseudomonas sp. p106. The sequence goes on from NZ_RHQR01000005.1 coordinate 25,262, forward strand.
GTCACCCAGCACCGCAGCATCCGCCGAGCGGCGGAGGTTCTGCACGTCTCAGCCTCGGCTATTGATCGGCAGATTCTTAAGGTTGAGGAAGAGCTTGGAGTGCCCTTATTTGAGCGGCTCCCGAGCGGTTTGAGGCTTACGTCCGCAGGCGAATTAGTATTGGCCAATGCCCGTCAGTGGCAGAAAGAATATGCTCGCACCCGTGAGCAGATTGACGAGATGCAAGGGCTGCGCCGTGGTCATATTGATATTGGATTGATCGATGCGCTTAGCGAAGGAATGGTAGCTGAAGCCGTCTCGACCCTCATGCAGCAGAACCCGGGCTTCACATTTGGTATAAAGGTTGCAGACAGCCAGAATGTCGCAAAAATGATTGCCTCTGCTGATGTGGACTTCGGCTTCGTTCTGGATGCTGTTGCAGGGGCTGAGCTGTCGGTGACCGCAAGCACAGTGATCAAGATGGGTGTTGCCATGCCCACTTCCCATCCCTTGGCGGGTAGGAAGACCCTACGGCTGAGCGATACTCAGGATGAGACAGTGATCTTCCCTGCTGCTCCCCTGGTTGTACAAAAGCACGTGCATGCGCTTCACGATCATTTGAGGCTAGATGTTCGGCAGCGCGTAACTTGCAACGATTTGCGCATGATGCGTTCGTTAATTCGCGCCGGAGTGGGTGTCGGGATTCTGTCTTGGTTAGATGTCGCAAGCGAAGTGGAAGCGCAAACCATTGCCTTCGTCCCTCTTGACGGCATCCACGTCAGTCATCCAGTTCTTTCCATTTGTGTAGCTCCTCATCGCCAACTGTCCCGTGCGGCATTGATGGCATTATCGGATTTACAGAAACGGATGGCTGACCTGATGCGATCTTAATATCTTCATCCATCAACCAGTTGCTGCGGCTTGCGGGCTCGGTGCGACGGGCCTTTCAAGATATATCGCACATCAGAAATTACACCGTTGATTGGAGGCTACGGCTCTTCATAGCCCTGCCTATAACGAATGACCGCTTCTGGCCGGAAACGGACCTACGTCGATGGATAATCTCGTGATGCTAATTGCGAAATGCCATGACCTTTACGATGGCAGTGGGTCTCTCATGGTCGACCTTCCTTCCGACCTCTTAGAAATCATGAATCTTATTGTTGGTGACGCGCTGAGTACCGAACCGTTTAACAGAGGCGTAGCGCTCAAGCCAAATTATGATGAAGATACTGTGTGCTGAGTCAGCTGCCGTCGCAGAGAACGAAGGCTCGGTATCCAACGACGCCGGAATGAGTTGACATCCTGACAGCAAAGGCTAGCTTGAGTCCAAGCGAACAGATCCGGGATGCCGACATGAAAAACCAAGAAAATGAAGAAGTGAAGGCGGCGGCGTGTGCGAAGCTAAAAAAGATTCAACAATCGGCTGGCTATAAAAGCTTTTTTAATGAATCTGCAATTGAGGCGTTTGGTCGCGTTCAGGCCCTTGAGCGGAAAAGCTTAGGCTGCGCCAGCCCGAATTTCTCATGCGATTGTGTGATCTGAATTCGCGGGGATATGGGACGGCAGCTTTGACCAAAGCGGACATCCATGCACGGAGCGTTGTATTTTGCCTGAGCGCATATAGTGAGGATGGTGCTAGCGATATGGGTGATTCATTTCAAACGATTGTGATTTGTCAGGACCCAGGCGATGGCAGCAGAGACGTGATAATCAACCTTACGCCAGATGTTCTAGCAGCGATGAATGCTCGTCTTGGTGATACTTTCAGCATCGAATTGGTCAACGGATCGATCGTGCTGAAGCCAATACGTGACGCTGGGACTCGATCCTGAGGGTGCTATCGATCACGAGCCGGCCTACGCATAAGCCGCCAGTAGCCACAAGAATGCGGCTCTATGCCATCCGTTAGGTCTCCGGTGTCAAATTCGCAGCGCGCACGAGGCGCGTGCTCTTCAAGGTGGGCCGTCTGAGACGCTGGCATCATTTCTTTTACGAGAGGCTGATCTCTTGGTGGGAGGCTTTGTGAAGGCAGTGAATACGGCAGTAGAAGCCCCAAGAACTTTTTCTAGCCTTTCTTGCAAATCGGGGGAGAGCCAGGAGCCGCGGTTCAAGCATTTCATGACTTCATCAAGTTGGCCTGCGCTGAGCGATGTCAGTACATTTTCTTCAACTGCATGCAACAGCACTAATGTGCCATTTCGGAGACGGCTAGTTCCCTTGACAGCGCCATGAATCCGCCCCAGTTCCTCGCTAACGTCCTGCCCCTTCAAGTCTTGAAGCCATTCTAGGAGAGTCGGGTGTGCGAGCACGTTTGGCGTTTTATTAGGGAGCTTGCTTGGTAAACTACGCTTCACCTCCGCGAGCGTCAGTGCTGGCCAATCGTCTGGGCGCGGTCGGGCGTAGTATGAAAGTGGCCATATGGCGTTGTAGGCGTACCCAAGTGGCACACCCAGCCGCTCGAATTGTAGGTTGGCTTCATGTTGTTCCAGATCGTAAGCTGGAAATTTTCCCGAGCAGCAGTCTAGTTCCTTGATTTCCAAAAGGATTACCTGTGCATCATTCAGCCGGCCGACAAGATCTGCACAGAATTTTCGAAGGGTTGCCCCCTGTTGTACTGCATATGGCGGAAACAATTCTAACAATGGCCCCCCGGGCCGATCGCAATGAACCTCTAAAGCCCCCGTGATGGCGGCTTGCAGGACATTTTCTTTCTTACCCAATTCTAACCGCTCCAGGCTAGTTGATCCGCAGCATCCAGTGAGCTGATGGTTCCTCGTTTTGAGGTTTTGAGCATACAGGAGTCCAGGTTATGCTGAGCAAGCTCTCGGGGATCAACATAGATCAACCAACCAAAAGGAGATCTACGTTGCCAGTGCAGAAATTAAAGTGAGTTAACGTGGATTGCTGTTGACGATCCTCCTAAGCCCTGCACCGGGCGCAGCTTGCCCGAAAGCGCCAGCTCGCCCAGGCATTCGATGTCGGCCAATGTTGCCACCGGCACCTGGCCGTCAGCGGCAAGGATGCCCAGGGCGATGGCCAGGTCGTAACGCCCGCCATCCTTGGGCAGGTCTGCCGGTGCCAGGTTTTGAGTGATGCGCCTTTGCGGGTAGTTCAGCCCGGAGTTGACGATGGCGCTGCGCACCCGGTCTTTGCTTTCCTTGACGGTGGTTTCGGGTAGGCCGACCAGGGTGAGGTGGGGCAGGCCATTGGCCAGGTGGGTTTCGACGCTGACAGCAGGTGCCTGCACGCCAACCTGGGCGCGGCTGTGGACGAGGGCAAGGGACATGGACGCTCCGTTGTCGCGAATAGGGGGCCGCTTCCTGCGGCTGGCTCAAGCATAGTGAGTGGCCTGATGGCCCTGCAGAAAAAAGTGCTTCCATGTCTTTCTGCAGGGCTGCATCACGGTTGTGGTCGTTGCTCCAGTGTCAGCTCGACCCGGCGATTTTCCGCCCGTCCTTGTACCGTGGTGTTGTCGCCCAGCGGTTGGGTATCGGCCAGGCCCACGGCACTGAGCCGGTCACCGGCGATGCCTTGCTGCTGCAGGTAGCGGACCACGCTGCCGGCCCGGGCGCCGGAAAGCTCCCAGTTGGACGGGTAGCGCGCGCTGCGGATGGTGCGCGTGTCGGTATGGCCTGCGACGACAATCCGGTGCGGCACCGTGCTCAGCACCCGCGCCAGGCGTTGCAGGACCTGCATGCCCTTGGGGTCCAGGTCGGTCTGGCCGGAAGGGAACAGGATGCTGCTGTCGATGCGGAAACTGACGCTGCGCTCGTTGCGGATCACTTGCACATCGCTGCCCAGCTGGTCCACGGGCAACGCTGCCAGCGGGTCGGGTTCCGGTTCCGGGGCGGGGCTGGCAGGGGCTGTTTCTTCGGCAGCGACCGGCTCGTCGGCCACGGGTTCGTGTGGCGCGACTTCGCCGACGCTGGAGGGGACCAGTAACAGCGCACCCGGCGCATCGACGTGCGTCAGGCTGGCGATGTCGAACGGCAGGGCCAGCTTCGCAGGCGCTTTTGGCGAAGGGATGCGGTTGATCATCGCCTGGGCTAGCATGGCCAGGACCATGACCAGCAGCAGGGTCATCAGGTCCAGATAAGTCAGCATCCAGCCTTCGCTTTCAGCTTCGTGCGTGGGGTCATCCAGCCAGTGCGGGGCGGTTGCCGCACGCTTGAGATTGCACTGGCGCTGCCGGGCCTTGTTCAGCTCGGTTTCGAGGGCGCGCTGGTGCGCCAGCCAGTGGCGGTTGTCGGCCAGGCTGCTGGGCGAGGCATCGGGCATCATGGGCGTCGGCGCCAGGCGAGTGACAGCGGCTTGCGGGCGGGGCGGGGGCCTTCGTCCTGCAGTTCGTCATGATAATGGGCGACGAAAGCCTTGAGCGTTTCGCGCATCAACCCCGGGCTGCGTTTTCTGGCCATCATCGAAATGCCTTGCAGGATCATGTTCATGATCACCACGCGCCGCTCCGTACGGCGCTCCAGCTTGACCGCCACCGGCTTGAACAACAGGTTGGCCAGCAGCACGCCGTATAGGGTGGTGGTCAGGCTCAACGCCATCTGGCGTCCGACACTGCCCAGGTCGCCGTCGCCCAGCACAAACACCATGTTCACCAGGCCGACCAGCGTGCCCAGCATGCCAAAGGCTGGCGCGTAGCTGGCCATGGCGCGGAAGATCTGGGCTTGGGCGCGCTCCTTGGCGCGCAGCCGGGTAATGCGCCATTGCATGAGTTCAAGAATGTCCTCTTCGCCTACCTGGTCGACCAGCAGTTGCACACCGTGGCAAATGAACGGGTTGCGTACTTGCGCGAGGGCGTTTTCCACGGCGCGGCTGTCACCATCGATCCAGCGGCGGGCGAGGTTGACCAGGTCGTCGATATCGAGCTCGGTGCGCTCACGCTCGGTTCGCACAACGGCTGCGAACAGGCCCGGCACGCGCCGCACCTCTGCCATGGGGTAGCTGATGCAGGTGGCGGCGAAGGTGCCCAGCACCACGATGCCCAGGCCAGGCAGGTCGATGAGCAGCGACGGTTGCTGTGCGCTGAACAGCAGCAGGACGGTCAGCAGGAGCAGGCTGGCGAGCAGGCCGACCAGGGTCGATGGGTTCATGGGCACTCCCGTTGACGGCACCCGGCCGTAGACAATGATGTGCAGCGTTATAGCGCCGCCGGGGTGTGGGCAAAGGGGCTAATACAGGCACTTTTGCTGTTCAGCTTGAGCGACCGGGCAGCCGGTGGCGCGCCGTGGGTGGGGGAAATTTTTTTCAGTGTGGCGCTAAAGGTCGGTTTTCCGTGCGCCGATGTTCGCGCTGACAGCAAGACAACGGCGCTGAGCGCGTGGAGCGCCGCCCCGTGTTTGCCACAAGTGCCCACCCACGAAAGGAACTGCAAGATGTCTGTGATCAATACCAACATCACCTCGCTTATCGCCCAGCAAAACCTCAGTGCTTCGGAAAGCAGCCTGAGCACCTCGATCGAGCGCCTGTCCTCGGGCCTGAAAATCAACAGCGCCTCCGACGATGCCGCTGGCCAGGCCATCGCCAACCGCATGACCTCGCAGATCACCGGCCTTGAGCAGGCAAGCAGCAACGCCAGCGACGGCATCTCCCTGGCGCAGACCACTGAAGGTGCACTGGACCAGGTGAACGACAACCTGCAGCGCATCCGTGAGCTGGCGGTGCAGGCATCCAACGGCACCAACTCGCAGTCCGACCTGCAGTCGATCCAGGACGAAATCACCCAGCGTCTGGACGAGATCGACCGTATCTCCGAACAAACGTCGTTCAACGGCGTCGACGTGCTGGCCAAAGACCAGACCATCAGCATCCAGGTAGGTGCCAACGACGGCGAAACCATCGAGATTTCGCTCAGCGAAATCAATGCCGAGACCCTGGGCCTGGGCGACTTCAACGTCAACGGTTACGACACCACCCTGACCGCCACAACCCTGACCGACGACTCGGGTACCGCGATCACCTCCACCAACACCAGCTATGTCGACAGCTCCGGTACCACCGTCAGCGGTGGCACATTGTCGGAAGACGCCGATGGCAACTACTTCCTGACCGTTGGCGGCAAGACCTACGCGGCTGAAGTGGACACCACCACCAGCGGCTCCACCACCACCGCGACCATCACCATCGATACCGACAACGCGGTCACCAAGAAGTCCACCAACACCCTGACGTCGCTGGACAACGCGCTGAACACCATCGACTCCATGCGTTCGGACCTGGGTGCGATCCAGAACCGCTTCGATTCGGCGATCACCAACATTTCCACCACGGTGACCAACCTGACGTCTGCCCGCTCCGGCATTCAGGACGTGGACTACGCCACTGAGGTATCGGCCATGACCAGCGCGCAGATCCTGCAACAGGCAGGTACCTCGGTGCTGTCCCAGGCCAACTCGATGCCGCAACAGATGCTGTCGCTGCTGCAGTAATAAAGCCAGGAGCGCGGCGCACGCCGCGCTCTTCGCAGGCTTACCGGCGATTGGGGCGCAAAGCGCCCCCGACCCTCCAGATACAGCGCCTTATCCGGGCTTTGACCTGGCCAGCACAGGGATAGCATTCAAGCTAGAGTCCCTCTGCCACAAGGCCGTTCTTCATGCCCAAGCCCCAGCGCGCCCGCACGCCAAACCCCCGTCATACCCAGGCCCCCGTCGATCTCGCCCAAGCGCGACGCCACTGCCAGCGGCGCCCGGATGACGCAAGTGCGTGGCAAACGCTCGGCAACCTGCAATTGGCCATGGAGCCTGAGCAGGCCCTGGCCAGTTTCGAGCAGGCCCTGCAGTTGCTGCCGCACGACCCGCACACACTTGAACTGGTGGCCAAGGCCGCGCAGAAGCTGGGTGACAGCGAGCGCGCCGAAACTTTGGCCACACAAGCACTGGATCACGCGCCACACTTCCCCCCGGCCCATCACCGGCTGGCCACGCTGCATTTCGAGAAAGGCCGTTTCACCCAGGCGCTGCAGCACATCGAGCAAGCGCTGGCGGGGCAGCCTGACGACTGCCGCATGCTGGCCCGAAAGGGGTTGATCCTCGGCCGGCTCGACCGCCACGGTGAAGCCATCACAGTGTTCGAGGCACTGGTCGGGCGGGAGCCGAAGGACTACAGCCATTGGAACAACCTGGCCAACCTGTGCAAGGACATCGGCAAGCTGGCGCTGGCGGACGAGCATTACACCCGCGCCATCGAGTTGGCCGGGCGCCGGGACGTGCTGCCTTACTCCAACCGCCTGACCACGTTGCACTACGACCCGCGCAGAAGTCGCGAGTACATTTTCGAGGTGTGCAAGCAGTGGCAGTCCCGTTTCGGGCCTGCCGTGGTGCCGCCCCGCCCACAAATGATCGACCTTGCACCGGACCGGCTGCTGCGGGTCGGGCTGGTTTCCGATGGCCTGCGCCAGCATCCGGTAGGCAACATGATCGTCGGAGTGCTGGAGCGTTTGCCCAGCCATCAGTTCCACCTGTTCGCCTACAGCAGCAGCCAGGTCAGCGACCACCTCACCCGTCGCATCCGCACACGCATGCATGCCTGGCGATCGATCAAGCACATGGATGATCAGCGCCTGGCGCAGCAAATCCGCGACGATGGCATCGACATTCTTATCGACCTCAGTGGCCACAATGCTGGCAACCGCATGGGCAGCATGGCGTTGCAGCCCGCCCCGCTGTTGGTGAAGTGGGTTGGCGGGCTGATCAACACCACCGGGCTGGATGCCATCGACTACCTCCTCAGCGACGCCATCGAGTCGCCGCCAGGGGAGGATGCGTTCTACACCGAAAAGCTGATCCGCCTGCCCGACGACTACATCTGCTACGACCCACCGCCCTACGCGCCAGATGTCCTACCGCTGCCAGCCCTGGCCAATGGTTTCATCACCTTCGGCTGTTTCAACAACCCGACCAAGATCAACGATGAGCTGCTGGCGCACTGGGCTGCGCTGTTGCACGAGGTGCCCGATTCGCGCCTGTTGCTCAAGGGCAGCGCTTTTTCCAACCCCGAGCTGCGCCAGCATGTGCTCGAGGTGCTGGGCGCGCAGGGCATTGTGCCGGAGCGTTTGCAGGTGGAGGGGCCGGTGGGCCACAAGGCCCTGCTGGAAAGCTACAACCGGGTCGACATTGCGCTGGACCCATGGCCTTACTCCGGCGGCCTGACCACCTGCGAAGCGCTGTTGATGGGCGTGCCGGTGGTCACCCTGCCTGGCCCTACCTTCGCGGGGCGCCATAGCGCCACACACTTGGTCAATGCCGGCCTGCCCGAGCTGGTGGTGAGCAGTTGGGAGCAGTACAGGGCGCGTGCCGCCGGACTGGCCGGTGACCTGAGCAGCCTTGTAACCATTCGCAGCTTGCTGCGCGGGGTGTTGATGAACTCGCCGGTTTGCGACAACCAGCGTTTCGCCAGCCACTTGAGCAGTGCGTTACGGGCCATCTGGCAGCGTCATTGCGCCGGCCAGGCACCCGCCGCGTTGACGTTCGACAAACAGGGCCAAGCCTTCTTCGAAGGTGAGCACGACGCCGTTGCGCTCTGCCACCCTGCGGCGCCAACGGCAGACGGCGGCTTCAGCTTCCGATTTCAGGGGCGTATCGTCACCCTGGACCATGGCGCCACGTTGCTGGCATCGCCACGATTCGTTGGGTTGCAGCGGATGGGCGTGCTGTCGACCATCGCCTTCGACCCGGCCGGCCGCATCGGTAACGCCGAACAGCTGGCCCAGTTGGGGGAGTTGCACTACTACCCCAATACCGCGCTGGGCGACGGGCGTGCGGTGACGTTGCGCGCCTGCCTGGACCCTGCGCTGAGCGCCACGCTGGAGCCATTGCCTGTACCCGGACCGCTGCTGCCCTCGCAGGTTCTGGCTCGTCTGCCGCTGCCGTCGCTGCGGCTGGATGCCATCGAGGGCTTGGGCTCGGTGGATTGGCTGTTGCTCGACAACCTCAACGACAGCGTAGCGCTGCTCGAACATGGCGCGCGAACACTGGCCAACACGTTGCTGGTGCAGGCCCGTATCAACTTCTCTGCGAGCCATGAAGGCCAGCCGGACATCGCCGCTGTCTCGCAGCGCCTGGCATTGCTCGGCTTCAGCCTCTGTCGGCTGCACAACCAGCAGTACCGCAGGTTTGCTGCGCAGGATGAGGGCTGTGCCGACCTGGCCGCGTCACAACTGGTCTGTGCCGATGCATTGTTCTTGCCCAATGCCGAGCGCATGGCGGCGCTCTGCGAGAACCAGCGCCGCAAGCTGGCGTTCCTGCTGCACACGGTCTACGACGCAAAGGACGTGGCAGTGCACCTGTTGCGCGGGCTGGGCGACGAAGTCGCGCAGCAGTACCTGCGCCATTGCCAGCCCGGCCCGGGCAAGCCCCATGCCCCGTGTGATGCACCGCCGGCGGCGGTGCCAAGCGTGGCGCCAGCACCCTTCCAGGCGCCGCAGTTGACCTTCCCGGCCCAGGTTGCGCGCTACGTCGAGAAGCTTTACAGCAAGGCGAATGTGATTCTCGAGTATGGCAGTGGCGGGTCAACCGTCCTTGCCGGCCGAATGCCCGGAAAGACCGTGGTATCGGTCGAGAATGACCTGCACTGGGCGCAACAGATGCAGCGCTGGATCGAAGCTGCCGCACTGCCCTCGGTGCCGCGCATCTATCCGGTCGACGTGGGCGCCACAGGCGCCTGGGCCCGGCCGAAAAACGCCGAAGGCTGGAAGCGGTTCCACAGTTATCCGTTGCGGGTATGGGATGAGCCGTTCTTCCAGGCACCAGATGTGATCCTGATCGACGGGCGCTTTCGCGTGGCGTGCTTCGTCACCGCCTGCCTGCGGGTACGCAAGCCGACCATCGTGCTGTTCGATGACTACCTGGACCGCCCGCACTATCACGTCGTCGAGCGCTTACAGGCGCCAACCGAGTACATCGGCCGTATGGCGCGCTTCGATCTGCAGCCGATGGCAGATATCCCGCGCAATGAGCTGACCTGGCTGGTGGCAAGCTTCAACGAGGTGGCATACGCCAGCTGAATCGGCGGGCCTGGAAGGTCAGCCTCGGCCAACGGCCCGATAGGTCAGGCCGGCGCTGGCGGCGGCCTGGGGGTCGTAGAGGTTGCGCCCGTCGATGACCACGGCGGTGCGCAACTGCTGGCGTAACCAGTGAAAATCGACGCTGCGAAACGCCTTCCACTCGGTACAGATCACCAGCGCGTCGGCGCCTTCGATTGCCTGCTTTCGGTCGCCGGCCAGCAGCAGGTCCTCACGCTTGCCGTAAAGGCGTTGGCATTCGGCCATGGCCTCCGGGTCGTAGGCCTGCACCCGCGCACCGGCGGCCCACAATGCCTCCATCAGTTCGCGGCTGGGGGCTGCCCGCATGTCGTCGGTATCGGGTTTGAAGGCAAGGCCCCACACGGCGATGGTCTTGCCTGCGAGCTCGCCGTTCAAGGCCTGCGCCAGTTTCCTGAACAGTGAAGCCTTCTGCCGCTGGTTGATCGCCTCGACCGCGTTCAGCAACTGGGGTTCGTAGCCGACCTCGCGGGCACTGCGGCTCAACGCCTGGATATCCTTCGGAAAGCACGAACCGCCGTAGCCGCAGCCCGGGTAGATGAAGTCGTAACCGATGCGCGGGTCGCTGCCGATACCGTGACGAACCTCTTCGATATCGACCCGCATGTGCTCTGCCAGGTTGGCCATCTCGTTCATGAAGCTGATCTTGGTCGCCAGCATGGCGTTGGCGGCGTATTTGGTCAGCTCCGCAGCCCGCAGGCTCATGAACATCAGCTTGTCGTGGTGGCGGTTGTAGGGGGCGTAGCACTCACGCATCAGGCGCTTGACCTGCTCGGAGCCCGTCCCCACGACGATGCGGGCGCCACGGGTAAAGTCTTCGATGGCGGCCCCTTCCTTGAGAAACTCCGGGTTGGAGCACACATCGAAGGGTATCGCCAGGCCGCGAGCGGCCAGTTCGGCCTTGATGGTGGCTTGGACCTTCTCGCCTGTACCAACGGGCACGGTGGACTTGCCCACCACCACCTTGTAGCCCTCCATGTGGCGACCAATGTCCCTGGCAACAGCCAGGACATACTGAAGGTCGGCCGCACCGTCTTCATCGGGCGGCGTGCCCACGGCGATGAACAGCACCTGGGCGAAGGCGATGGCCTGGGCGGCATCGGTGCTGAAGTGCAGGCGCTGGGCGCGCAGGTTGGCTTCGATCAGCAGGCCCAGGCCGGGCTCATGGATGGGCACCTCGCCGGCATTGAGACGCGCGATGCGTTGCGGGTCGATGTCCATGCACGTTACGTCGTGGCCCACATCGGCCAGGCAAGCGCTTGCCACCAGCCCCACATACCCTGAACCAAACACACTGATCTTCATGGCGTTCCTACCGTGTGGGGCGGGCTCAGCCCACCAGCGTTGCTTGCAGCCGTGTGATGGCCAGGCTGTGCAGCTGGCAGACCCGCGACTCGCTGATATCCAGCACCAGGCCTATCTCGCGCATGTTCAGCTTCTGCTGGTAATACAGGACCATCAGCAGCCGTTCCCGCTCGGGCAGGTTGTCGATGGCGCGGATCAGGCCGGTGCGGTTGCTCTCTTCGAGCAATGCATTGAGGGGGTTGGAGCCCTGTGGCTCGTGGCTTGCCAGGTAGTCATCGCTGACCTGGTCGATGGGCAGCATGTGGCTGCCGTTGATGTCTGCCAGCAGCTGCTGGTACTCGGCCAAGGCCATGCCCATGGCCGATGCAATCTCGCGTTCAGTGGGGGCGCGGCCGAGGCTGTGCTCCAGCCGGTAGACGGTTTCTTCCATCAGGCGGGCCTGGCGCCTGACCCTGCGCGGTGCCCAGTCACGCGTGCGCAACTCGTCGATCATCGCCCCGCGAATGCGGTGGGCGGCAAAGGTGCCGAAAGGAATGCCCAGTTCCTGGTCGTAGCGGGTCAAGGCATCGAGCAAGCCGATACTGCCTGCCTGAATAAGGTCCTCCAGATCGAAGCCGGGCGGCAGCTTGGTCTTGAGGTTCAGTGCATGCCGTTTGACCAAGGGCAAGTACTGCTGAAGCAGCTCATGCTGGTGCATCTTGCCTTGTGCCGTATACATCGTGCGTGCCTGTGCAGAACAAGTGTGGCGGTCAGGCATCCGCGCCGTTCGCAGACTGCGCGCTGCCCAAGGGGTAGGTTCAGGATTATCGGTGCTGCGTCCGGGCAGCTAAGCCCGGAACAACCCCATGCATGCAGGGCTATTCGCCCCTTAGCGGTGGGTTATGTGGTAGGTGCGCCGATGATGCTGGTGATCCGCAGTGTGCGGTCATCGGGCACTTCGCTCAGGGCGATGACCGTCAGCTGGCGCAGGCGCCGGCGCAGGAAGCGCGACAACACCAGGCGCAAGCGGTTGGGCACCACCAGCACGGCAGGGTCATTGGCCAGCTCCTGGCGTTTGAGCGCCAGGGAGGTTTCTTTCATCAGGGTGTCTGCCAGGCTCGGCTCCAGTGAGCCGCCGTTGCCGACCGCCTGCATCACCACCTGCTCCAGGTTGAAGTCCAGGCCCATGACGCGCAGCTCGGGCTTGTTTGCGTAGTACTGGTTGACGATGGAGCGGCCGAGGGCGACGCGCACCAGCGCGGTCAGCTCCTGGATATCCGCTGGCTGCTGTGCACCTGCGTGCTCGGCGAGTGTGTCGAGGATGGTGCGCAGGTCACGGATGGGGACGTTCTCTTCCAAGAGGTTTTGCAATATCCGCTGCAGTTGGGTCAGGGTCAGCAGCTTGGGTACCACTTCCTCGACCAGCCCTTTGCCGTCGCCGCCCAGCTTGTCCAGCATCTTCTGCACCTCGCTGCGGCCAAGCATGTCCTTGGCGTGCTGATGCAGTAGGTGGTTGAGGTGGGTGGCTGCCACGGTGCTGGCATCGACCACGGTATAGCCGTAGATCTGCCCGTGTTCGCGCAGGTTCTGGTCGATCCAGATCGCCGGCAGGCCAAAGGCCGGGTCCACCCCCTCTTTGCCCTCAAGCTGGCCGGTAACCTTGCCGGGGTTGATCGCCAGCCATTTACCCGGGTAGATCTCGCCACGCCCGACTTCCACACCCTTGAGGCTGATGATGTAGGTGTTGGGCGAAAGCTCGAGGCTGTCGCGCACATGGACCACCGGTGGCAGAAAACCCACATCCTGAGCGAACTTCTTGCGCAGGCTCTTGATACGGGTGCTCAACTCACCCTGCTGGCGCACATCAACCAGCGTAATCAGGCGGTGGCCCACACGCAGGCTCAGGGTATCGACCAGCTTCACGTCATCCCAGCTCGCCTCGCTGTTCTGTGCCGCGGGCTTTGGCAAGGCGGCCTGCGCTGGCGTCTGCTCAGCCTGCTGCTCCTCCCGCGAGAGCCACCAGCCCAGGCCGCCCAGCAGTGCGGTCAGCAGCAGGAATACCAGGTTGGGCATGCCGGGCACCAGGCCCAGCAAGCCCATCACCCCGGCCGTCATCATCAGCATTTTCGGCCGGCTGAACAGCTGGCCGATCATCTGCCGGCTGACGTCTTCTTCGGTGTTCACCCGCGAGACCATTACACCGGCGGCGATGGAGATCACCAGGCCAGGAATCTGCGCTACCAGGCCGTCACCGATGGTGAGCATGGTGTAGGTGTGCGCCGCGTCGGCGAAGCTCATGTCGTGTTGCAGCAGGCCGATGGCCAGGCCACCGACGACGCACACGCCCATGATCACCAGGCCTGCCACGGCGTCGCCACGCACGAACTTGCTGGCACCGTCCATGGAGCCGAAGAAGTCCGCTTCCTGGGCTACTTCCCGGCGGCGCTTGCGGGCCTCCGGCTCGCCGATGAGCCCGGCGTTGAGGTCGGCGTCGATCGCCATCTGCTTGCCGGGCATCGAGTCCAGGGTGAAGCGCGCGCCGACTTCGGCAATACGTCCGGCACCCTTGGTGATCACCATGAAGTTGATGGTGACCAGAATCATGAACAGTGCCAGGCCCACGGCAAAGTTGCCGCCCACCAGAAACTCGCCGAAGGCCTCGATGACCTTGCCAGCGGCATCGGTGCCGGTATGCCCGTGCATCAGGATGATCCGGGTCGAGGCTACGTTCAGCGACAGGCGCAGCAAGGTGGTGAACAGCAGCACCGAGGGGAACGATGAGAAATCCAGTGGTTTCTCGGTGAGCATGCTGACGATGAGCACCATGATGGCCAGTGCGATGTTGAAGGTGAACAGCAGGTCGAGAATGAAGCTGGGCAGCGGCAGGATCATCATCGACAAGATGAGCACGATCAGTATCGGGCCGGTCATGATCTTCAGTTCGGCGCCGACGGGCCAGTTGTCGCGACGGAACAGGGCGGTCAGGCCTTTCATGGGGTCTGTAGGTCCTCGGGTGAGTGGGGGCGTCGTCCTGGCTTGTCCATGCCCTCGGGAACGTCGAGGTTGACCGGAACGGGTGGCGTGAGTCCGCCCTGTTCACTGACGCGTTTGAGGCGGATGGCCCAGGCCACCACCTCAGCGACAACGGTGTACAGTTCGGCAGGGATCTGCTTGTCCAGATCCACGTGGAAGTAAAGGGCGCGTGCCAGCGGCGGTGCCTCGAGGATGGGCAGGTCGTGATCCTGGGCGAGTTCGCGAATGCGCAATGCCACGGCATCTGCGCCTTTGGCGATTACCCGCGGGGCGGCGTCCTTATCCTTGCGGTAGCTCAGGGCCACCGCGAAATGGCTGGGGTTGGTGACGATTACATCGGCCTTGGGCACCTTGCTCATCATGCGCCTGCGCGCGCGGGCCTGTTGCAGGCGGCGTATCCGTGCCTTTACGTGGGGGTCGCCGTCGGCATTGCGGTGCTCCTGGCGCACCTCTTCCTTGGACATGCGCAGGTTCTTCGCGTACGTCCACAACTGATAAGGCGTGTCGATACCCACCACCAGGATCAGTGCGGCCACGCAGGTTGCACAGGCTTTGGCAGTCAATGCCATGAGCGTCACCAGCGCCTGCTGCGGTGGCAGTTTTGGCAGGCCCAGCAACTGGCCGATATGGGCATCGAGAAACAGGTACAGCACGGTCCCGATCAGTGCCGCCTTGGCAATGGCCTTGGCCAGCTCTACCAGCACCTGCACGGAAAACAGCCGTGCCAGGCCGCTCACGGGGTTGAGGCGAGAAAAGCGGGGGCGCGCCGCTGCCAGGGTGATGACCAGCCCGCCGAGCAGGGTAGGTGCCGCCACGGCGGCGATCAGCATCAGGGCGAAGAAGGGCACCAAGGCGAGCAGGGCGGCGCCACCAAGCGCAGTAAAGGTGCTGAGCATGCGCGCGGGGTCGAACAGTTGCGCGCGATCGAACAGCAGTGCCTGTTCGACGATGCCGCCAAGACGGTCGTACAGGTGCCCGCCCATGCTCCACAGCCCACCTATGCCCGCCAGCAGCATGATGAACGTGCTCAGCTCGCGGGAGCGGGCGATCTGCCCTTCTTCCCGGGCTTTTTCGATGCGGCGTGGCGTTGCCGCTTCCGTCCGGTCTTCTCTGCTGGTTTCGGCCATGGTTCTCCAGGCAGCTGCACGCACCCGGGCGGGGAAGGGGGCGCTATTGTGTGCAACTGCCAGGCACGCTCATCCCGCGAAAAGCCGCCTGAATGCCCCGCTATTGTGGCGTTTGTCCAGGCTGCTCGGGGGGCAGCGGCTGGGTGCCGAATTCGTCCTGGTTGAGGATGCGCTTCGCGACCTGGCTGTCGAGCACGATGATCTCGATTCGCCGGTTGGTCGCGTCGAACGGGCCCGCGCCGGGAAAGCGGATACGGTCGGACATGCCGGAAACCCGCAGCAGTTTGTCCGGGTCCAGGCCGCCGGCCACCAGCTCTTGGCGGGAGGCTTTGGCGCGGTCAGCAGACAGGTCCCAGTTGCTGTAGGTGGCCTCGCCCCCCGGATAGGGATGGCTGTCGGTGTGGCCACTGATCTGGATGCGGTTGCGCAACTCATTGAGCACCGGTGCGAACGTGCGCAGCAGCTGGCTCATGTAGGGCGCTACCCTTGCACTGCCCAGCTCGAACATGGGCCTCTTGTCGGTATCGAGCAGTTGCACGCGCAGGCCTTCCGGGCTTAGCTCGATGGCGATCTGCTGTTTCAGGTCGCGCAGCTTGGGGTCACGCTCCACGGCATCTTCCAGCCGCTGTTTGAGGGCCTGAAGGTGGCGCCGCTCCTCGCTCGACAGGCGGGTCGGGCGCCTCGCCTTGCGAGCCATTTCACCCTCGGACAGGCTGGCGTCGGTACCGCCGCCGGGTATGGCGCTGGTGCTGGCGGAATTCTTGTCTCCCTTGCTCAGGGCTACCAGCAAAGGCGTGCTGAAGTATTGGGCGATGGCGTCCTTGTCGCCTTTGCCGGCGTTGGAGAGCACCCAAAGCACCAGGAACAGCGCCATCAATGCGGTCATGAAGTCGGCGAAAGCGATCTTCCAGGCACCGCCATGGTGCCCCCTGGCCGCCTTTTTCCTGCGCCGGACGATGATCGGCTGGTCACTCATGCCGTTGCCGGGCTCGGCTGCCCGATCCCCCCTCGCACATGGTTCTCCAGCTCATCGGCACTGGGCCTTTCCTCGCTGTGCAAGGCCTTGCGCCCGAACTCCACCGACAGTTGCGGGGGAATGCCCTTCACATGGGCCAGCAAGGTCACGCGCAGGCAGTGCAGCATCTTGGTGGACTCGGCCGTTTGCCGTTCGATGCGGCTGGCCAGCGGCGCGACGACGCCGTAGGCCAGGTAGATGCCGAGGAAGGTGCCTACCAGGGCGTGGGCGATCATCTGCCCCATCATGTCGGGGCCCACGTTCACAGCGCTCAGGGCCTTGACCACCCCGAGCACGGCGGCAACGATGCCGAAGGCGGGCAAACCGTCACTGATCTTGTACAACGCATCGGCGGGCAGATGGGCCTCGTTCTCGAATTCCTCGATCTCGTGCTGCATCAGCTCATCGAGTTCGTGGGCCTGTAGTGACAGGCTGATGAGCAGGCGCAGGTAGTCGACGACGAAGTTCAGCAGCAACGGGTCATTCAGCAGTTGTGGATACTGGGAAAACACTGGGCTCTGCTGCGGGTCGTCGATGTCCCGCTCGATGGCCAGCAGGCTCTCTCTGCGCGCCTTGTTGAGCAGGTTGTACAGCATGCCCAGCAGGTCCAGGTAGAACGCCTTGTCGTAGCCGGTGCTGCGCTTGAATGTCGAGATCGCGCCGAAGGTGGCGCGGATGGCCTTGCCGTTGTTGGCGGCGATGAAGGCGCCCAGCGCGGCGCCGACGATCATCAGCAGCTCGGTGGGTTGGTACAGCGGCCCCAGGCTGCCACCGGATAGCACGAAGCCACCCAGTGACGAGGCCAGTGCCACGAATAGACCTAAAAAAATGAGCACGTCGCCGCTCCTCAGCTTCCAGTGAATGTTCGCTGAAGATCGGCAACGACGAGAGGTGACTTGAAAGAACTTGTCTGGGAAGGGGTAAAGCCCGGTCAGCGCTGGCTGGCCGGGCGCAGGTTATCGAGGGTATCGGGCTCGACCTCGCGGCGTTTCAAGGTCTTGCCTGCACGCGAGGGTGGTTGGCAGATGCCACAGACATAGTTCTGCGTTGGTGAATAGGAGTGGGTGATGAACGCCCCTGAGCAGCAGGAGCAACGAATCTGCTCAAGCATGCCGTTCTCGACGAAGCGCACCAGCGTCCAGGCGCGGGTCAGCCCCAGCACCCGCTCGCCGTCGGTATCGCTGGCATGTTCCATGTACAGCCGGTAGGCCTTGATGAAGGCATCGATCCGGTGGCCGCCTATCTCCAGCATGCTGCGGTAGATGTTGTAGAACAGCGAGGAATGGATGTTCGGCAGCCAGGTCACGAACCAGTCTGTTGAAAAAGGCAGCATGCCTTTGGGCGGCGGGGCTCCACGTACTTCCTTGTACAGCCGGATGAGCCGCCCGCGGGTGAGCGACGTTTCCGTCTCTACCACCTGCAGGCGAGCCCCCAGTTGGATCAGCTCGATGGCCAGCTGTACCTGCTGCATCTCGGTGACCAGACTTTTCTCCGACATGGCTCAGACGCCGCTGCTGTGCATGCCATCTGAACGGTCGGCAGCCGCCATCAGCAGGGAAGTGTGGATTTCAACCATGCCCAGTTCGCGTGAGTTTTCCAGTGCCTTCGAAATACGATCGGCTTCTTCGAAGATGGGCCGGCAGATCAGTTGGTTGATCCTTGACAGTTGGGTCATCTGTTTGCTGCTCAGCCCGGTCAGCAAGTCCGCCATGTTCTCGCTGAGTTTCAGGCGAAAGATCGCGACTTCACGATCTTTGCGCAACATGTTCTGCGCCAGCAGCAGATAGGAAAGGTTGAGTTCCTGAATGTCTGCAAGGTAGCTATTGGTGTGCGGCACCGTTCTCCCCTCCTTCAAAAGTTGCTACGCCCCGATACCCCGTAAAACCTTTTTGCCAACCACGCCTGGTGCGGGCCCGAACACGTTCGAAGCCGTTGGTGCGAGCGTTTGGGTGGCCTGGTTTTTTCGGCTTATCAATGTGTTGAGCAGTGGTGTGCTCCGTTTGGAGCATCGAGAAATATTTCCTAAACTATCAAGCGTGTCGACCGATAACAGAAAGGGGCAGACTTTTTCCCGGTTATTTTTCGTGCTCTTGAAGGCACTGATTTTTACACCAGAATGTTGCATTAGTTAGCTTGCTTATGATGGCGGAATGTACCTACTGGCACAAGCGATGGCTCAACGATAGCACCTTGCCGCCTGTGACGCGGTACGCATTATCAAGATCGTTCTTTTGCCGGCCCACTTGCATGAGTTCGCCAAGGTGGTTCTGCCGGGCTTGTAGAAAGCGGCTTACTTGGCTGTCCAGCGCCACTATTTCAGTGATTAGTTCAAGTTTGCGCAGTTGCCCGGCCTCATCGAGTTCGGCCTGACTTTCGGCGCGGCGCAGGCTGGCGGCATCGATAAGGCCCTGCGACTTTAGTGCGAAAATACCGTCCCAATCGGCATTTTCCGCGCACGTCAGCATGCGTCGCGATTGCTCAAGCAGCCCTTCGTAGGCAGCGATAACTTGTGCTTGCAGCATAACTACCGTTAATCCTCGGTTTGCGGGCCGATCGCGGTCCAGGCCGAGGCGATAGTGCCCAGCAAATTGGCGGCGGCATTGAGCGATTCTTCGTTGTTTTCAAGGTTGGCGCGTAACAGCAGGCGCACAACGAAGTCATAGAGTTCGTCCAGTTGCCGGGCGATGCTGCCGCCTTGCTCCAGGTCCAGCGAAGCGCGCAGGCCGCGGGTGACGATGTTGATCGCCCGGGTGATCGCCTTGCCCTTTTCGGGTGTGTTGCCCGCCTGCATGTGCAGTTTCGCCAGGCGCAGCGCCGCCTGGTACTGGTCGAACAGCAGGCTGATGCGCTGATGCGGCGAAGCGGCCAGGATGGCGCTTTCCAGGCCGACCCTGGCATAGGCGCTGGCATCGTGTGATGACATCATCCTGCATGCTCCGTCGTTGACACATTAATCACTGTTGAGAGCCTCGAATTGTTCGGTGAGGTAATCGGCGGTGGAGTTCAGCGTGGAGATCAGCGTATCCAGCTCGGTGAACTGTTCGCGCCAGCGCTCCATTTCGGAATCGATCAGCGCCTGCTTTTCGTCGTAGCGTTCTTCGAGTTGATCGAGCTTGTTGTCCAGGCTGTCTGTCTTGGCCGGGATCAGGCCGGTGTCTTCATCCAGGTAGTTGTCCAGGTCTTCGGTCATGCGGGTGATGAAGCCTGAGCTGCCATCGCTGCCGATGAAAAATTCGGACACCGCGTCGATGTTGTCCTCCAGGGCGCTTGCCAGCGTGTCTTCATCGATCGACAGCGTGCCGTCCGATTCCAGGGCAATACCCAGCTGCGAGAGGTAGCTGAACGTGCCGCTGCCAATCTGCGTGTAGATGTCGCTGGCCAGCTCCGTGCTGATGCGACGTGTGGTGGAGTCGCCCAGCAGCTCGCCACTGGTGCCGGCGTCGGCGTCATAGGCGGTAAGTTCGTCCACCGTGGTGACGAAGTCGTTGTAGGCATCGACGAATGCGGTGATGGCGCTTTCGATCGAGTCGGTATCGCGGGTGATGGTCAGTGTCTGTGAGCTGCCGGTGTCGCTCAGGGTCAGTGTGACGCCCTGCAGGGCTTCTTCCACCGTGTTGCTCTGGCTGGTGATGGCGATGCCGTTGATGGTGAGTTCGGCATCCTGTGCCGCCACCGTCTCGGTCATGTTGCCCGCGCCGTCGGCATAGCCGAAGAGGGAGGCGGCCAGGTCGCTGCTGTCGCTGCTGCTGTAGCTGACCGTCATGGCCGCTTCGGTGCCGGTGCTGTCGGACGTCAGCACCAGGCGGTAGGGGCTGTCGCTGCCGTCGCTGACGATGGTCGCGGTGATGCCGGCGTCGGCATCATTGATGGCATCGCGCAGGCCTTCCAGGGTGTTGTTGCTGCTGTCCAGGGTGATGGACACTGCATCATTGCTGCCCGCCTGCAATGTCAGCGTGCCAGTGCCCAGGGTCGTGGTCGTATCGCTGATGCCATCGGTTGCCAGGCTTTGGGCTTGGGCAAGCTGGGTCACCTCGATGCTGTAGGTGCCGGCCACAGCCTCGCTGCTGGTGGTCACCGCCACGCCGCTGCCCGAAATGCTGGTGCTCAGAGACTCGTACAGGCTGGCGTCGGCCAGTGCTTCGGCGGCTGACTGCAGCGTGTCGAGTGCGCTGGTCAAGGTGCCATAGGCCGAGATTTCGGCTTCGACAGACTCTTCCTGAGCGGTGATCGGGTCCAGCAGGCTTGTGGTCTTCGATTCCTCCAGGCTCTCCAGGATGCTTTCCAGATCAAGCCCCGACCCTACGCCGAGGCTGGTAATGCTTGCTGTGGAGCTGGTGGTGGTGGTCATGTGCTGGTCCGTCCTGATGTGCGCGTCTGGGCGCAACATCGGCAAGCGATGACTGCGTCTTTAAGGCATTACCCTAAAAATGTGTGACGCATGTCTCAAACCTGCATGGCCATCACATCCTTATAGGCAGTGAGCAGGCGATTGCGCACCTGGACGCCCATCTGGAAGGCGACGCTGGCCTTCTGCGAGTCGGCCATTACATCGACCAGTGACACTTCGCTGCTGCCCGCCTGAAACGCATTGGTCCGGCTGCTCGCGGTTTGTTGCAGCTGGTTGATGCGCTGCAGTGAGGCCTGCAGCTCGCCAGCAAAGCTCCCGGCGGCCTGGCTCAGCCTGTTGGCGCTACCGCCCTGCGCCTGTTCGGCGAGGCTGCTCAACTGTTGCAAGGCATCGGCAAGGGCTTGAGTGGTCATGGCGCAGTGGCTCGTGGCTGGCGAATACGCGGCAGGTTAGCAAGCCTGAGTCTGTAGGAATCGGCCCAATTGACCGTAAAACTACGGGCTTTTCTGCCCTTTGCCGGCGAGCAGCCTGGCGACAATGACGCTGAGCCAATCCCGCCTGGACCCCTTTGCCAACCGGCCGACGGACCGCGGGTCGATTACCACTGCCAGCGGACTCTGTAATGCCCCTCTTTCCGGCCAGAACCCCAGCTTCGAGGTGTTCGTGACAACTGCTGCCCAGGCCAAGGGCACGAAAAAAAACCTGCCGATCGCCACGCCGGTCCGTTCCCTGGATGCGTTGACCGCGGTGCTGCGTGGCCGGCCACTGCTGCCGCTGATGCTGGCCGGCGCCGCAGCTGTGACGCTACTGGTCGGGCTGCTGCTGTGGGCGCAGGAGCCGGAGTACCGGGTGCTGTTCTCCAACCTGGGTGAGGCTGATGGTGGCCAGGTCATTGGTGAGCTGGACAAGCGCGGCGTGCCTTACCGGCTGGGCGAGGGTGGGCATACCATCATGGTGCCCGCCGAGCGGATGAATGCACTGCGCCTGCAACTGGCCGAGCAAGGCCTGCCAAAAGCGGGCAGTGTTGGCTTCGAGCTGCTGGACAAGCAAGCTTTTGGCATCAGCCAGTTTGCCGAACACCTCAATTACCAGCGTGGGCTGGAAGGTGAGCTGGCGCGTACCATCGAATCCCTCGGGCCGGTGGCCCATGCTCGAGTACATTTGGTGATGGCCAAGGACTCGGTGTTCGCCCGTGACCGCGAAGCCGCCCGCGCATCGGTCGCACTGGCCCTGCAGCCTGGCCGTGAACTGGGCCAGGGGCAGGTCAGCGCAATCATTCACCTGGTGACTTCCAGCGTGCCCGAGCTGGCAGTGGATGGCGTGACGGTGGTCGACCAGAACGGCCGTTTGCTGTCGCGCAGCCATTCCAGTGACGGGCTTGACGATGCCAAACTGGACTATGTGGGCGAAGTAGAGCGCACCTACCAGCGCCGAATAGAGGAAATCCTTACACCTTTGCTCGGCAGCCGTAATGTCCATGCGCGGGTCGTCGCGCAAATGGACTTCTCGACCCGCGAGAGCACGGCCGAACGCTACGCGCCCAACCAGGAATCGAAAGCGGCTTCGGTACGCAGTCAGCAGACCTCCGAGCGCATGCTGCAAGGCAGCGACGCCGGCCGTGGCGTGCCTGGCGCACTGACCAATTCACCGCCCAATACACCCGCACCGACCCGCGCCACTGCACCGGCACCAGCGCAGCCGAATGCGACAGCCGGCAGCAGTACCGCCGCTACTGGTGGGGAGCCCGGCAAGTCGCTGCAAACCGAGCGCATGGTCAACTACGAGGTCGATCGTGATGTCGAGCACGTCAAGTCGAGCCTGGGCAACATCCAGCGCCTGGCGGCGGCGGTCGTGGTCAATTACCGCACCGTACTCAAAGATGGCGCCCCCACCAGTGAGCCGTTGAGCAAGGAGGAGCTGGCCGGCATCAACGACCTGGTGCGCCAGGCCATGGGCTTTACCGAAAGCCGTGGTGATACCGTGCAGGTGATCAACAGCCCCTTCGTCGACGAGGATGTACAAGCAGGGGAGCTGCCGTGGTGGCGTACCCCCGAGGCCTACAACCTGGCAATGAGCGCTCTGCGCTACTTGCTGGTGGCCGTCGTTGCCTTTGTGCTGTGGCAACGGGTGATCAAACCGATGCAGCAGCGCGCGCAAGCACAGCGCAAGCACCTGATGGACTTGTCCGAGGATGACTTGGACCTGATGCCGGCAAAATCCCCAGCTGACGCCTTGATCACCGGCAATGACGGCCTCGCGCGCCCGGCGCTGCCTCGCAAGTCGGCGCTTTATGAACAGAACATGGAGAGCCTGAAGCGGCTTGCCAGCGAAGATCCGCGCCTGGTCGCCATGATCGTGCGCGGTTGGATGAAGAACAATGACTAACAAGATCAGTGGGGCACG
Organism: Pseudomonas sp. p106; assembly: GCF_003936645.1. Classification (NCBI taxonomy): domain Bacteria; kingdom Pseudomonadati; phylum Pseudomonadota; class Gammaproteobacteria; order Pseudomonadales; family Pseudomonadaceae; genus Pseudomonas; species Pseudomonas sp. p106. The sequence continues at coordinate 48,499 of NZ_RHQR01000005.1, forward strand.
GCGCAGCGCCATCTTGCTGCTATCGCTGGATGCCGACAGTGCGGCCGAGGTGTTCAAGTTTCTTCCAGGGCTGGAGGTAGAGAACATCAGCCGCGAAATGGCGGGGCTGAGCCAGGTATCCCATGAGGAAATGCGCCAGGTGCTGGCGGATTTCATGGACGAGACCGAGCAGTACGCGGCCATCAATATCCAGAGCAGCGACCATATCCGCGCAGTGCTCACCAAGGCCTTGGGCAGCGAGCGTGCCGCCAGCCTGATCGACGATATCCTGGAAACCTCCAATACCGTCTCGGGTATCGACAAGCTCAACCTGATGGAGGCGCAGATGGTGGCGGAGATGATCCGCGACGAGCATCCGCAGATCGTCGCCACCATCCTTGTGCATCTGGAGCGCCACCAGGCCTCTGCGATTCTTCAACTGCTGACCGAGCGGCTGCGCAATGACATCATCCTGCGCATCGCCACCTTCAGTGGCGTACAGCCGGTGGCGCTGCACGAACTGACCGAGGTACTGGGTGGCATGCTCGATGGTCAGAGCCTCAAGCGCAGCAAGATGGGCGGGGTGAAGGCGGCGGCCGAGATCCTCAACCTGATGGCCTCCAGCCAGGAGTCCTCGGCCATCGACAACCTGCGCAACTACAGTGCCGACCTGGCGCAGAAGACCCTCGACGAGATGTTCCTGTTCGAGAACCTCGCCGATGTCGACGACCGCAGCATCCAGACATTGCTGCAGAACATCGACAGCAACTCGCTGGCCGTTGCGCTCAAAGGAGCGTCGGCGCCGCTGCTCGACCGTTTCATGCGCAACATGTCGCAACGTGCGTCAACATTGTTCCTTGAGGACATGGAGGCCCGTGGCCCGATTCGCATGTCGCAGATCGAAACAGAGCAGAAGTCGATCTTGCAGGTCGTACGGCGCCTTTCCGAAACCGGCGACATGGTGACCGCACGGGGTGACGACGCTTATGTCTGAGCCGATGCCACAAGGGCACTGGCAGCCATGGCAGATGGCGCCGCTGGGCAATGACGAGCCGCCCAGTGGCGAGCCCGCCGCCGCCCGCCGTGAGCAGGCGCGCAGGCGGGCTGTCGAGCAGCGGCTGGCGTTGCAGCAGTTGCGTGAGCGGACACTGGCCGACGCACAGCAGGCGGGCCATGCCGAGGGCAAGGAACTGGGTTATGCCCAGGGGCTGGCCGAGGGCAGGGCAGCGGCCGCCGAGGAGCTGCGCCAGCAGGCCAAAGACGTGCTCGAGCCTCTGCGGGCCTTGTGCCTGAGCTTCGACGAAGCGATGCGCGAAGTGGATGGCATGGTCGCCGCGCGCCTGGGGCAGGTGGCAATCGACCTTGCCGGGCGTCTGGCCGGCAAAGCGCTCGCGGTACAGCCCGAACAGGTGCAGGTGCTGGTGCGTGAAATGCTGGTCTGTGAACCCGCGCTTACCGGCAAGCCGGCACTCAGCCTCAGCCCCGATGACCTGCCCTGGGTGCAGCGCTGCCTGAGTGATGAGCTCGATGCCGCTGGCTGGAGTGTGCAGGAGGATCGTTCGGTGCTGCCGGGTGGTTGCCGTGTATCGAGCGCGACAGGAGAGCTGGATGCCACCTGCCAGACCCGCAGGGACCTGTTCGAGCGCAACGGCCAATGGCTGCTCGATTCGATCAGCGTGGCGCCGGGCGCATCATCGTGAAAACCGACAACCCCCACTTGCAGCGTTGGGGCCGAGGGCTCGAGGCCTTGGCCGGTGACGCGCTGCGGGTGCCAGATTACCGCCGCAGCGGTCGCATCGTTCGTGCCACCGGCATCGTCCTGGAAGCAGTTGGCTTGCGCCTGCCGCTGGGGGCTGGCTGTCGTATCGAACTGAGCCCGGCCAGGGGTGGGGTGGCTGCCGACTATGCCGAGGCCGAGGTGATCGGCTTTGCCGGGGAAGTGCTGTACTTGATGCCGCTTGAAGAAATTCACGGGTTGCAGTCGGGCGCCCGGTTCTTCGCCCTGGCCGACGAGCCGGGGGCCAGCGATGGCGTGCGCCCGGTGCCGTTGGGCATGGCGTTGCTCGGGCGAGTGCTCGATAGCAGCGGTAACCCACTGGACGGCAAAGGGGCGCTGCAAAGCACGCAGCGCGCCAGCCTGCATGGCCAGCCGATCAACCCACTGCAACGCGCGCCGATCGATCGGCAGATCGATGTCGGTATTCGCGCCATCAATGCCCTGCTAAGCGTCGGCAGGGGGCAGCGCCTGGGGCTGTTCGCCGGGTCCGGGGTAGGTAAATCGGTGTTGCTGGGCATGATGGCGCGCTACACCCAGGCCGATGTGGTGGTGGTCGGGCTGATCGGTGAGCGTGGCCGTGAAGTGCAGGATTTCATCGACAACATTCTCGGCGAAGACGGGCTGCGCCGCTCGGTGGTGGTGGCGGCGCCGGCCGATGCTTCGCCGCTGCAACGCTTGCAGGGGGCACTGTATGCGACCCGCCTGGCGGAAGATTTCCGCGACCAGGGCAAGGATGTACTGTTGATCATGGATTCGCTGACCCGCTACGCCATGGCCCAGCGCGAAATCGCCCTGGCGCTCGGTGAACCGCCGGCGACCAAAGGTTACCCGCCTTCGGTGTTCGCCAAACTGCCCAAACTGGTCGAGCGTGCCGGTAACGGGCCACGCGGTGGTGGCTCGATTACCGCGTTCTACACGGTGCTCAGCGAGGGCGACGACCAGCAGGACCCGATTGCCGATTCGGCGCGGGCGATTCTGGATGGTCACCTGGTGCTGTCGCGCCAGTTGGCCGAGAGCGGCCATTACCCTGCGATCGATATCGAAGCGTCGATCAGCCGTGCGATGAGCGCGATCGTCAGTGAATCTCAGCAGCGCAAGGCACAGAAGCTCAAGCAGGCCGTGTCGCGTTACCAGCGCAATCGCGACCTGATCAGCGTGGGCGCCTATGCGCCGGGCCACGATGCCCAGCTCGACCGCGCCGTGGCGTTGTATCCGCACATCGAACGCTTCCTGCAGCAGCAGACCCACGAGCGTACATCGATGCAAGACACGCTTGCCGGGCTCAACTTGCTGTTCCCCGGCAAATGACCGCAACCACGCTAAGGCAGGCATGCACCCATGGCCCATGAGTCACTCCAGCTGCTCATCGAACTCACCGAGCGCAGCCGCGAGACCGCGGCCAATGCGCTGGCCCAGAGCCGCCGCGCAGAGCAGCAGATGACCGAACAGCTGCGCCTGTTGGACCAGTATCAGCGCGAGTATCGCCAAGGCCTGCAGCAGGAGTTGGCCGGTGCCGGCATGAGCCCCTCTACGCTGGCCAACTACCGCGGCTTCCTCAAGTCGCTGGAAGGGGCCATCGAGCGGGCAGAAGGCAACTTGAACCGCCACCGCGCCCAACTGGCCCAACACCAGGACACCTGGCGGCAGGCCTGGCGCAAGGTCAATGCCCTGGAAACGCTGCTGGCCCGCCGTGTGGAGCATGGCCGGCTGCTTGCCGGGCGCGCCGAACAGAGGCGTACCGATGAACTGGCTGGCCGCTCGCGCCAGGCCGGGCAATTTGCCTCACCCCTCGACAGTGGATTCTGAAAACACCATGGACATCATCACCGCCATATCCCCTGCGCCTGCGGTATCACTGCAGGCCGCAGGCGGCGACAGTGTCGGCGACAGCGAACCTGGAGCTTTCGCTGTTGCTCTGCAGCAGGCCGAAATCAGCGAGGCCGGCACCGGAGCCGCTGCCCCAGGGCCTTTGGTGCCGGCACCGGGTGCCGCCCCTGCCCAGCCCCTGACTGCCGCCGGCAATGACGGCCTGACGTCGACGGTTGAGGGGGCGGCGCTTGAGCTGCAAGCGAGCGCTGCGCCCGCTAACGAGCAGGTCATCAGAGCGGCGGTGCAGGCTGAACCTGAGGCCACGCCGGCAGTAGCCGCGGTCGACGAAAGCGGGGCTGAGAGCGTCGCCGATGGCGAGGTGCAGCCTTTGGATATCAAGGCCCCGGCTGCAGCCCCGGGGGGCAGCAAGGAGCAGGGCGATGTCGCCGATGATGACACGCCACAATCGGCGGATTCGCTGGACGCGATCCGTCAGCGCCTGGACCTGATCGACAGCGCCGGCCAAATGGCCTCTGGCATGCTCGCCCTCACGCCTGCGGTGGCGTGGGTGCAGGCGCCTGCCGCAAGCGCAGAAGCGGCATCTGGCTTCGGTGTTGCGGATGACCCGGGGCAGGCCACCGAACTGCAATGGCTGCAGAGCGCTACGCAGCCCTTAGAGGCGCAGGCAAGTGAGGGTGTAGACAACCCGGCCGAGCTCGCGCCGGCGGCTGAAGCACCAAGCGAAGGTGTTGGCCGCGTCCAGGGTGACGGCTCCGTCTCTGCACCAGCCAATTGGGAGCAGCCTTCGCTATCAGGCATCCAGGCATCGAATTCCAGCGTGGTGGGAAGCATCGTCAGCCCAGCCAGCGATGGCGCTGCATCATCCATTACCACGACGCTGGGCACCGACGCCTGGCAGGACGACTTGGGCCAGCAGGTGATCGGCATGGTCCGGCGTGGGGAGCAGCAGGTTGACATGCAGTTGCATCCAGCCGATCTCGGGCCGCTGTCGATCAGCCTCAGTGTCAGCGAGGGTGGCATCCAGGCGCAGTTCCAGTCGGCCCACGCGTCGGTGCGCGCGGCTGTTGAGCAAGCGCTGCCGCAGTTGCAGGGTGCTTTGGCAGCCCAGGGCCTGAGCCTTGGCGAAACATCGGTCAACGATGGTGCGTCCCGTCAGGCTGCGGGTGAACAGCCGCGGCGGGAGCCGCCAGGCAGCGGTGGCGAGGCGCGCGCCCCGCGGGTAGCCCAGGCCAGCGCAACGGTACAGGCGCCTCAGACAACCCATTCCGGCGCAGGGGTCGACCTGTACCTGTGAAGCCCCCTGCAAAGCCGCAAGTTAACGCCCTAAACCCTCGCTAATCAGCCCATGGCACGGGGCGCCTGGTGGGCATACTTGCGCCCTTTCGAAACGCTTTCCCATTCCCAAGGCAGCTGTCCATGCCCACTACCACCAAGAAAATCTGGCTCTGGTTCATTCCATTGGCCCTGGTTGCCGCCGCTGCCAGTTCTGCGGGTGTGTACACCTACGTGATGCGTGAGCGGGCCCATACCCAAGCGACCCGCACGGCTCCTGCGGTACTGCTGCTGGTGAACGTCGCCCCCATGACCGTCAACCTGCACAGCGCCAATGATGAGCCGGCCATGCTCTACGTGGGCTTCAACCTGGAAGTGGGCAATGAAGCGACCCGCAAGTTGCTGGAGCTGTATATGCCGAAAATCCGCAGCCAGCTGCTGACCGTATTGAGTGGGCAGGACAGCACAGCGCTGTCTACGCCAGAGGGTAAAAAAGCGTTGGCGGCACGCATACTCGAGCTGCTGCGCCGTGCCCTGAGTACCGAGCAGCCAGATGCTGCATTGCTCGGCGTGCTCTACACCGACTTCATCGTGCAGTAAGCCATGTCTACCAACGACATGCTCTCTCAAGAAGAGATCGACATGCTGCTGCGCGGTGGTGACGATCTGGACACCTCCGGTATCGGCGATGACGACGGCCTGGATTTCCCGGACGGCTACCCGCACCCCGAGGAGCAGGTGCGCCGCTACGACCCGGCGACTCAGCACCGAGTGATCCAGGAACGCTTGCACACCCTGGACATCATCAACGGCCGTTTCGCCCGTTATTTCCGCATGAGCCTGTTCAACCTGATCCGGCGCAACGTGGATATCACCTTCAAAGGCATTGGCTACCAGAGCTTCAGCGAGTTCTCCCTGCACTTGCCAATGCCTTCCAACATCAATTTGCTGTCGATGAAGCCGCTGCGCGGTACCGCGCTGGTGGTATTCCCGCCAAGCGTAGTGTTCATGGTGGTGGACAACCTGTTCGGTGGCGATGGTCGCTTCGTGACCAAGTCTGAGGGGCGCGAGTTCACCAACACTGAGCTGCGCATCATTCGACGCTTGCTCGGGCTGACGGTGGATGCCTACAGCGATGCCTGGAAGTCGGTTTACCCCTTGGAGATCGACTACCTGCGTTCGGAAATGCAGGCCAAGTTCGCCAACATCACCGGCTCGCCCAACGAGATCGTGGTCAACGCCACGTTCCACCTGGAGGTCGGCAATCTTTCAAGCGATTTCAACATCGTCATCCCCTACCTGATGATCGAGCCGATGCGCCAACTGCTCAGTGGCCCGCTGACCGATGCCGACCCGGAGGAGGAGCGCCAATGGAACCGGCGCATGGCGGACGAGATAACCCATTCGCAGGTTGACCTGATAGCCGACTTCGTCGAGGTGCAGGCACGCCTGGGGCAGGTCATGGAACTGAAAGTGGGGGACGTGCTGCCCATCGACCTGCCCGAAAGCGTCAAGGTGCGCGTCGACGGCGTGCCGGTCATGACCTGTGAGTTCGGCAGTTACAACGGCTCCCGCGCCTTGCTGGTGAAGGAGTTGATCGATCACTCCATCGGCAAGTCGCCCAATTCCAGCCGATTCATCAAGGGCCACCTGCCCAAAGCCAAGGAACCCGATCATGAGTGACCCGAACAAGCCTGAAGCGCACGAAGACGACGAGTGGGCCAGTGCCCTGGCCGAGCAAGGCGCGGGTGATGATGCTCAAGACCCTTGGGCCACGGCATTGGCCGAGCAGCATGAGGCGAAGCCAGCCCCGGCGGACAACGTCATCTTCAAGCCGTTGGGCACAGCCCCTGGGCTGGCATCGCCGCGCGAGCTGGAAATGATCATGGACATCCCGGTGAAGCTGAGCGTCGAGTTGGGGCGCACGCGCATCACCATCAAGCAATTGCTGGAGCTGGCTCAGGGCTCGGTGTTGGCCCTCGATGGCCTGGCGGGTGAGCCCATGGACATTCTGATCAACAGTTACCTGGTCGCTCAGGGCGAAGTGGTGGTCGTGGATGACCGCTACGGCATTCGCATCACCGAAATCATCACGCCCTCCGAGCGCGTGCAGAAGCTCAATCGATGAGCACCGCGACCGCGCTTGCAGTGCCCGCCAGCCTTGGGGTGCCGGCTGACAACCTGGTCGGGCTGAGCCTGCTTGGCAAAACAGCCTTCGCGTTGGGGCTGGTGATGGCCTGTGTGCTGCTGTGTGGCTGGTTGGTATCGCGGCTTGGCACCCGTGTGTCGTCGCCGGAAAAGGTCGTGCACATCGTTGCCAGCACCCGCCTGGGGCAGCGCGAGAAAGTGGTGGTGGTCCAGGTGCGTGGGCGCTGGTTGGTGCTGGGTGTGACGGCTCAGCACGTCGCCTGCCTGTCAGAGCTGGAGGCGCCGGTGGCTGGCACCGAAGCGGCGGTGGAGCCCGCTGCACGTGGTTTTGCCCTGCGTCTGATGGACGCCTTGAAGCAGGGTGGGTTGCGCGACCCGCAGAACCGACCATGAGGACGGCGCGCCTGGTCTTGTTGCCGCTACTGTTGCTGGTGCTGCTGCCGGTCGCCGAGGCGGCACCGGCAATGCAGGGGTTGTCCGGATTCACCGGGCAGGCCGGTGGCGAGAAATGGTCGCTGAGCCTGCAAACCTTGATGCTGCTCAGTGCCATGGCCTTTTTGCCGGCGGTGCTGCTGATGATGACCGGCTTCACCCGTATCATCATTGTGCTTGGCTTGCTGCGCACCGCCATCGGCACCACCAGTGCTCCGCCCAATCAGGTGTTGCTGGGCCTGGCACTGTTCCTGACCTTTTTCGTCATGTCGCCCACGCTGGAGCAGGCTTATCAGAAAGCCTGGGTGCCTTTTTCCCAGGACCAGATGGGGGTTGAGCAGTTTCTCGATGAGGCCAGCCAGCCTTTCCGTACCTTCATGTTGGCGCAGACCCGCCAGGCTGACCTTGCGCTCTATGTCCGCCTGGCGCGCATCGATGATCTCAAGGGCCCGGAAGATGTGCCCATGCGGGTGCTGCTACCAGCGTTCGTCACCAGCGAACTGAAGACCGCCTTCCAGGCAGGCTTCACCATCTTCATCCCGTTTCTGATCATCGACCTGCTGGTGGCCAGTGTGCTGATGGCGCTGGGGATGATGATGGTGCCACCGTCGACCATTTCCTTGCCCTTCAAGTTGATGTTGTTCGTGCTGGTGGATGGCTGGCAATTGCTGCTGGGTTCCCTGGCCCAGAGTTTCTACCCGGTATGAGCCTGCGAGGAGTGCCTTGATGACCCCGGAAATGGTGATGGACCTTGCCTACAAGGGCATGCGCCTGAGCATGACGATAGCGGCGCCGCTGTTATTGGTTACCTTGTGCATCGGCCTGTTGGTGAGCCTGTTCCAGGCAGCGACACAGATCAACGAGTCCACCCTGTCTTTCATTCCCAAGATCGCTGGGGTATGCCTGGTGCTGATTCTCGCAGGGCCCATGCTGATGGAGCTGCTGGTCGATTACACGCGGGCGCTGTTCACCAGCCTGCCGACGCTGGTGGGTTGAGCGCAGTTGATCGAGGTCGGCTGGGATCAGTTGCAGCTTTGGGTGAGCGCGTTTTTCTGGCCGTTCTGCAGGCTGCTGGCGTTTTTCATGAGTGACCCTATCCTGGGCCACAAGAATGTCCCCAGCCAGGTGAAGGTCGGGTTGGCGTTGCTGCTGGCCTTCCTGCTGGCACCCAACCTGCCGCCGATGCCCGATATCGCCCTGTTTTCCTGGGCAGGGCTGGGGGTGATCGTCGAGCAGCTGCTGATCGGCATGTCGCTGGGCATGGTCATGCGCATCGCCTTGGCGGCGGTGGAAATGGCGGGCGACATTTGTGGCATGCAGATGGGGTTGGCCTTCGCGTCGTTCTTTTCCGCCGACACTGGCACCAACAGCCAGGTGCTGTCGCGCTTTCTCAGCCTGGTGACCATCCTGATGTTCCTCGCCCTGGGCGGCCACCTGATGGTGCTGGAACTGCTGGCCAATACGTTCAGCCAATTGCCGATCGGCCACTTCGGTTTCAACCCCCAGGGCTGGAACATGCTGGCACGCCATGGCGGCAGCATCTTCCTGACTGGCCTGCTGCTGGCGTTGCCCATGGTCGGGGCCTTGCTGATCATCAACCTGGCGATGGGTATCCTCAACCGCGTCGCCCCGCAGCTCACAGTGTTTTCAGTCGGCTTTCCGGCAACCTTGTTCGTCGGCATGCTGCTGCTGACGGTACTGGTCGGCGACCTGGGGCAGTTCCTTGCGGGCTTGTTGCAGCAGGCCCTGCAGTTCATGCAGGCCTTGATCGGCCAGCTCGGGCATGCCTGATACGCCGGGTTTTTCGTGCGAAGCAGGCCGCCACTGTGGTTTTACGCAAGCGCTCAGATGTACTCGAAGAGTGACAGCTGCTGCACGCTGGCGAATGTCTGCTGAGCCGCTTGCATCGATACCTGCAGCGTCACGTAGCGGGAGATGGACTCGGTGTAGTCGGCGTCCACCAGCCCGGAGAGCCGCTCGGTGTAACTGAGGGCCAGGTCGTCGCCAATGGTATCGAGCACTTCCACCTGGCCCAGGCGCGTGCCGACCGAGGTGAGGACGGTGAGCACATTGTCCTGGGCATTGCTCAGCTCTCGGCTGGCGGTGGACAGGGTGTTGCTCAGGGCCGCCTGGTCCGCCTCGTCCTCCACCGGCGTCTGCAAGGCGCTGATCAGGTTCTGCAGCGTGGCGAACACGTCGGGGTCGGCATCGGCAGCAGCACTGACCGTCAAGCTGTCACCTTCGGCGGGTGTGCCACTGAGTGTCAGGCTCAGGCCATTGACCTCCAGGGTTTCACCGTCGGTGTAGCTGATCGGGTCCTGGCCGTCGATGCTGTACTGGGTGCTGCCATCGTCGGCGACGCTGAAGGTCAGGGTGAATGCATCGCCATAGTTGGCCGCGCTGGTGTCGGCGACATCCGGGCCGTCGAAGGTCAATGTGCCGGTGTTGTCGCCTGCTTCGGCAATGAAACCGGCGGAGCTGCTAACCGAAAGGAAGATCGCCGCGCCATTGTCGCCGCTGGCCATGCTCTGGGTAGCACTGACCTGCTGCGAGACCACATTGTCATCACCCTGGTAAACCAGCTCGCCATCGGCGTTCTCGGCAAACGCCGGGCTTTGGCTCTGGTAGCCGGAAAACAGGTAGTTGCCATTACTGTCGGTGCTGTTGGCCAAGGTGACAAGTGTGTCGTAGACCCCTTGCAGGGAGGTGGCCAGCGATTCTCGGTCAGCGTCGCTGAGGGTCCCGTTGCCGGCCTCAACCACCAGGCTCATGGCGCTGGTGATGGCGTCATTGATGCTGTCCAGGGTGCTTTCTTCCTGGGACAGCGCCGTGGTGATGGCCGCCCGCGAATCGGCGTACTGCTCGTTTGCCGCAATCGACTGGCGCACGGTGACCGCTTGTGCCGCTGCCAGGGAGTCATCCGAGGGGTTTACCACGCGGGTACCGCTGGATACCTCCAGGGCCGCCTCCTGGTACTGGCTCTGCTGGGCGAGCATGGAGTTGAGGTTCTGGTTGTAGATGGTCGCACTGCTCAGGCGCATGCCGGGCTCTCCTTTGGGGGCAATCAGCTGATGTCGAGGATGGTGTTGAGGACTGTGGTGCCCACTTCGACGATCTTCGCGCAGGCCTGGTAGTACTGCTGGTAGACGATGAGGTTGGCCGCTTCCTCATCAAGGTTCACGCCCGACTCAGACTGCTGCAGGGTGGTCAGCTGTTCGGTCAGCGCCGATTGGGTTTCCAGCTGCGCGGCGACGCGCGTTGCGGTGCTGCCCACGTCGCTCACCAGCGATGCGTAGGTTTCGCTGAGCGTTGCACTGCCGCCGACGATATCGCTGGTTTGCAGGTCGAGCATCGCCAGTGCATTGGTGTTGTCACTGCTGCCGCTGGAGGTACCGGCGGCAATCTGCTCGCCCTCACTAACCAGCGTGGTGAAGCTGCTGGCTGCGTTGCGGGTAGGTTGCACCAGGAAGCTGTCGCCGTCCTCGGCGGTGCCGCTGACGGTAAGGTCCATGCCGGCGAAACTCAGGGTCGCGCTGCTGCTGTCGTAGCTTGCCTCGACGCTGGCGCCGGTGTCATTGCGGGTGACGGTGAAGCCGTCGCTGTCGGACCAGGTCACCGTGTAATCACTGGCCGTGAGGGCGCTGACATCATCGCCGAAGCTGGCGCTGAGGGTGGCGTCGCCGGTATTGCCGGTGTCGCCGTATACCAGCGGGTCGGCCACCGAGAAGAATGCCGTGCCGGTATCGCCGTTGAGGTCAACGCCCTGCGCCTGCAGGGTATTGAAGGCCTGGGTCAGCGACACGGCCATCAGGCCCAACTGGTTCTGGGTGTCGGCCAGGGTGGTATCGCGAAATGACAGCAGGCCGCCGAGCGAGCCACTGTCGAGCACGCTGTCGTCCAGCGTCACGCTGTTGCCGGCGGCATCGACATAGCTGATGGACGCTTCGCTCGGGTCGCTGGCGGAGGCACCGGTGGTCAGTTCGAAGCTGTCGCCCGCAGAGACCAGCGCCAGGCCATTGCTGAGCGATACCGTGTAGCTGCCGTTGTCCTGCACGGTGACGTCTACCGCCACCAGTTCGCTGAGCTGGCTGACCAGCAGGTCGCGCTGGTCGAGCAGGTCGTTCGAGGTGCTGCCGAGCGACCCGGACAGGCTGATCTGTTCGTTGAGGGTCGCGATCTGCGCGCTCAGGTCGTTGATCTGAGTGACCTGATCGTCGATCTGCTCGTTCACGTCGTCCGACATCGCTGAAAGGTAGCTACCCAGCTGGTTGAACTGGCTGGCCAGTGTTTCTGCCGCACCCACCACTTCTTCCCGTGCGGCCGTGTCACTGGCATCTGAGGTCAAGGTCTGGATGGCCGAGAAGAAACTTTGCAGCAGGCTATCCAGACTTGCATCGCTGTCGGCCAGCAGGCTGTCGATCTGATCGACCTCGGTCTGGTAGGTGGACAGCGCGCTTTCTGCACTGGTGGAGCTGTTGAGCTGGGTGGTGACAAACTGGTTGTACTGGCGGTCGACGCTCGATACCTGCACGCCGCTGCCGGAGGCAGACTCGGTGAAACTGGCGACCTGGCGGGTATAGCCGTCGGTATAGGCGTTGGTCGTGTTGTTGCTGCTGGTGGCAAGGGCGATCTGGGCCGCCGAGAGGCCGCTGACGCCAATGGAGATGATGCTCATCGAAAAGCTCCTGGGCTACATGCTGCGCAACATCGGCCTCGGGTCAGGGCATCTTGAGCCTTTATCCATTGCTGGTTGCACAAAAGCGTTGGCAAATGCGTGCGGGCCTTATTGGTCGTTGGCCAGTGCTACCTGCCCGGCAGATGGCAGCGGCCCGATGGTCGCCATGACCGCGATCAGCTTGTCGGCATAGTGTGGGTCAGTGGCGTACCCGCCTTGCTGCAGCGCTAGCGCTGCCTCTGAGCTGCTTGTGGCGTTGCGCGCCGCTGCATAACCGGGGCGGCTGCGGATCAAGCGCGCGTAATCGTCGAAAGCGGCCTGAGCGTGGGGATAGACGCGGAAGCTCTCCACCTGTTTGTGTGCCTCGCCGGCGACGTATTCGGTGGTCTGTATCTGCGTGGTTTCACCTTGCCAGCGCCCGCCGGCCTTGATACCGAACAGGTTGTGGCTGTCCGCGCCGTCGGCGGAGGTGATGCGCCGTCGCCCCCAATCGGTCTCCAGAGCGGCCTGGGCAAGAATCAGCTGTGCCGGCACGCCGCTGCTGCGTGCGGCCATGCGCGCCGGTTCGGCCAGCCGGGCCACGAAGTCCTCGACATGCTCGGCACGGCCAGCTGCTTCGTCGCGCACTTCATAGCGCTTCCAGGCATTGAAAGCCGGCGTTTGTCGGGCCAGGCTGACGAAGGGCGATTCCTGTGCAGCAGTCGGGGGCTCGGCCACCAGCCCGCTTGTCGAAAGGCTACGCGTCAGTTGCTCGGCCAGGCCCATGCCGTGCCCGGCCAGGCTCTGAGCCCATTGCTGGTCGAGCATCTCGGTATAGAGTTGGGTTTGCGAGTTGTTGGACAGCTCCGACTTGGGTATCGCCGCACGCATGCTCTTGAGCATCGTCTGCAGGAACAGCGCTTCGAACTGCCGGGCCGCTTCCTTCAGGCCTGCCTCACCACTGCGCCCGGCCTGGCTGCGCAAACGTTGCAGGCCCTGAACGTCGAGCGCGAACCCCGCCGCGCCATCAGCCATGCTCATCAGATGATCTCCAGTTCTGCACGCAGGGAACCGGCGGCCTTGAGCGCCTGGAGAATGACCATCAGGTCCTGTGGCGTGGCACCCAGGGCGTTGAGGCCTTTGACCACATCCATCAAGTCGGCGCTGCCTTCCAGTACGTGCAGGGCGCGGGCCTGGGTTTCGATTGATATGTCGCTGTTGGCGGTGGCCGCAGTTTGTCCGCCGCTCAAGGCGCCTGGCTGGCTGACGCTGTTGGTGGTGTCGATGGTGACCGATAGATCGCCGTGGGCCACGGCGGCACGGAACAGCTTCACCGAGCCATTGAGCACCACCGAGCCGGTGCGCGAATCGAGTATGACTTTGGGCCGTGCCTGCATTGGCATTACATCGATGCTGTCGATCCGGGCCATGAAATTGACCCGCTCGTTGGCCGAGAGCGGCCCTTGTACCTGCACCAGGCCGCCGTCCACCGCCGAGGCGACGGTGCTGCGCATCACGCTGTTTATGGCGAACACTACCCGCTGCGCGGTGGCCGGGTCGGGCTCGCGTAGTTGCAGTTCGAGGATGCCGTGCTGGGCGCCGAGGTCGAGCGGCACGCTGTGCTCCACCACTGCCCCGCGGCTGATGCGGCCACCGGCCAGCTGGTTGATCTGCACGCTGCTGCCATTGGCTGCCGCACCAGCACCACCCACCAGCAGGTTGCCTTGGGCCATGGCATACACATCGCCGTCGGCACCTTTGAGCGGGGTCATCAACAGCGTTCCACCCCTGAGGCTGCGGGCGTTGCCGATGGAAGAAACGACCACATCGATCTGCTGGCCGGGGCGGGTCAGGGGCGGCAGGTTGGCGGTGACGATCACCGCCGCGATGTTACGCATCTGCATGTTGGCGCCGGCCGGCAAGGTAACGCCGAGCTGGGAAAGCATGTTGGTCAGACCCTGCTCGGTAAAGGGGCTTTGGGTGGTCTGGTCGCCTGTACCGTCCAGCCCGACCACCAGGCCATAGCCCACAAGGTTGTTGCTGCGGATGCCGGCGAAATCGGCGATGTCGCGGATCTGCTCCGCGTGCGCCGTGCCGCCCAGTACCAGCGCGAAGGCGCCAAACAGCGGGCGCAGGGCGCGGGCCGCGCAGTGCAGTCGGCATCGCAGCCCGGAAGTGAACGGGGAGTCGGCCATGATGCGCTCGTTAGAAAGGTGACAGGTTGAGGATGACGCGTTGCAACCAGCCCATGCGTTGCGCCTCATTGATGTAGCCTTCGCCGACGTACTCGATGCGTGCCAGGGACACCTGGCTTGAAAGCACGGTGTTCTCCCCGGTGATCGAGCGTGGGTTGACCACGCCGGAGAAACGGATGAACTCGGTGCCCTGATTGATGGCGATCTGCTTGTCGCCACGCACCCTCAAGTTACCGTTGGCCAGCACCTGCATGACCGTGACCGAAATGGTGCCGGTGAACGAGTTGTTGGCCTTGGAGCCACCACTGCCGGCGAACTCATGGTCGGTCGAGGCATTCACGCCGTAGTTGCCAACCTTGGAGTCACGGTCGGAGCTGGTGGAAAACGCCAGGCCCAGGCTGCCGCTGCGGTCGGCATTGGACGATGAGGTCTTGCTGGCGCTGACCTGCTCGTTGAGTTCTACGGTCAGCGTATCGCCGACCATCCGCGGGCGGCGGTCCTCGAACAGCGGTTGCGAACCGCGCTGCCCTTGGTAGATCGAGCCATTGGCCAGGCGTTCGGGCAAGTCGGGCACCTGCATGGACTCGTCGGGCACCACTGGCTTTGGTACCAGTTGCGCACAACCGGCAGCCGATAGCACAGCGCCGAGCAGCACGGCCAGGCAAACGAAGGGCAGGAGCTTGAGCGATGCGTTGCGGGGTTGGGACATGGCCATCAGAGCTGGGTCAGGCGCTGCAGCATTTCGTCGGAGGTTTCGACGGCCTTGCTGTTGATTTCATAGGCGCGCTGGGTCTGGATCATGCCCACCATTTCCTCCACCACATTGACGTTGGAGGTCTCGACATAGCCCTGGCTGACAGTGCCGCCACCGTTCAGGCCGGGTGTCGTCTCGGTGGGGCTGCCGGAAGCATCGGTTTCCTGGTACAGGTTCTGGCCGATGCTCTGCAGGCCCGCATTGTTGACGAACAGTGCCAGGTTCAGTTGGCCCACTTGGGTGGAGGCGGTGCTGTCGGGCTGGGTCACCGAGACGATGCCGTCGGTGCTGATGGAAATCGACGTGGCATTGGCCGGAATGGTGATCCCTGCCGTCAATTTATAGCCATTGGAGCTGACCATCTCGCCGTTGGCGTCGAGCTGAAAGCTGCCGTCGCGAGTGTAGGCGGTCGAGCCGTCGGGCATGTCGACCTCGAAGAAACCCAGGCCATTGATGGCCAGGTCCTTGGAGCTGCTGGTCTCTTCCAGGTTGCCCTGGGTGTGCAGGCGTTCGGTGGCCACCTGGCGCACGCCGGTGCCGACCTGCAAACCTGAAGGCAGCCGGGTGTCGGTGCTGCTCTGAGCCCCCGGCTGGCGCACGTTCTGGTAGACGAGGTCCTCGAACACGGCGCGTGAGCGTTTGAAGCCGTTGGTGCTGACGTTGGCCAGGTTGTTGGCAATGACGTCGAGCTGCCCTTGCTGGGCCTCAAGCCCGGTCTTGGCCGTCCACAGTGATCTGATCATCGGTCGGTTACCTGTTCATTCGGCGCCCGGCTCAGCCCTGCAAGGCGAGCAACTGATTGGCGCTCTTGGCGTTGTCGTCGGCGGCGCTGATGGCCTTCATCTGCATTTCATAGCGGCGGGCGTTGTCGATCATGGCCACCATGGCGCCGGTCGGGCTGACGTTGCTGCCCTCCAGTGCGCCCGGGGTGACGCGCAGGCTTTCATCGGCCGCCAGCTGCTGATGGATGCCATTGGCGTCGGCCGGCTGGCGCAGCAGCCCGTCATTGCCCGCTTCCAGGGTGCCTGGCAGGGCTGACACCAGCTTGAGTTTGCCGACCGGGCTCAGCCCACGCGGCTCCATGCCCTGTTCGCGAACACTGATGGTGCCGTCGCTACCCAAGCTGACTTCGCTGCCCAATGGCACGCTGATGGGGCCGCCATCGCCCATCACCGGCAGCCCTGCCACGGTCATGGCACCGCTGCCGTCCACTTGCAGGTCACCACGGCGGGTGTAGGCTTCCTGGCCATCGGCGGTCTGCACCGCGAGCAGCGTGTTTTCGCCCAGCGCCACGTCGAGGTTGCGGTCGGTGTGGGTGATGGGGCCTTCGGACCAGTCCACGCCCACGCCAGTGGCGCTGACTGAAACCCGCGTCGGCAGGCCTTCGCCTGCCACCGGTGAAGACTGCATCTGCACCAGTTGCGCACGAAAACCGGGCGTGACGATGTTGGCCAGGTTGTTGGCGACTACCGCCTGTTGCTCGAGTGCCTGGTTCGCCCCGCTCATGGCGGTGAAGAGCATCCGGTCCATGGTGTCAGGAACCGATGTTCACGGCTTGCTGCAGCACTTCGCTCTGGGCGGTCACCGACTTGGCGTTGGCCTGGAAGGTACGCTGGGCGATGATCAGGTTTACCAGCTCGGCGGTAAGGTCGACGTTGGAGTCCTCGGTGGTGCCACTGAGGATCGAGCCTAGCGACCCGCTGCTGGCAACGCCCAGCAGCGCTTGGCCCGAGGCGGTGGTGGCAATCCAGGTGTTGTCGCCATTGGCCTGCAGACCATTTTCGTTGGAGAAGCTGGCCAACTGGATCTGGTCGATTTCCTGGGTTTGATCGTTGGAGTAGGTAGCGATCACAGTGCCGGTGTCATCGATGGTGAAACTGATCAGGCTGCCCGAGGTATAGCCGTCCTGGGAGATGCTCGATACTTCGGAGTCGTTGCCGAACTGCGTGGTACCGGTCAGGTCCAGCGCGATGGACATCGTCGCCGCACCGTTGGCCGGGTCGTAGGTATAGGTGCCTGTTTCGCCGCTGGTGATCAGGCCGCTAGAGCTGAAGGTAACTGTCTGGCTCTCGCTCAGCAGGTTGCCATCGATGGCACTGTGGATGTCCCAGGTGTTTTCGGCGGTTTTGCTGAAGTACAGCGTCGAGGTGTGGCTGTTGCCGAGCGAGTCGTAGACCGTGGCCGTGGTCGAATAGGAATAGGTCGATGCATCGGTGGCATCGAAGGTATCGGTAATGATGTCTTCGCTGGCATCAAGGTTCAGCTCTGCATCCAGTTCCGTACTGGCGCTGGCCTGCATACCGCTGGTGGGGATCTGGATCACGCCATTGGCACCAAGCAACTGGTCGCCGGCCGAGTTCACCAGGTAGCCGTCGGCTGTCAGCGTCAGCTGGCCGTTACGCGAGTAGACGGTCTGCGTGCCATCGGTGAAGGTGAAGAAACCGTCGCCATTGATGGCCAGGTCCAGGCTGTTGTCCGTGGTGGTCAGGCTGCCTGACTCGAAATTCTGCACGACACCGGACACCGTTGTACCCAGGCCCACATCGGCCCCTGAGTAGACGTCGGCGAACTGCACCGTAGAGCTCTTGAACCCCACGGTCTGCGAGTTGGAGATGTTGTTGCTGACGACCTCCAGGTCGGTGGATGCGGCGGTCAGGCCGCTGAGCGCTTGGGAAAAGCCCATGGTTGTTCTCCGTGATTAGGGTTCAAAGCACCAGCTTGATGTCGCCGAGGCCGACGTTGTCGTTGACGCCGCCCAGATCGAGCGCAACCTCGTCGCTGCTGTCGGTGGTCACACCGGTCACCAGGGCGTATTTCAGTGCGGTTGCGGTCACGCTGGCGTCATCGCTGGTCGCACTCACGGTGAAGGTGTAACTGCCATCGGCGGCAGTCGTGCCGTCGTCCTGCACACCGTCCCAGTACAGGGCCTGAGTACCGGCGCTCATGTCGCCTGCGTCCAGCGTGGCGACCACGTTGCCGCTGCTGTCCGAGATGTTGATGGTGACGCTGTCCGCATCGCTGCCCAGGCTGACGCCGAAGGCGGTGGCGACGCCGCTGGCCACCTGGATGCTGTCGCCTTCGATCAGCACGCCGTTACCGACCAGAGCAGAGGCCTGCAGGGTCTCCGATGCGCTGATCTGGCTGGAAATACCCTCCAAGGTGCTGGTCACTTCTTCGATGCTGCTGATGGTGCTGATCTGCGCCAGCTGCGTGACCATCTCGCTGTTGTCCAGCGGGTCGGTGGGGTCCTGGTTCTGCAGCTGGGTGGTCAGCAGGGTGAGGAACTGGTCTTGCAGCTCGTCAGCGCTGGAGGCTGTGCTGTCGCTGGTGCTGTTCATGGTCGAGAGGACCGAACTTGCGATGGTGCTGGTCATGGTCAGGCCTCGCCAAGGGTCAGGGTCTTGAGCATCAATTCTTTGCTGGCGGCCATGACTTCGACGTTGGCCTGGTAGGAGCGCGAAGCGGAGATCATGTTGACCATCTCGCCTACGGGCTCGACGTTGGGCATGGTCACGTAGCCCGATTCGTCGGCCAGCGGGTCGCCGGGGCGGTACTCCTGGCGCATGGGCGAGCCGTCCTCGATCACCTGGCTCACCCGCACGCCGCCCACTTCGCTGCCGTCCTGGTACTGGGTCTCGAATACCACCTGGCGGGCGCGATAGGCTTCGTTGTCCGGGCCGCTGGTGGTGTCGGCGTTGGCCAGGTTGCTGGCGGTCACGTTCATGCGCTCGGACTGTGCGCTGAGCGCCGAGCCGGCGATGTCGAAAATACTGAACATGGACATGCGGTTTACCCCGGGTTATTCGGATTGCATCGCGTTCTTGAGCGACTGCAGGCGGTTGTTCAGGAAGGTCAGGCTGGCTTGGTAGCGGACGCTGTTGTCGGCGAACTGTGCGCGCTCCCGGTCCATATCCACGGTGTTGCCGTCAAGGCTTGGCTGGTCTGGCACGCGGTACAGCAGTTCATGCACCGAACTGCTGCCGCTGGAGGCATGCAGATGACGGTCAGAGGTGGTGGCCAGGGACATGCTGCTGCGCGAGCGGCCCTGGTTCAGGGAGCTGGCCAGTTCGGTGGCGAAATCGAAGTCCCGGGCGCGGTAGTTGGGCGTGTCGGCGTTCGCGATATTGTTGGCCAGCACTTGCTGGCGCTCAGCGCGCAAGCTCATCGCGTCTTGCGCAAAGCGCAGCTCGTTGTCGAGTTTGTCGATCATGCCTGCGGCCCGTGCCATCTGTTGAACGGCGTGCAGAGTAGAGGGGATGAGCATGGGGCAAAGGCCGGAACAGACCGCTATTTGGCGAGCAATTCGACCTTTGCGTTGTTGCAGAGCTGCCTAGAATGCTGCGCCTGAAACTCTACAAGAGGCATCGGCTCGATGACCGGACCACTTACCGTAGGTGCTGGCCTGGCGCGTATCTGCCGGTCGCTGGGGATGCTGTTGTGCCTGGCCCAGGCCAGTGCCGCGTTCGCTCAGGACGATGCGCTGCAGGCTCGGGTTAGGCAACTGATCGAACCGCGACTGCCGGCGGGTAGCCGCCTGACGCTGCTGGACATCGGCCAGCCGGTCTCGCGAATCAGTGCCTGTGCCGTACCCCGACCCTACCTGGTGCACCCGCGCCGCCTGCCCGTCGGGCGTGTAGCGATGGGCGTGCGTTGCGCAGGTCAGGATGGCGTGCTCGGCTACCTGCAGGTGACGGTCAGCGCCGTAGGCAGCTATGTCGTGAGCGCACGCAGGATCAAGGCAGGCGAGGTCATCCAGGCCAATATGCTGATCAGCCGGCGCGGGCCGCTGCAAGATCTGCCCCAAGGCAGTGCATTGCGCGCCGAGCAGGTGGTCGGCCGGCAAGCTGCTCGTGGCGTGGAGCGCGGCGCCGTGCTTGCGCTCAAGGGGGTTCGCGAGCGCTGGCTGGTTGAGCGCAACCGCCCCGTGGTGTTGCGCGCGCAGGGGGCGGGGTTCACCCTCAGCCGCAATGGCAAGGCCTTGGACAATGGTGGCCTGGGTAACAGGGTGCGTGTACTGGGCGGCGACGGCCGAATGCTCGATGCTCAGGTCGTTGGCAAGAACGAACTGCTGCTGCGCTACTGATTTTTTGTCAAAAACCTATCGCCGGCCAAAGGTGGCGCGTACGGATGCCGATAGTGTTCAAACCACAGCCAACGAAGCCTCTATCGTGAAAATCATAAGTTCCCCGCTCACCAACCTCCTTCCCTCGACTGATGCCAACCTGGCGGGCGCCGCTACAGCCCGCGTTGCCTCGCAGGAAATGGATACGCTGCCCGAAGACGCTGTAGAGCTCTCGCAGGTCAGCGACCTCAACCCAACCGACCCTGCGGCGGATGTTGACCTGGAAAAGGTCGCCGCCCTGCGTCAGTCCATCGCCGATGGCAGCCTGCAGGTCGACTCGCAGGCCATCTATGACAGCCTGGTGGCCGACTTCAGGGAAATGCTCGACAGTGAGCCGACATGAACGGCCCTTCGGCGCAGCAGCTCTGAAAGTGGGTGGCCTATGAGTTTGGGCAGGCACTTGGATGTGCAGCAACGGGTTGTCGAGCAACTGCTGCAGTTACTGGAGCAGGAACGTCTTGCCCTGGCACAGGGGCGGGTGGATGCCGAGCGCTTGCGCGAACTGGTCGCTGGCAAGCAGGCGGCTCTGCTGCGATTGGAGCAGTTGGAGGCCATGCGTGCGACGGCGCAGTTGAAGCTTGGCTATGGCCCTGGACGGGAAGGGGCGTTGCGGGCTGCCCGGGACGCAGATTGCCTGAGTGCCTGGCGGCGTTTGCGTCAGTCGGCGTTACGCGCCCGGGCGCTAAACAGGGTGAACGGTGAAGCCTTGGGCCTTCGCCTCAAAGGCAATCAGCAGATCCTAGATTTCCTTGACCGCATTACCGCAGACCGGCTGTATGGCCCCAATGGGCTGCCGGTATCCAGCTTGTTGTGATGCGCGGCGGGCGCAATAAGCCAGCGTTGTTGTTTTTAGGTCCAGGTTTCCCTGCTTTTTCACGCAACCTGACAGAAATGGATCCAATAACTTTGCGCCCGGCAAAGCTATGGCTTAGTGTTCAACCGTTACTGCCTTGCCAAGGGATGGCAATGCATCTCCTCCAAATGGACTTGAGGTACTGCCCGTGCAAACGCTCATTCGCACCCGCCAGCAGATCCTGAAGCGGGTAAAGGCCAAGGAGTTCGCTGAACTCAACCATTTCTTCGATAACCTTCAGGCGCAGTGGCGGCAAGCGCGCCCAGGGGAGTGCCCGGCCTACCTTGAGGCTGTTCAGGGGCACATGCTGGTCGACTGGGATGTAGACGGCAGCAAGGCCCTCACACAACGCCTCAAAGCCTGGATCGATGCCTGCCCCAAGGCTTATCACCCCCAGGTAGCCATGGGCTTTCACTGCTTCAATCGCGCTTGCCGTATTCGCGGTACGGTTGCCGCCAATGAGGTGTCCGCAGCGCGCTGGCTGGCCGCCGAGCAGGCCTGCGAAATGGCCGCTGGGCACTTCCTGCGGGCCATTGAGCGTTGCGCGCAGCCTGTAGCGGCGGCGATCGGTATGTTGCAGATCAGTGCGCACTTTCGTGAACCGGGCTGGCTGGTGGAGCTGTTTCATGGCCGGCCGGCGCGCTTTCGGCCCAGCGCCCATGCCGATGTCGAAGTGCAGGAGGCTGCGGCACCGCTACTGGTCAAATATGGGCTGGCACCGCTGGTTGAGCTGCCGCAAGTGCTGCCGTCGTGCCTGAGTGCCCGCCTGCCCGCTGAGCAGGAACCTGCGCGGGACTACTGGCTGCGCCATGCCTTGAACTGGTTCCCTGGCTGCTTCGAGGTGGTCGAGGCCTATGCCAGCTACCTCACACCCCGTTGGGGCGGTAGTTATGAGGCCATTGATGCCGTGGCCAGCGGCCCTTTGTGCCGGGGCTGGCCTGAAACCCTGCGTAATGCAATCCGCTGGCTGGCACTTGAGGATCAGTTCCGGCTGCCTCCTGCCGATCAGGTGCAGCAAGTCGCGGCTTGGCAGCGAGTCTTCGAGCGGTGGATGCAACGCGAGCTCAGGCCAAAGGAACGCGCCACGCTCATGGCCCGGCGAGGGGCTTTTCGCCGCTTTTCGCTAAAGGATTACCCCGGTGCGATGCACGACTTCGTCGCTTCTGTGGCGCTATACCCCGATCAGGGCTTCGTACCGGCCATTGGTGAGCCGTTCTACAGCTTTGTTTGCCTGGTAGTGGCCCATGGCGTGCAAGACGATGCGCACAGCTTGCGTATCGCCATCGAGCGGTTAAGCGAAAACCGCAGGCAAGCGGCGGCCTGTGCGTTGCGGTCCGTGGGGCACCAGTTCGGGTTGTGGGGTTTCAGGCAATGCGCCGAGCAGGCGCGTATCTGGCTGCACGCTGCGGTGAAACGGCAGTGCGGCCGCGAGGGGCTGGGCTTTGATGTACTCGAGGTAGCGCGCCTGCTTTGGGCCGCCAAGTATTACGAGGCCGCTTATTTTCTGTACAGGCAGTGTGCCGAGTGCAAGTTGCCCGATGCCGCAGCCGCGCTTTACGCGCTGCATTGCGGTCGGCTCGAGGGAACGCCGGAACACTACATAGACTCTGGGGCAGCAGCGCATTGGCTGCTGTGTGCCGCGCAGGCAGGCAGCCAGATGGCCAAGTACGACCTGGCCTGCCAACGCATGCGTAATGACCAGAACTTGAGCGAGCGTAGCGCGATGCTGGCGGTAAGGCGCTTGCTGCTCGATTGCCTAGGCAACGAGGCGCTCGATGCCCAGGCCCGCTTGCAGTTGGCCATTCTGCAGCGCCAGTTCGGCGACCCCCGGGAGCGCGCAGAGGCGGTCGCCTACCTGCTGGATCTGGTGCACTACCCTGATTGCGCGATAGCCGGGCGTGCCAGCGCGGAGCTAGGCCTGGCCTGGATGCACGGGCATGGTACGCGCAAGCCGAGCCGCTTCGCGGCCATCGAGTGGGCCAACCGTGCGGTCGCGCTGCAGCCAGGGGATTCGGCCATCGAGGGCATTCAGGCTCGGATTCGCAACTCGCACAACCTGTTCAGGACGCTGTTCACGGTGTGCGGCGCAACGCTGTTTCGAGGGGACCTGCATGCCAGTGAGCTGCCGCCCAAGCCAAGCAGCCAGGCGCCCGGCCGGCTACGGGCTCCCGCGTGAGGGCGGGGCGCGGAGCTTAATCCTGTGCCGCGGGTGCCATGCGGGCTTCCAGCTCGGCGACCTGCTTCTCCAGGGCCTCCAGGCGCGCACGGGTGCGGGCCAATACGACCATCTGGCTGTCGAATTCTTCACGGCTGACCAGGTCCAGCTTGCTGAAGGCACCTTGCATCAGCACCTTGAACTGGCTTTCCAGTTCGGCGCGGGGCTGGGCGGTATCGCCACTGAACAGGCGCGAGGCCTGGTCGCTCAGGGCATCGAGAAGGGCTTTGGGCGCGAGCATGATCGGCTGTCCACTGCTGACGGGAAATGGCCGGCAGTGTAACACGGGCCCGTTTTGCGTTCCGTTGCACATTTTTCGAGCAGTCCTGTGCAATGCCGCGCACCAAGACTGTGCATCTTTTCAATGCTGGCGACTGGCCAAGCCTGACTCTTCCACGCAACTGCCTGTTTTTCGGCGCTTTAACGGAACTGGCAAGGTTTCTGCAAAGACCTGTACGAGCCATGCACTGATGCAGTTCCTTGTGACCAGGCAGTGCGCACGCGGAGCCGGATGCCGACGACGCGTTACAAAGCCAACCGCTGCGCTTAGACTTGAGACGGGTTTGTTTTCCTGGGGCAAGTCCACCAAATCGGGAGAGAGTTTCATGAAGCTAGTCACAGCCATCATCAAGCCGTTCAAGCTGGACGACGTGCGAGAGTCACTGTCGGAAATCGGCGTGCAGGGCATCACCGTCACCGAAGTAAAAGGCTTCGGTCGGCAGAAGGGTCACACCGAGCTGTATCGCGGTGCGGAATACGTGGTCGACTTCCTGCCCAAGGTGAAGATCGACGTCGCCATCGACGACAAGGACCTCGATCGAGTGATCGAAGCCATCACCAAGGCTGCCAACACCGGCAAGATCGGTGACGGCAAGATCTTCGTGGTGAATCTGGAGCAGGCAATCCGCATCCGTACCGGCGAAACCGATACCGACGCGATCTAAGCGCCCAAAAAAAGCCTCACCAAACCCAACGCCCCAGGAGAAAACAACATGACTCTGCGTAAGATCGCAGGGCTAGGAGCCCTATTGTCCCTCGTAATGCCGGGCCTCGCCCTGGCAGAGGAGGCTGCCGCCCCAGTACTGAACTCCGGTGACACCGCCTGGATGCTGACTGCCACGGCGCTGGTGCTGTTCATGACCATCCCGGGCCTGGCCCTGTTCTACGGCGGTATGGTGCGTTCGAAGAACGTACTTTCGGTGATGATGCAGTGCTTTGCCATCACCGGCCTGATGAGCATTCTCTGGGTCGTTTACGGCTACAGCATGGCCTTCGATACCACTGGTATGGAAAAGGGCGTGCTCAACTTCAATTCCTTCGTCGGCGGCTTCTCCAAGGCGTTCCTCAGCGGCGTAACGCCGGACGGCCTGACGTCGGCTGCCGCACTGTTCCCTGAAGCGGTCTTCATTACCTTCCAGATGACCTTCGCCATCATCACCCCGGCGCTGATCGTGGGTGCCTTCGCCGAACGCATGAAGTTCTCGGCGATGCTGGTGTTCATGGGCATCTGGTTCACCCTGGTCTACGCACCGATCGCGCACATGGTCTGGAGCGGTGATGGCGCGCTGATGTGGGACTGGGGCGTGCTCGACTTCGCTGGCGGCACCGTGGTGCACATCAACGCCGGTATCGCCGGCCTGGTCTGCTGCCTGGTACTGGGCAAGCGCAAAGGCTACCCGACCACCCCGATGGCCCCGCACAACCTGGGCTACACCCTGATGGGCGCAGCCATGCTGTGGATCGGTTGGTTCGGCTTCAACGCCGGCTCCGCTGCAGCCGCCAACGGTACTGCCGGCATGGCCATGCTGGTGACCCAGATCGCCACCGCTGCTGCAGCGTTGGGCTGGATGTTCGCCGAGTGGATCGGCCACGGCAAACCTAGCGCCCTGGGCATCGCCTCGGGTGTGGTCGCCGGCCTGGTTGCCATCACCCCGGCTGCCGGCACCGTGGGCCCGATGGGCGCCCTGGTGATTGGCCTGGTGTCTGGCGTGCTCTGCTACTTCTGCGCTACCACCCTCAAGCGCAAGCTGGGTTATGACGACTCCCTGGATGCCTTCGGCGTGCATGGCATCGGCGGCATCATCGGCGCGATCCTCACCGGTGTGTTCGCGGCACCGGCCCTGGGCGGCTTCGGCGCGGTCACCGATATCGGTGCGCAGGTCTGGATCCAGGCCAAGGGCGTGATTTTCACCGTGGTCTACACCGCCATCGTCACCTACGTGATCCTCAAGGTGCTGGACGTGGTGATGGGCCTGCGGGTCAACGAAGAAGAAGAGTCGGTCGGCCTCGACCTGGCTCAACACAACGAACGCGGTTACAACCTGTAACTGCGACGCTGGAAAAACTTGCCCGGCTTGCCGGGCATTTTTTTTGCCTGTTTTTTGCCATTTCCCGCAGAGCAAACGGTTTATCAGTCACGTTCGCGACGTAAGCCAAAAACTTACAACAAGCAGGGCGTTTATGGAGCTTTGCTTTTTCCACGGGCGCGCTAGAATGCGCGCCGAGAGGTGTTGCACGAGTTGTCCGCACGCTTCGTCAGCCTTTGCTAGGCTTGCCAATAGCGTGTGGCCAGCAAGGGCTGCAAGGTTTTGTCAGGTCCTGCCAGGAGCAGGGCCTGCCGGGCGGGGCGTCCCATCAGGAGTGCCGTCCCAAGGGCAGTGGCCAACCCACGGCCAGTTGAATTTTCACTGGTGGCTGCCGGTCTACGGCTGCACTGGTCTATAACTAACCTGCTTTTCGCAAGTCATGAGGTAGAACATGAGCGACGACGATCTGGAAAATGATGACCTCGAAGTAGGCGACGAAGACGAGGCTGATGATAGCCTCGACGCTGCGGCTGGCGATGGCGCCGAAGACGCTGGCGATGACGACAGCAGCCCGGCACCGGTTGCCAAGGGCAAATCCAAGGCGGCTGTCTCGGTAGACGAGATGCCGAGCATGGAAGCCAAGCAAAAGGAGCGTGATGCCCTGGCCAAAGCGATGGAAGAATTCCTTTCGCGCGGTGGCAAGGTGCAGGAAGTCGAGGCCAATGTAGTCGCCGACCCGCCCAAGAAGCCGGACAACAAGTACGGCAGCCGCCCTATCTGAGTGGCTGAACACCAAAAAGCCCGCCGTCGCTGCGGGCTTTTTTGTGGCTACTGGTTTTCACTGCCGCAAAGCGGCCCCTGTCAGCGCCAGCGCGCAAGTATGTCGGGCAGCTGCGACAGGCGCTGGACTTCGGCATCCGGCGCCGCTTCCCCCAACCAGGCCTTGCCCTGGGGGTTGAACCATACCGCACGCAAGCCTGCGCGCTGGGCGCCGCCAATGTCATCACCGGGGTGATCGCCAACATGCACGGCGGCACTGGCCTCTACTTCGCCACGCTTCAGCGCTTCGATGAAGGGCGCCGGGTCTGGTTTGCCTATCCCCAGGTCCTCGGCGCACAGGGCGAAGCGGAAGTAATCGGCCAGGCCCAGGCGGCGTACGTCGGCATTGCCATTGGTGACCACGCCCAGGGTGTAGTGGTGGCGCAGAATTTCCAGCACCGGCTGCACTTCGGGGAACACCTCGACCTGATGCCGGGCATGCAAGAACACCTCAAACCCTTCGTTGGCCAGCTCCTGAGCGTGCTTTTCGCTGTATCCCACCTCTTCCAGCGCATGGAACAGCACACGCCGGCGCAGGGCGCTGATACGGTGCTTGAGGCCCGGATCGGCCTGCACCAGACGTTCGCGGATGGCGAACAGGTGTTCCACCGGCACGCCGCCAAGTATGGGAGCGTTGGCCTGCAGCCAGTCGCGCAGCACGACTTCCGCGCTGGCAATCACTGGCGCGGTGTCCCACAGGGTGTCGTCAAGGTCGAACGTGATCAGCTTGATGCTCATGAGTCTGTGCCTTTGCTGCGTTTGGCCCGTGGGTGGGCGCTGTCGTACACCGCGGCCAGGTGCTGGAAGTCCAGGTGGGTGTAGATCTGCGTGGTGCTGATGTCGGCATGGCCGAGCATTTCCTGCACCGCCCGCAGGTCCTGGGACGATTCCAGCACATGGCTGGCGAATGAATGGCGAAGCATGTGCGGGTGCAGGTGCTGGCCCAGTTCGCGTTCGCCGGCTGCCTTGACCCGCATCTGGATAGCCCGTGGCCCCAGGCGATTGCCTTGGCGGCTGATGAAGACGGCGCCGTCACGCGGGCCGCCGATGCCGCGCAGCCGCAACCATTGCTGCATGGCTTCGCGCGCCTTGCGGCCGACGGGCAGCACGCGCGCCTTGCCACCTTTGCCGAGCACCTGTACCAGGCCGGCAGCAAGGTCCAGGTGCTCAAGG
Organism: Pseudomonas sp. p106; assembly: GCF_003936645.1. NCBI lineage: Bacteria > Pseudomonadati > Pseudomonadota > Gammaproteobacteria > Pseudomonadales > Pseudomonadaceae > Pseudomonas > Pseudomonas sp. p106. Next base: position 76,028 of record NZ_RHQR01000005.1, read on the forward strand.
TCGAGGTTGGTCAGCTCGGACAGGCGCAGGCCAGAGGAATAGAACAGTTCGAGGATGGCCTGGTCGCGGCGGGCGATGAAGTCGTCGTCCACGCCGCCGTCGAGCAGTTGCAGGGCGCGGTCGGTGTCCAGCACCTTGGGCAGCCGGCGCTCGCCCTTGGGCGCGCTCAGGCCGCTGGCGGGATCGTGCTGGCAAAGGCCTTCACGGTTCAGGTAGCGATACAGCCCGCGTACCGCCGACAGTAGCCGCGCCAGGCTGCGCGAGGACTGCCCCTGATGATGCTGGCGGGCGATCAGTTGGCGCAGTTGCTGGATCTGCAAGGCGCCCCAGCCCGCGATGCCTTGGGTGTTGCAGTATTCGATGACCTTTTCGAGGTCGCGGCGGTAGGCCAGCAGTGTGTGTTCGGACACCTGGCGCTCGTTGCGCAGGTGGGCGCAATAAGCCTCCAGCTGGCGTTCCATCAGCGCACCGGGCGCAGGGGCTGGGTAACGCGCGGGACCACGCGGCCGAGCACTTCGGCGATGTAGCCAAGGAACAGGGTGCCGACGCTGCTCTTGTAGTGTTGCGGGTCGCGGCTGCCTATTGCCAGCACGCCGTGCAACCCTTGGTACTCCAGGGCAGCGACGGCGCTGGAGCCCACTTCATGGTGCTGCTCCTCACCGAACAGGAAGGCCAGTTCGTGCTCACGCAGGTTGCCACTGACTGTCTTGCCGCCGCCCAGCAGCCCGCCGATGGCCTGCTGGGCCTCGGCATTACTGACCCAACGGCCGACCGGCGCTGCATGGTCACCGAACAGGATCAGGCTGACGAACGGGACCTGGAACTCCTGGCGCAGGCTGTCTTCGACCGCCATGACCACTTCTTCCAGGCTGCCGGCATCGAGCAGGTCGAGGATCAGCCGGCGAGTCTTTTCGAACAGCCGGTCGTTGTCCCGGGCCACGTCCATCAGTTGCGACAGGCGATGGCGCATCTCGATGTTGCGATCGCGTAGCAGTTTGAGCTGGCGTTCCACCAGCGACACGCTGTCGCCACGCTGGTGAGGGATACGTTGCTCGACCAGCAGTTCGTCGTGTTCGGCGAAAAAGGTCGGGTGGGCGCGCAGGTAGGCGACCACCGCTTCGGCATCGAGCTCACTGGACTGTTGGGGTACAACCTTGGGCTGATCGGTCATGGCGGTTACTCGCTTAGAGACGAACCTGTCCTTCGTAGACGCGTACGGCTGGGCCAGTCATCAACACGGACGTGCCGGGGCCGGCCCACTCGATGTGCAGGCGCCCACCAGGCAGGTCCAGGGACACCGGAGAGTCCATCCAGCCCTGGCTGATGGCTGCCACGGCTGCTGCACAGGCACCGGTGCCGCAGGCCTGGGTCTCGCCGGCGCCACGTTCCCATACCCGCAGGTTGGCGCGGTGGCGGTCAACGACCTGGAGGAAACCGGCGTTCACCCGCTGCGGGAAGCGTGGGTGGTTCTCGATTTTCGGGCCCAGGCCATGAACCGGCGCAGTACGTATGTCATCGACACGCAGCACGGCATGCGGGTTACCCATGGACACGGCAGCAATAGAGTGCAGATCGCCGTCGACTTCCAGCGGGTAATTGAGCGCCTGCTCATCAGCGACGAATGGGATTTCGGCGGGAATGAAGCGCGGCGGGCCCATGTCGACACACACCTGGCCGTCGTTCTGCACGTCCAGCTCGATGATGCCGCCCTTGGTTTCAACGCGGATGCGCTTTTTCGCGGTCAAGCGTTTGTCCAGCACGAACCGTGCGAAGCAGCGCGCACCGTTGCCGCATTGCTCCACTTCCGAACCGTCGGCATTGAAGATCCGGTAGCGGAAATCCACTTCCGGATTGTTCGGTGCCTCGACGATCAGCAGCTGGTCGAAGCCGATGCCGGTGTGGCGGTCGCCCCATTGCTTGGCGTGCTTGGGCTGGATGTGTGCGTGCTGGCTGACCAGGTCCAGGACCATGAAGTCATTGCCCAGCCCATGCATCTTGGTAAAACGCAGAAGCATGGGGTCACTCCGGCAGCAGGCTTTCGCCAGCGTACAGTTCGGCGATGGTCTCGCGACGGCGGACTTCGAAAGCCTGATCGCCGTCGACCAGGATTTCCGCACAACGGCCACGGGTGTTGTAGTTCGAGCTCATGACGAAACCATAGGCGCCCGCGGACTGCACGGCCAGCAGGTCACCTTCGGCCAGGTTCAACTGGCGGTCCTTGGCGAGGAAGTCGCCGGTCTCGCAGATTGGCCCGACCAGGTCGTAGGCACGGCCTTCGCCCTCACGTGGGGTGACCGCGCTGACGCCCATCCAGGCCTGGTACAGGGCTGGGCGGATCAGGTCGTTCATCGCCGCATCGATGATGGCGAAGTCTTTGTGTTCGGTGTGCTTGAGGTATTCCACGCGGGTCAGCAGGGCACCGGCGTTGGCTACGATGTAGCGGCCTGGCTCGAACACCAGGGCCAGGTCACGACCGCCGACGCGCTCGCGGATGGCCTTGATGTAATCGGCTACCAGTGGCGGCTCTTCGTCGCGATAGCGCACGCCAACACCGCCGCCCAAGTCCAGGTGGCGCAGGTGGATGCCGCAATCGGCCAAGCGGTCGACCAGGTCCAGCAGGCGGTCGAGGGCGTCGAGGAAGGGCTCTACGGTGGTCAGCTGCGAGCCGATGTGGCAGTCGACACCGACCACTTCCAGGTTGGGCAACTGCGCGGCACGCACGTAGATGGCTTCGGCGTCGGCGATGGCGATGCCGAACTTGTTCTCTTTGAGGCCGGTGGAAATGTACGGGTGGGTGCCGGCATCGACGTCCGGGTTGACCCGCAGCGAGACCGGGGCAACCTTGCCCATCTCGGCGGCAACCACCTGCAGGCGCTCCAGTTCGTCGGTGGATTCGACGTTGAAGCAATGAACGCCGACTTCCAGCGCCCGGCGCATGTCTTCGCGGGTCTTGCCGACGCCGGAGAACACCACACGGTCAGCCCGCCCACCGGCGGCCAGTACCCGCTCCAGCTCACCGCCGGAAACGATGTCGAAGCCTGCGCCCATGCGAGCCAGAACGTTCAGCACGCCAAGGTTGGAGTTGGCCTTGACCGCGAAGCACACCAGGTGCTCGACACCTTGCAGGGCATCGGTATAGCTGCGGTACTGGGCCTCGATGTGGGCGCGCGAGTACACGTAGGTGGGGGTGCCGAAACGTTCGGCGATGGCCGACAGGGCCACGCCCTCCGCGAACAGTTCACCGTCGCGGTAATTGAAAGCGTTCATCTGATTTCCTTACTGCTCTGGCGTTTGCTCGGGCTCGATTGGCTGCTCATCCTGTGGCTGGACAGGCTGAGCGTGCTGGTGCTGATGCGACTTCTGGCTGCCCTTGCCGTCCTTGCCGTCTTCTGGCAGGTACAGGGGGCCTTTCTGACCGCAGGCCGAAACGAGGCAGGCAACCGCGACCAGCGCCGCGAGCGAGGAAATCAGGCGCTTCATGGGTGAAATCCTTTGAAATATGCAGTATTGCGCCCGAGTATACCGAGCGACTGCCGGATTGCCTATGCAAGAGCCGGTCCGCCGGGCGGGCAGAAATTAGCCACAAGCGGCGAGCGGCAAGCGGCAAGAAAAAGCCCTCAGGTGTACGCTGTGCTTTTTCTTGCAGCTTGGGGCTCGCAGCTTGCGGCTGGCGCCAAGCGCCCGTATCGTGCCCGGCCTGCCTGTAACGCAGCCAATTTCGAGGTTCCTGCAATGAGTTTGAGCGAAGCGCGTTTCCATGATCTGGTCGACGCCACCCAACAGGCCCTGGAAGACCTGTTCGACGAGAGCGGCCTGGACCTGGACATGGAGAATTCCGCCGGCGTCCTTACCATCAAGTTCGACAACGGCAGCCAGCTGATCTTCAGCCGCCAAGAGCCACTGCGTCAGCTTTGGCTGGCCGACCGCTCCGGTGGCTTCCACTTCGACTACGACGAAGAGAGCGGCAAGTGGGTCTGCGAGAAGAGCGAAGAGCTGCTGGGCGAGATGCTCGAGCGGATTGTCTGGGAGCGGGCCGGCGAAAAGCTGGACTTCGACGAGATCTGAGATGAGTGCCCAGGCGCGGCCCGCCAAGCCGCTTTACAGCAACGTCAGCCCAGCGGTGCCGTCGCCGTGCATCAGCGTGTGCCGGCTGGATGAACAACGCGTTTGCACCGGTTGCCATCGCCATGTCGAGCACATTCGTGAGTGGCGCTCGGCCGACGACGAACGGCGCCGGCAGATTTGCCGCGAAGCCGAGGCCTTGCGCGCGCAGGCTTGAGTATTTGCCCGGCTGTGGTAGTGTCGGGTTATGCGTCGGTGACGCCAAAGCACTCATCAAACCCCGCCCTCTGGGCGGGGTTTTGCTTTATCTGCCCCTAGAAAACCAACTGTTCAATGGAGTCTGACTGGATCATGAGCACCAAGCCTTCCCTCATCCTTACCCGATTGGACGTGCAGCGTCTGGAGCGCCTGATCGACAGCCTCGACGAAAGTACCCCGGGTGTGCTCGCCCTGCAGGACGAGCTGGACCGCGCCGAGCAGGTGGTCGGTCACGAGGAGGTGCCGGCTGGTGTTGTGACCATGAATTCGCGCGTGCACTGCCGCGAAGAAGCCAGTGGCAAGGACTACCACCTGACCCTGGTGTATCCGAAGGATGCCGGCGGCGAAGGCAAGGTATCGATCCTGGCGCCGATCGGTTGCGCACTGCTGGGCTTGTCGGTGGGCGAGCAGATCGACTGGCCTGCGCCGGGGGGCAAGACCCTCAAGCTCAAGTTGCTGGCCGTCGAGTACCAGCCTGAAGCTGCGGGCGATTTCGACCTCTGAGGGTTCAAGGCTCCAGGGTTGCCTGCAACTGCGCCAGGCCATCGTTCAGAGCCTGCTCCAGCTCGCGCTTGTAGCGCAGGTAGAGGAGGGTCGAGCCCCGTTCGTCATCGAGCAGTTCGGACAGGTCAAGATCTGTGATGTAACAGCGGTAGTGCCCGGCGCTGCGGCGCTGGCTGAGAATCTGTCGGGCGACCACGGTATAGAGCTCGCCGCCATGGTCAAGCTCGGAAAACTCCTGCTGATTGCAATAGAGCGTGACATGCATGTCATCGCCCGTGCCGGCCTGGAGGATGGCCTGCACCTCGTAATACGGCTGATCATTGAGGTCGTCTGGCGTTGGCCGCGGCTCTATGCTGCGTGCCTTGCCCGGCCCCGAGGGCAGCAGTTGCGCATAGTGGGTCTGCAATGGTGCTTGCTGCAGGTTGTCCAGCGGCACGCGTGCGTCGTGGCGCATTACCATCGAGCGCAGAAAGCGCTGCAGCGGCAGCAGCAGGTGGTTTTCGTCGTGCAAGGGCAGGCGTTGCTGCCACAGGGCATTGTACTCATCCAGCACATACAGGTCGGCCCAGCCCTCGAGCAGGCGATAGAACACCTGGATGCAGCCGGGGCGTGCGTTTTCCAGTACCAGTGGCAGGTCGTGGTCCTGCAGGGCATTGGCATCCAGGTACAGCGGGCTGTAGGTGCTGCGTTCTTCGCCCAGGCATTCGAGTACGGCCTCATGCTCTGCGAGGGTGGTCAGGCTGACCTGGCCGGGCAGCAGTTCCAGCACGTGTGTGTGCTGCGCCACCTGGAGCAGGTAGCGGTGGTTGCGCCCCTGATCTAGCAACAGCTGCACCGTGTCGAAAATCTCCTCGACCCGCTGGCTGATGGCCTGGGCGCGGTTGTGGCAGAAACAGCGCACCCGCACGCGCGGCCGGTGGCTGCGCTGGCCGAGGCTGTTGAGGAAATCGCGCAGGCAACGTGCCAGGGCGTGCTCGCCGTCGTAGCGCTGGACCAACACTTCGTTCCAGCTGTTGAGGGTAATCTGGTCGAGGGTCAGCACCAGGTTTTCGCGAACGCCCGCGTAGCTCAGCGAGTCGGTTCGCTCGGTGGTCATCAGGATGTTCAAGTCGCGATGGTGTCGCAACGGATCGACACCGACGTTGACCAGCAGCAGAATCTCGTTGGCCACGCTCGGTTGCAACAGGCGCACTTCACTGACGGTTTCCAATGGCAGAGGGATGCTCTGCTGCAGGCTGCCGAGCAGGTTGAACAGCTCGAACTCGTTCAGGTCACTGGCGCCGGGGTGCAGCGCCAGGCGCGTGGTGCTGTCGATGACGCCGTTGCGGTGCGCCCAGGTCAGCAGCTCGATCAGCTCTCGGCAGCGTTTGATCGGGCTGAAGTGCTCCCATTCGTGAACGCTCAGGTTACCGTTGTACAGGCCCCAGTGATGGCTGCCCGGTTCCTTGCGGTTCGGCGACTGGACCAGGGTCAGGGTGTCCTCGGCGAGGTCCGGGGCAATGCCGGGGTTGATCACTTCTATCTTGCCGGCACGGCGCTCGAACGCGGCATAAAGGCGCCGGCCCAGCACATTCAGGTCGCGCTGGTCGGCGCGGCTGCTGGCATTGTTGTTTTGCGCGAACTGGCTGAGGAAGCGGTAGCTATGGTTCAGCTCAGCAACTAGCTCGCGGCGCTCCACGGCGACCTGACGCACTTTCCATTGGCTGCGGCTGTCGAGCAACGCCAGTTGGCGCTCGTCCCAACCCCACTCATCGACCAGGCGTTTGAGCAACCGGCGCTGCCAGCCGTTGCTTCGTGCGCGGTCCAGGCCGCTGAGTTTCTTGTTGACCTTCAGGTAAAGGCTGCGCCTTGCCAGCTCCAGCCGCCTGGTTTCACCGCGCGCCTGCAGGTAGCGTTCGATGCGCCGGTAAACCATTACATAGGGATCGAGCGCGTCGAGGTCGAGGTGGTTGGCAAATACCGCCTGCTTGTAGTCCAGGCTCAGGCAGCGCACGGCTGGATGTTCGCTGGCGTAGGCCTCGGTCAGCAACAGCTTGAGCAGTGACTTGTAAGGTGAGTCGATACCTTTGAACAGCTGCCACAGGCCAGCGCCGACGAATTCGCCGGCCGGGATGTGGGCCAGGTTGCCGAGATCGAGGGCATCGGTGCTGCGGATGAAACGCTTGGACAGCAAGGTTTCGGTATAGCTGCTGTAGTTGTGCTCTTCATACGCCGGCACCAGCCACCAAAGCGGTGTGCGCCCGGCCAACCAGATGGCCGTGCGGTAGAACTCGTCGAGCAGCAGGTAGTGCTGGGTGGTGCCACAATCGTCAGAGCTCAGCTGGCTGTCGCGCAGGCCTTGGGCGAAGCTTTGCGGGTCGATCAGGAAGCAGTGTGCTTCGGCGCCCAGGCTGGCGGCCCAGGTTTCGAGCAACTGGCATTTGCGTCGCAGTTCATCGAGCTGGCTGTCACCCAGGCCGGGGGCATGACAGACCCACAGGTCGATGTCGCTTTGCTCAGCCTGGGCCAGCGTGCCAAGGCTGCCCATCAGGAACAGGCCGTGGATCGGGCGGTTGGGGTTGCCCAGGCGTGTCTTGTACGTGAACGATCGCGCCAGGCGCTGGCCTTCGGCGACCAGATTGGCATCGGGCTCGAAGCCCGACACGCCGGCCGGAGTGCTACCTGAAACATAGCCAGGCAGCAGCGGGTGGTTGACGTGAAACAGCAGTGGTAGCAGGGTCAACACCTGTTGCTGGCGGGTCGAAAGCCCATCCATGGCGCGCTGTAGCCGGCCTGTGTTCAATTGCAGAAACCGCGCACGCAATTTCGCCAGCACCTTGCGGTCGATGCCTTCGTCGATATCGGGGCGGATTTCGTGGGGGTGGGTCATTGCACACTCAGGGCAGGCCGGGGGAGCTTTGGCGAGTTTAGCCTGAGTAATGCACTCGGATAAGCGGCAATTGGAGTTTTGACGCCATTTTTCTTGCGCCTTGGCGGGCCCCATCGCCGGCTTGCCAGCGATGGGGCGGGGCAGGTTTATGCCGGCTGGGGTGACTTGAGAATGTTCAGCAACAGTTGCACGCTTTCGACTGCGTCATGCCCAAGGCTGGTGAGGTAACCGCCATCGGGCTGATCGGTCAATTGCTTTTCATGCAGGCGTCGAGCTGCTGCGACCAGCGCGGGGGAGGCATTGGCGTGAATCTTGATGCCTTCCTGGCTGCTGTCCAGGTTGAACAGGGCAAGGACTTCCAGTTCAGCAATCAGTTCGGGGGTGAAGGACATGGCGACTCCTGACTTCCAGACGAGGATGGCGGCACCGCCAGCGGTGCCTGACCCTGGAGTGTAGCCGGGTTATTCTTCCTCGCCTTGATCTGCCTCAGGTGGCAGCTCGGGCAGAGCGCGCAGGGCGGTTTCGTACCACTCGGTGTTGAACGGACGGTCCTCGTCGAGCATGTTGTCGATCTCGATGGCCAGCACGTGGGCCATGAGGTTGAGGATGTCTTCGCGCTCGTAGCCGACCAGGCTCAGCTTGTTGAACGTAGCCTTGGCTGCCGGCGGTTCGCCGCTTTCGATCTGGTTTTCGATGGCCTGGGTCAGCGTCGCCTCGGCGAAGGCTTCGTCGTCATTGTCGATGTCGGTGGGCTCGCTCATGGCGCTACTCCTGTGATTGGGCGCACAGTGTGCCATGCCCGCGTCGGCAATGCCCGGTCATCGACCGGGTGCATGACGCTGGTCAGGCACTGGCGTAACGAGCTATAAAAGCCCGGCCAACCCCCTACGGCCTGGAGGCTGTTACCCCATGCTCAAGCTTCACGGATTCTCGGTCAGCAACTACTACAACATGGTCAAGCTGGCCCTGCTGGAAAAGGGCCTGCCGTTCGAAGAGGTCACCTTCTATGGTGGTCAGACGGCTCAGGCGCTGGACGTCAGCCCGCGCGGCAAAGTGCCGGTGCTGCAGACCGAACACGGCTTGCTCAGCGAAACCGGTGTGATTCTCGACTATATCGAGCAGACCCAGCCGGGTAAGGCGCTGCTGCCAGCCGATCCGTTCGAGCAGGCCAAGGTGCGCGAGCTGCTCAAGGAGATCGAGCTGTACATCGAGCTGCCGGCCCGTACCTGCTATGCCGAGTCGTTCTTTGGCGCGGCGGTAGAGCCCTTGATCAAGGAGCGCGCGCGTGCGGATCTGCTGGCGGGGTTCGCCACGTTGAAGCGCAATGGCCGTTTTGCACCCTATGTAGCCGGTGAACAACTGACGATTGCCGACCTGATGTTCTGCTTCTCGGTCGACCTGGCTTGTGCAGTAGGCAAGAAGGTGCTTAACGTCGACTTCCTCGCCGACTTCCCTGAGGCCAAGGCGCTGCTGCAGAAAATGCACGAAAACCCGCACATGGCGCGGATCGTGGCAGACAAGGAGGCGGCGATGCCGGCCTTCATGGAGATGATTCGCAGCGGTAAGCGCTGAAGACCAGGGCTGCCTTGCAGCCCAATCGCCGGCAAGCCGGCTCCTACTGGTACTGCACAGGGCTTGAAGCCGATGCGGTCGAGTGGGAGCCGGCTTGCCGGCGATCGAGGGCCAAGCCCTCGCAATGGCGCTTAGCGCGAAGCCAGCAGCGCCTTGCCACGTACAACGGCAGCGCGCACCTGCGCCGGCGCAGTGCCGCCAATGTGGTCGCGGGCATTCACCGAGCCTTCCAGGGTCAGCACGGCGAACACATCCTGCTCGATCTGGTCGCTGAACTGGCGCAGTTCGTCCAGGCTCATCTCGGCCAGATCCTTGCCGGTGTCGACGCCATACTTCACGGCATGGCCGACGATTTCGTGGCAATCACGGAACGGCAGGCCGCGGCGCACCAGGTAGTCGGCCAGGTCGGTGGCGGTAGAGAAGCCGCGCAGGGCCGCTTCGCGCATGATCGCGTGGCGTGGCTTGATGGCTGGGATCATGTCGGCAAAGGCACGCAGCGAATCGCGCAGGGTATCGGCGGCGTCGAACAGCGGCTCCTTGTCTTCCTGGTTGTCCTTGTTGTAGGCCAGCGGCTGGCCTTTCATCAAGGTCAGCAGGCCGGTCAGGGCGCCGAACACACGGCCGCTCTTGCCACGCACCAGCTCCGGCACGTCCGGGTTCTTCTTCTGCGGCATGATCGAGCTGCCAGTGCAGAAACGGTCGGGCAGATCGACGAACTGGAACTGGGCGCTGGTCCACAGCACCAGCTCTTCGGAGAAGCGCGACAGGTGCATCATCGCCACGCTGGCGGCAGCGCAGAATTCGATGGCGAAATCACGGTCCGAAACGCCATCCAGCGAGTTGCCGGCAATGGCTTCGAAACCCAATAGCTTGCAGGTCAGCTCGCGGTCGATCGGGTAGGTGGTGCCAGCCAGCGCAGCGCTGCCCAGAGGCATGCGGTTGGCGCGCTTGCGGCAGTCGACCAGGCGCTCGTAGTCACGGCTGAGCATTTCGAACCAGGCCAGCAGGTGGTGGCCGAAGGTGACTGGCTGAGCGGTCTGCAGGTGGGTGAAGCCCGGCATGATGGTTTCGGCTTCACGCTCGGCCTGTTCCAGCAGGCCCTGCTGCAGGCGGGTGATCTCGGCCAGAATCAGGTCGATCTCGTCGCGCAGCCACAGGCGGATGTCGGTGGCGACCTGGTCGTTGCGGCTACGGCCGGTGTGCAGCTTCTTGCCGGTGATGCCGATGCGGTCGGTCAGGCGTGCTTCGATGTTCATGTGCACGTCTTCGAGGTCGACGCGCCAGTCGAAATTGCCGGCCTCGATTTCACCCTGGATGGTGTTCAGGCCATCGATGATGGTGTCGCGCTCGGCATCGCTGAGTACACCGACCTGCGCCAGCATGGTGGCGTGGGCGATCGAACCCATGATGTCGTGGCGGTACAGGCGCTTGTCGAAATCGACCGAGGCGGTGAAGCGGGCGACGAAGGCGTCGACGGGTTCACTGAAGCGGCCGCCCCAGGACTGATTGGTCTTGTCGGTGCTCATGGATTCACTCGTTGAAGGCGTGAACGAAAAAGTGGCGCCGATAATAGCAGGGTTGGGCTTGTGGCCGAAGGACGCCGGTCGACAGAAATCTGCAGAAAACAGCGCTCAATGCAGGCGAAGACGATATTCAACGATTGAACGGCAGTGTTCCACGGACCGTCTACAGTTGGACAAAGGACTGGCAGCGAATCTGCCGGCGCAGTGAATCTTTGGCCATCGTATTGGTCTAGAGCGTGACCGCAGTGTCGCTCGACCTGCAACTGTCTACGCTATACCTGTGCGAGACTCACTCAGGAATCCAGAGCAATTATGAATGTCCTGATCGTTGATGACGAACCCCAAGCCCGTGAACGCTTGACGCGGTTATTCGGGGAACTGGAGGGGTACACCGTGCTGGAGCCCAGCGCCACCAACGGCGAGGAGGCCCTGGCCCTGATCGAAAGCCTCAAGCCCGATGTGGTCCTGCTGGACATCGGCATGCCGGGCCTCGATGGCCTGCAGGTCGCGGCCCGCCTGTGCGAGCGCGAAGCGCCACCGTCGGTGGTGTTCTGCACCGGTGACGATGAATACGGCGCAGAGGCTTTCACGGACAGCACCCTCAGCCATGTAACCAAACCGATCCATCCCCATGCCCTGCGCGATGCCTTGCGCAAGGCTGAGAAACCCAGCCGTACGCAGTTGGCGGCGCTGACCCGGCCGGGCAGTGAAGGGGGTGGCCCGCGCAGCCATATCAGCGCGCGTACGCGCAAGGGCATCGAGCTGATCCCTTTGCCGCAGGTGATCTATTTCATCGCCGACCACAAATATGTGACGTTGCGCCATGAAGCAGGTGAAGTGCTGCTTGATGAGCCGCTCAAGGCCCTGGAAGATGAGTTCGGCGAACGCTTCGTGCGTATCCACCGCAACGCCCTGGTAGCCCGCGAGCGCATCGAACGCCTGCAGCGCACGCCGCTTGGGCATTTTCAACTGTTCCTCAAAGGCCTGGATGGTGATGCCTTGACTGTCAGCCGCCGGCATGTGGCTGGCGTACGCAAGATGATGCAGACGCTCTGAGCCCTGCAGGGCCCTCATCTCCGGCAAACGGCGATGAGGGCGCACAAGGCAAAACTGGATCGTGACCCACATCTGCTAGCGATACCGACGGAGCTGTTATCATCGGCGGCATTCCTAAGTATTGGGGCGTTCCATGTCCACTCGCGAAATCCGCATTGCCACCCGTAAAAGTGCCTTGGCCCTGTGGCAGGCCGAATACGTCAAAGCCCGCCTCGAACAGGCGCACCCTGGCCTTCGGGTGACTCTGGTGCCCATGGTCAGCCGCGGCGACAAACTGCTCGACGCGCCGCTGGCGAAGATCGGCGGCAAAGGCCTGTTCGTCAAGGAGCTGGAAACCGCCCTGCTGGACAATGAGGCCGACATCGCCGTGCATTCGATGAAGGACGTACCCATGGACTTCCCCGAAGGCCTGGGCCTGTACTGCATCTGTGAACGTGAAGACCCGCGCGATGCCTTCGTTTCCAACCATTTTCCCAGCCTTGAGGCTCTGCCTGCCGGTAGCATCGTCGGCACCTCCAGCCTGCGCCGTCAGGCCCAGTTGCTGGCGCGCCGCCCTGACCTGCAAATCCGCTTTCTGCGCGGCAACGTCAACACTCGCCTGGCCAAGCTCGATGCCGGTGAGTATGACGCCATCATCCTTGCCGCGGCGGGCCTGATCCGCCTGGGCTTCGAAGAGCGCATCACCGCCAGCATCAGCGTCGACGACAGCCTGCCGGCCGGTGGCCAGGGCGCAGTGGGCATCGAATGCCGTAGCGCAGACAGCGAGATCCATGCGCTGTTGGCGCCTTTGCACCACGCCGATACCGCTGACCGTGTGGTGGCCGAACGAGCGTTGAATAAGCACTTGAACGGCGGCTGCCAGGTACCGATTGCCTGCTATGCCGTGCTCGAAGGCGAGCAACTATGGCTGCGCGGGCTGGTTGGCCAGCCCAGCGGTGGGACCCTGCTGGTGGCTGACGCCCGTGCACCGCGGGCATCCGCCGAAACGTTGGGGGTGCAGGTGGCCGAAGACCTGCTGGGCCAAGGTGCCGCGGCCATTCTCAAGGAAGTCTACGGTGAGGCCGGGCACCCGTGAGCCCCTGGCGCCTGTTGCTGACCCGTCCTGAAGAGGACTGCGCGGCGCTGGCGCAGACGCTGGCAGCTGCCGGCATTGCCAGCGCCTGCCTGCCCTTGCTGGCGATCGAGCCAGTGCAACCGGACGCTCGGCAGCGCCAGCAGCTTGCCGGGCTAGGGCAGTGCCAGGCCATGATCGTGGTCAGTAAACCTGCAGCCAGGTTGCTGCTTGCGCAGCTCGCACAAGCAGGGCTGCAGCCCCCTTCAGCCGGATGGTTCACTGTAGGTGAAGCCACGGCGGCGGTGTTGCAGTCTGCGGGGCTGACGGTGACTTACCCTGCACAGGGTGACGACAGCGAAGCCTTGCTCACGCTCCCGGCCTTGCACGAGGCTATGGCGGGGCCTGCGCCACGTGTCCTGATCGTGCGTGGTGTAGGGGGGCGCGAACTGCTGGCCGAGCGTCTTGCAGAGCAAGGTGCTAGTGTCGATTATCTGGAACTGTATCGTCGTTGCCTGCCGGTGTATCCGGCGGGCACGCTGGTGGGTCGCATCGAAGCGGAACGCCTGAACGGCGTGGTGGTCAGCAGTGGGCAGGGTCTTGAACACCTGCAACGGATGGCCGCTGCCGATTGGCCGCGTGTGGCGCGCTTGCCATTGTTCGTGCCGAGCCCCAGGGTGGCCGAGCAGGCCAGGGCCGCAGGGGCACAACAGATTGTGGATTGCCGTGGCGCGAGTGCCACGGCCTTGCTGGCAGCCGTGCAGCGCAGCGCTGCACCTGCCTCTTAAGGCGCTAAGCTCAGAGCGACGCGCCCCCATGCAAAGGATGGATACGTGAGCGAAACTGTCTTGTCCCACAATGATCAGCCGTCGGCGCAGGAGCCGACGCAACCCGTTACCCCCCCACCTGCCAAACGTTCCGGCACAGGCCTGGCCTTGCTGGCATTGTTGGTGGGTGCCGCTGGGGTCGCAGTGGGCGGGTGGGGTGTCTGGCAGGTGCGGCATCTGCAAGGCAGTGAGCTGAGCCAGGGTGAGCACCTCGAGGCGCTTAGCCAGCGTGCCGCTGCACTGCAGCAGCGCGAGCAACAGATCAGTGCCCAGTTGGCCAGCCTGCCGGCAGCCAGCGAACTGGAAGACCGCCGCCGCCTGGTGGCGCAGTTGCAGGGTGACCAGCAGCGCTTGAGCCAGCGGCTTGAAACCGTGCTTGGCGAAAGCCGCAAGGAATGGCGCCTGGCCGAGGCCGAGCACCTGTTGCGCCTGGCCACCCTGCGGCTTTCGGCCCTGCAGGACATCACCAGCGCCAAGGCCCTGGTCGAAGGCGCCGACGAAATCCTGCGCGAGCAGAGCGACCCTGGCTCGTTTGCCGCGCGCGAGCAGTTGGCGCGTAGCCTGGCAACGCTCAACAGCACCCAGCAGCCGGACCGTACCGGTTTGTATCTGAAGCTGGCTGCCCAGCGGGAGTTGGTGCAGCAGCTCAACGCCCAGTCGCCGGAATTCGACAGCGATGCCGATGCCCTCGGTGCTTTGACCGCCGATGGCGATGGCGCCAGCCGCCTGGCGCAGTGGTGGGCGGAGATTTCCAAGTACTTCCAGATCGATTTCAACGCCGACGACAACGTCCGTCCGTTGCTGGCCGGGCAGTCGCTCAACCAGTTGCGCCTGGCCCTGAGCCTGACCATCGAGCAAGCCCAGTGGGCTGCGCTCAATGGCGACGCCAAGGTCTACACCCAGGCGCTGGATGATGCGCGCAGTGTGCTGGTGGCCAATTTCAACGCTGACAACCCGCAGAGCAAGGCCATGCTCGAAAGCCTCAATGCGCTGGCCGAGCAACCGGTGTCGGTGGTTACCCCGGACCTGAGCGAAAGCCTGGCTGCGGTGCAGGCGTATATCCAGCGCCGCCATCTGCCTGCCGAGGGTGAGGGGAGCAAGCCATGAAACGTGTGTACCTGCTGGCCGTGCTGGCGATCGTGATCGCTGCGGCACTGGGCATCGCGGTGGCCAAGCACAGCGGCTACGTATTGATTTCCTACGGTGGCTTCCGTTACCAGTCCGGGCTGTGGGCGGCGCTCGCGGCGCTGGTTGCCGTGCTCGCACTGTTGTGGCTGCTGCGCTATCTGGTTGGGCTGGTGCTGACGTCCAGTGGTGTGGTCAACCCCTGGTCGCGACGCAACCGCAGCCGCCGCATTCGCATCGCAATCGAGCAGGGCCAGCTGGACCTCGCCGAGGGTCGTTGGGCCAGCGCCCAACGTCACTTGCACCGCGCTGCCGAGGCCGAACGCCAGCCATTGCTGTATTACCTCGGTGCCGCGCGTGCGGCCAATGAACAGGGGCGAACGGAAGACAGGGACAACCTGCTCGAGCGTGCACTGGAGCGTCAGCCCCAGGCGGAACTGGCGGTCGCCCTGGCCCATGCGCAATTGCAGATGGACCGTGGCGAAAGCGATGGCGCCCTGGAAGCCCTGCTGGCCATGCAGGAGCGGCACCCTCACAACAATCAGGTCTTGCGCTTGTTGCAGCGCCTGTATCTGGAGCGCGGCGACTGGTCGGCGTTGATTCGCCTGTTGCCCGACTTGCGCAAGGGCAAAGTGCTGCCGGCCGAGGAACTCGCTGCACTGGAACAGCGTGCCTGGGGTCAGAACCTGGGGCTTGCGGCGACCCGTGGCGACGATGAGCAAAGCGCCCGTCAGTCGTTGGAGCGCGCCTGGCAACAGCTGACTGCGGCCCAGCGTCAGGAGCCCCGGTTGGTGCTGGCTTATGCCGAACAACTGCGCCAGGTGGGCGCTCAAGGCGAAGCCGAACAGGTACTACGCGCTGCCCTCAAACGTGACTACGAAAGCCACCTGGCGCGCCTGTATGGCCTGGTGCGCGGCGATGATCCGGCGCGTCAACTGCAAACAGCCGAGGGCTGGCTCAAGGCGCATCCCCAGGACCCGAGCCTGTTGCTGACGCTTGGACGCCTTTGCTTGCAGAACCGCCTTTGGGGCAAGGCGCGCGATTACCTGGAAAGCAGCTTGCGCATGGAGCGCAACCCGGAAACCTGCGCCGAACTGGCCCGGCTGCTGGCTGGCCTTGGTGAGACCGAACGCAGTAACCAGCTGTTCCAGGAAGGCCTGGGCCTGCTTGATGAGCGGTTGTTGGCCCTGCCATTGCCCGAGGCCGTGCGCGCCTGAGAGGCCCCATGAGCCCGCACTGAGGGCGGGCTCATGGGGTGGCTGGTGAGTCTCGCGATACCTGTTTTCTTCTGTAATACGCTTCGCAAGAAATTTCCCACAATGCGAGTGGAAATTTCTTCTACCCCTCAGTGACTTATCTCCCCTGTAGTGCCTTGAAACAAAGCACATCTTTCCTCTACCGTTCCAAGCCACTCAATTTGCCCCGGGACCACCACCTTTCATGTTGCCGGCCCGCTTGCGCACGTTTTTTCTACCGGCCTGCCTTGCCTCGTTGGCGGTGCTGGTCGCGTCCTTTTACCTGGAGCGCACCCTCGGTCTGGTGCCTTGCCCGCTGTGCTTCAGCCAGCGGTTTCTGTTGGGTGTGTATGCCATGATCTGCCTGTGTGCGGCCGTGCATGCGTCGGGCGTTGCCGCTGTGTGCCAGTATGCGCGAGCAGCCCTGGGCTGTTCGGCAGCCGGGGCCCTGCTGGCGGCCAGGCATGTCTGGATACAAGGGGAAATTGGTACAAGCCACGAGTGCCCGGCGCCTTTCTGGCATGTAGTGGAAAGCTCCTGGCGTGAAGCGGCCCGTCAACTCTTGCTCGGCGGCCCCGATTGCAGCTCGTTGACCTGGAGCTTTCTTGACCTGACCTTGCCCGAATGGAGCCTGCTGGCCTTCTTGCTGCTGGCAGTGCTGCCCTTGACCTGCCTGCTGGCGTATCGTTTCCGCACACTGGGCAAAGCTTGAGTTGGCGCGGCTGCGGTAGCTGGCACGACCAGTGGTGATACCCCAGGGTATTAAACACTTGTATGAACTTTGTCTGCTGCGTACCTTGAAGGGCAGCACGCGCGGGAATAATCTCCCAGCACGCATACCAAAAACACAACTGCTCGATGCCGTCCTGCTGATGTCACCTTTGTACCGCACGATCGGGGTGCGAGGTGCAGCGGCATCTACCCAGAAGGGAAGAGATCGCCATGCTCGATAGTTGTCAGAACGCCCAGGAACGCTGGGGTGGGGTTCACAAGCTGATCGACACCTGGCTCAAGGAGCGGGAGGAGTTGGTTCAGGCCTTCGGTGCCTTGCGCGATGCCAAGCCGGCATTTGCGGACAAGGACAAGAGCCGCGACTTTTGTGCGGTGCTTGTCGATTACGTGTCAGCCTGGCATTTCGAGGTCAGTGAACAACTGGTCACCGAGGCCAAGGCGTTTGGTGACCAGAAAGCGCTGAAGCTGGCTGAAGAGATCAACCCGCGGATCAATGACATTACCCAGATTGCGCTGGCTTTCAATGACCATTGCGAGAAAGGTGATTGCAAGGACACTGAGCGCTTCGCCGATAAACTCGGCAAGCTCGGCAGCCTGCTGCACGAACGCTTCGAGCTCGAAGACTGCCTGATCGAGGTGTTGCACAACGCGCACAAGGAAGAAGACGCGGTCCAGGCCTGAGGGTCGACGTCAGCCGCCGACCGCCAGCAGCTCGATTTCGAACACCAGAGGTGTATAGGGCGCGATCAGATCACCCGCGCCCTCGGCACCGTAGGCTTGTGCCGAGGGGATCACCAGGCGCCATTTCGCTCCTGCTTTCATGTGTGGCAACGCCACCTGCCACCCTTCGATGACCGAGTCCAGGCTGAACCACTGTGGCTGCAGGTTCTGATCGAACACCGTGCCGTCAGGCAACTTGCCTACATAGCGTACTTGCACCTTGCCCTTGGGGTTGGGCTGCGCGCCGATACCACTTTTCAGTTCACTGTAGAGCACGCCCTCAGGCAGCTCATGCACACCGGCGCGTGCGCGTTCATTGGCCATGAAACGCGCCTCGATAGCTTGCAGTTTTTCCACTTCGGCTTGCACGGCGGCGTTGTTCGCCTGTTCTTCATGCTGCTGAAGAATGGCTTGCATGCGAGCCTTGTCGAGTTTGAGGGGCTGGTTCTGATAGGACTGGCGAAGGCCTTCAACCAACGCCTCCAGCTGCAATCCAGGCACTTCCTGGCGCAGTCGCTCTCCAAGGCTGGCGCCCAGGCTGTAGGCCACGTCGTGATCGCTGGCAGGAGCCGTTTCGGGGGCGGCGAGTGCGATAGGAGCCGCCAGGCACAGGCCGATAAAAAGATAACGAGGCATGGTCAACTCCGAGCTCAAGAGCTGCGAAGTATGCCAGCCTTGTTGCTTCGATTTGCGTAAATGTCGGCAACGATTTGCTAAGCAACTACACTTTCACGCAGCTGCAAGACAACAACTTTGCCCAGGCATGCAACGCGGCGCCAACGATACTGTCAACATGCCCTAGCGGCGGTAGCAGCACAAGCATAGTATTAGCCGCAAACTCGTCAGCCAGGAGGTAAACCATGTCGGCCAAGAAGAAGCCTGTAAGTACGCCGTTACACCTGCTCCAGCAACTTTCGGGCAGCTTGCTCGAACACTTGGAAGATGCCTGCTCGCAAGCGCTGGCTGATGCGGAAAAACTGCTGGCAAAGTTGGAAAAGCAGCGCGGCAAGGCCCAGGAAAAACTGCACAACGGTCGCCTGAAGTTGCAGGACGCGGCCAAGGCAGGTAAAGCCAAGGCCCAGGGCAAAGCCCAGAAAGCCATTGGTGAACTTGAGTCGTTGCTCGACTCGCTCAAAGAGCGTCAGACGCAAACCCGTACTTATATTCAGCAACTCAAACGCGATGCCCAGGAAAGCCTGAAGCTGGCCCAGGGTGTAGGCAAGGTGCGTGAGGCTGCTGGCAAGGCACTGGACCAGCGGGCTGTGGCAGCCAAATCGGCTAAGCCAGCCACTGCAAAAGCGCCTGCCAGAGCAGCGGCCAAACCTGCAGCAAGGCCGGCCGCCAAAGCTGCCGCAAAAGCGCCTGCCAAGGCCGCCGCTGCCAAGGCGCCGTCGCGCGCTGCTGCCAAGCCTGCTGCCGTAAAAGCCCCGGCCAAGGCTGCGGCTAAACCTGCAGCCAAACCGGCCGCTGCCAAAGTGGCTGCAGCCAAGGCGCCATCGCGCGCTGCTGCGGCCAAGCCAGCTACCACCAAGGCCCCGGCCAAAACCGCTGCTGCCAAGCCTGCCGCCAAACCAGCCGTTTCCAAAGGGGCTGCGGCTAAACCGGCCGCGGCCAAAGCGCCGGCTAAAACCACTGCAGCCAAGCCCGCTGCGAAAGCTGCCGCCAAGCCTGCAGCCAAGCCTGCAGCCAAGCCAGCCGCCAAAGCTCCGGCCAAGGCTGCGGCCAAACCTGCCGCTGCCAAGCCGGTCGCCAGCAAACCTGCCGCTGCCAAGCCGGTCGCCAGCAAACCGGCTGAAGCCAAGCCGGCTACGCCTGCGGTGACCAACTCGGCAGGCCCCGCTACCCCGGCGCCGTCCTCGGCACCGGCAAGCACCTCGCCTCAGACGCCGTCTTCGGCCTCCTGAAGCCCTGTGGCGGCGACTCGCAGCTGAGCCAGCGAGTCGTGGCCACGGACCTGGTCGGGCGCCAGCCTGGCCAGCCAATCGTCTGCGGGCTCAAGCGAGCCCGTGGGCCATTGCCTTGCGCATTCCTCAAGGCGTTGCAGCAAGCGCTTCTCCGCCTGCAGTTCCAAGCCCTTTACGTGCTCACGCAACGCCTCCAGGTGCAGGTCATGCTGTGCGGCCGTCCGCCATTGCTGGCGCAAACTGCGTAGCGGCGTTACCACTTCAGTTTGCCAAGGCTCGGCAATGGCGCGCAAAGCGTCGATTCGCCCGGCTTCTACGGCGACACCTCGGGTTTGCAGCCAGCTCGCGCACAGCAGCAGGCACACATCGCCCCCCTGGGCCTGAACGCTCAGGCAAGCCGCTTCGACTCCCGGCCGGGCATACAGGGCCAGGGCGTAATTCCACAGGTCGGTGTACATGATTCCACTTACGCTCCGGGTCGAGGAAGCTGGTAGACTCCGCGACCATCATGATCAGACTATCCAACCTCACTTTACAGCGTGGTCCGCAGCGCTTGCTAGAAGGCGCCGAGATGACACTGCACGCCGGTCACAAGGCCGGCCTGATCGGCGCTAACGGCGCCGGAAAATCCAGCCTGTTCGCCTTGCTGCGCGGTGAGCTGTCGCCTGATGGTGGCGACTGCCAGCTGCCGGGTGACTGGCGCATCGCCCACATGCGTCAGGAGGTCGATACGCTCGATCGCCTGGCCGTGGACTATGTGCTAGATGGCGACGCGCGCCTGCGCAAGGTCCAGGCCGAGCTCGCCGTGGCCGAGACGGCCCACGACGGCACGGCCCTGGCACGCCTGCACAGTGAGCTGGAAAGCGCTGACGGCTATACCGCCGATGCCCGTGCGCGCAAATTGCTGGCCGGTCTTGGTTTTACCAACGAGCAGATGGACCGCCGCGTCGGCGACTTCTCCGGTGGCTGGCGGATGCGCCTGAACCTGGCCCAGGCCCTGATGTGCCCATCCGACCTGCTGCTGCTCGACGAACCGACCAACCACCTGGACCTCGATGCGATCCTGTGGCTCGAAGACTGGCTCAAGGGCTACCCGGGCACGCTGTTGCTGATTTCCCACGACCGCGATTTCCTCGACGCTGTTGTCGACCATGTATTGCACGTCGAGCAGCGCAAGCTGAACCTGTACAAGGGTGGCTATACCGCCTTCGAACGCACCCGTGCCGAGCGCCTGGCGCAGCAGCAGCAAGCCTACGAGAAGCAACAGGCCCAGCGTGCGCACATGGAAAAGTACATTGCCCGCTTCAAGGCCCAAGCCACCAAGGCCCGTCAGGCGCAGAGCCGGATCAAGGCCCTGGAGCGCATGGAAGAGCTGTCGGCGGCGCACGTCGATTCGCCGTTCGACTTCGTTTTCCGTGAATCGCAGAAGATTTCCAGCCCGTTGCTGAGCCTTTCCGAAGGCTGTCTGGGCTATGGCGACAAAGCGATCCTCGACAAGGTCAAGCTGCAGCTGGTGCCCGGTGCGCGCATCGGCCTGCTGGGCCCTAACGGCGCCGGCAAGTCGACCCTGATCAAGAACCTTGCCGGCGAACTAGCGCCGCTGTCGGGCCGCCTGGTGCTGGGTGAGAACCTGGCAGTCGGTTACTTCGCCCAGCATCAGCTGGACTCGCTGGACGACAAGGCCAGCCCGCTGTTGCACTTGCAGCGCATTGCGCCGGCCGAGCGCGAGCAGACCCTGCGTGACTTCCTCGGCGGGTTCGACTTCCATGGCGACCGCGTGGACGAGCCGGTGGTGAATTTCTCCGGGGGCGAAAAAGCCCGCCTGGCGCTGGCCCTGATCGCCTGGGAGCGGCCAAACCTGCTGCTGCTCGACGAACCGACCAACCACCTGGACCTGGAAATGCGCCTGGCGCTGACCATGGCGTTGCAGGAGTTTGCCGGTGCCGTGGTAGTCGTGTCCCACGACCGCCACTTGCTCAAGAGCACCACCGACGATTTCCTGCTGGTGGCCGATGGCAAGGTCGATACCTTCGATGGCGACCTGGACGACTACAGCCGTTGGCTGGTCGAGTACCGGCAGCGCAGCGCACCGGCTAGCAACGCGCCGGCCAACCCGGACAAGACCGACAAGAAGGCCCAGCGCCAGGCCGCCGCTGCCTTGCGCCAGCAACTGGCACCGCACAAGAAGGCTGCCGACAAGCTGGAGGCCGAGCTCAACCAGGTGCATGCGCAACTGGCCGAGATCGAAACCGCCTTGGGCGACAGCGGCCTCTACGAGGTGGCGCGCAAAGATGAACTGCGCGACCTGCTGGCCCGCCAGAGCAAGCTCAAGCAGCGTGAAGGCGAACTCGAGGAAGGCTGGATGCAAGCCCTGGAAACGTTGGAGAGCATGCAGGCCGAGCTTGAGGCGCTGTCCTGAAGCCTGGGTTGGCGCAGGCTTGAGGGCCAGATCGCTATAGGATTTGCGGATGTCAGGCCGGGCATTTACAGCACACCCGAAATACCCGGCTTGCCTTTGAGCTCTGCAAAATTCGCTGGTTATTTTTTCGCCAAAACCTTAGCTTAACGTTTTGCAACATATGTTCGAGCGAGGTGTGTGATGTCGATGGAAGTGTGGTTGGGCTTCTTTGCCGCGTGTTGGGTGATCAGCCTTTCACCCGGGGCCGGGGCGATCGCCTCGATGTCCAGCGGCCTGCAATATGGTTTCTGGCGCGGCTACTGGAACGCGCTGGGCCTGCAGATTGGCCTGGTCGTGCAGATCGCCATCATCGCAGCGGGTGTCGGCGCCATCCTTGCCGCTTCCGCTACAGCGTTCACCATCATCAAATGGTTCGGCGTCGCCTACCTGGTCTACCTGGCCTACAAGCAATGGCGCGCTTTGCCGATGGACATGACCGATGAGTCCGCCGTGCGTCCGATCGGCAAGCCGTTGAGCCTGGTGTTCCGTGGTTTCCTGGTCAACGTCAGCAACCCCAAGGCGCTGGTGTTCATGCTCGCTGTACTGCCGCAGTTCATCAACCCGCATGCTCCGCTGTTGCCACAATACGTGGCGATCACGGTCACCATGGTCACCGTCGACATGCTGGTGATGGCGGGTTATACCGGCTTGGCTTCGCGGGTGCTGCGCCTGTTGCGCACCCCCAAGCAACAGAAGCGTTTGAACCGGACGTTCGCGGGCTTGTTCATTGGTGCTGCCACGTTCCTGGCGACCTTGCGCCGCGCACCTGTCTGACCGATTTGCGGGCCCTTGCGCAGGCCCCTCATTTCTCTCGGTCCATCATCCCCTTGAGCAAGTCCAACGGCATCGGAAACACGATGGTCGATGTCTTGTCGCCGGCAATCGACCCCAGCGTTTGCATATAGCGCAACTGCATGGCCCCCGGCTCCTTGCTGAGCATCTGCGCGGCCTGCATCAACTTCTCCGACGCCTGCAGTTCCCCTTCGGCGTGGATGACCTTGGCCCGGCGTTCACGCTCGGCTTCGGCCTGACGGGCAATGGCGCGGACCATCGATTCGTTGAGGTCGACGTGCTTGATCTCGACGTTGGCCACCTTGATGCCCCAGGCATCGGTTTGCGCGTCCAGCACTTGACGAATATCCAGGTTCAACTGCTCGCGCTCGGCCAGCAGCTCGTCCAGCTCATGTTTGCCCAGCACCGCACGTAGCGTTGTCTGCGCCAGCTGGCTGGTGGCGACCAGGAAGTCTTCGACCTGGATGATCGCCTTCTGAGGGTCGAGCACGCGGAAATACAGCACCGCATTGACCTTCACTGACACGTTGTCGCGGGTGATCACATCCTGCGGCGGCACATCCAGCACCACGGTGCGCAGGTCCACCCGAACCATCTGCTGGATCACGGGGATGAGCAGGATCAGCCCCGGGCCTTTGACCTGCCAGAAGCGCCCCAGCTGGAACACCACGCTGCGCTCGTATTCGCGCAAGATGCGAAACGCCGACAGCAGCAGGACGCCCAGCAGCATCAGCAGGGCGCCGAAACCCAATTGCATGAACATCGTCATTCTCCTTGCGCTGTAGGGGCAGCGGCGCTCACTTCGAGCATCACGCCATGACGCGCGGTGACCCGCACCTGCTGGCCGAGCTGCAAGGGCGTAGTGCACTGGACCTGCCATTGTTCGCCCTGGGCCATTACCGCGCCACAGAACGGATTGCCTGCCACCACCTGAGAGACACTCACCAGGCTGCCGACCAGGCCGGCATCACCGCTGACCAAGGCCCGCTTGCGAGCTTTGAGGGCCATGCCCAACACGCCACCGATCAACAATGCCGAGAGCACCGCCAGGCTCGCGATCAACGCCAGCGGAATGCCAAAGCCGGGGGCGTCGGTGTCTATCAGGATGACCGCGCCCACCACGAACGCCACGATGCCGCCAAAGCCGACCACACCAAAACTGGGCAGGAACGCCTCGGCGATCATGAAGGCGATACCGAGCATGACCAGCGCGACACCGGCAAAGCTCACCGGTAGCAATTGCAGGGCATACAGCGCCAGCAACAGGCAGATGCCACCGACCACGCCGCCCACGCCGGAGCCAGGGTTCATGAACTCGAACAGCAGGCCATAGACGCCGATCATGATCAGGATCAGTGCCACGCTGGGGTTGGTGATCACGGCCAAGAGGCGCGTGCGCCAGTCCGGCAGATGCTCGGCCAGGTTGGCGTCGCGGGTCTGCAACTGGCGCGGCTGGTCAGCGGCGATCAGGGTCTTGCCGTCGAGCTGGCGCAGCAGGTCAGGCAGGTCGTTGGCCATGTGGTCGATCACCTTCTGCTTGAGCGCTTCGCTGGCCGACAGGCTTACCGCTTCGCGTACAGCCTTTTCCGCCCAGTCGGCGTTGCGCCCGCGCAGCTGCGCCAGGCCGCGGATATAAGCGGCTGCATCGTTCACCTGCTTGCGCGCAAGGGCTTGTTCATTGGCGTCGGGCTTGGCCTTGTCATCCTTTGGTGTACCTGCAGGGCCGCCAATCTGCACGGGGGTGGCGGCGCCGAGGTTGGTCCCCGGCGCCATGGCCGCCACGTGGCTGGCATACAGGATGTAGGTGCCAGCGCTGGCAGCACGGGCACCGCCTGGGGCAACGAAGGTCGCAACCGGCACGGGGCTGGCGAGGATGACCTTGATGATCTGGCGCATGGCGCTGTCCAGGCCGCCGGGTGTATCCATGCGGATCACCACCAGTTGCGCGCCTTGTTCCTTGGCCTGATCCAGGCCGCGCACCACATAGTCGGCGCTGGCCGGCCCTATGGCATCATCGATGCTCAGCACCCAGATCGCCCCAGGCGCGGCCTGGCTGCCCGGGGCGAGGCCAAGCATCAGCACCAATAACCACCAGCGCCAGCAGCGAGCGATCACCTGTCGTCACCTTGTTCGCTTCTATACCCCAAGTTTAGCCATGCCTGCCCAGGCAGGGCCTAAAATTGGAGATGGGGGCGAAACCGGAGGTGCATCATGCGAATGGCCAAGACCCTGCAGCAGCGCCTGGACCAGGCCAACTGCGACTACGACATCATTCCCCATCCCCACTCGGCGACCAGCCTGGAATCGGCGCGTACGGCTGGTGTGCCGGCCGAGCGGGTTGCCAAGTCGGTCATGCTCGACGACCGCCATGGCAACTACATCATGGCGGTGCTGCCTGCCAATCGGCACCTGGACATGAGCAAGGTACGCATGTCTGGCGCCTGGCAACTGACCCGCGAAAGCGGCCTGCCGAGCTTGTTCGGTGACTGCGAGCGTGGCGCCATCCCGGCAATGGGTGACGCTTATCAGATAAAGATGCTGCTCGATTCGAGTCTTACCCGCCAGGGCGATGTCTACCTGGAGGCAGGTGACCACGATCACCTGATCCACATGAGCATGGAGCAGTACCTGAAACTGGTGCCGCAAGCCGAAGTACGCGAGCTGTGCTGATGTTCTCAAACCAATGCCGGGCTGGCGTCGTGGACGGCCCGCCCGGTACCCAGGAGGAAACATGGAAGCGCCTACCCACCACTTTTCCGAGCTGTTCAAGCAGTTGGGCTTGCCCGACGATCCTCAGAGCATCGATCAGTTCATCACCAGCCATTCACCGCTGAAAAACGAGATCAAGCTGGTGGATGCGCCGTTCTGGAGCGACTCCCAGCGCGCTTTTCTCAAGGAGAGCATCATTGAAGATTCCGATTGGGCAGTGCCCTTCGATCAACTCAACGAAGCGTTGCGCCGCCCCCGCAAATAAAGCGCCGAGCGGCACCTGACGAGTGATCGGCCGTTGCTATGCTCAGGAAAACAATAAGGGGATATGCGCGATGAAAGATCCCTACGCACCAGGTTTCTGGTGCACCGTGACCATCCTGGGCACCCTGACGGCCGGTTACTTCTACGGTATCCGCCATACACACCAGATGAGCCAGGCTGTGCAGTTTCTGTACGCTGCGGCGGCAGTCGCGGCGGCGGTCGCGCTGCTGGGTCTGACGTGGATCGCCTGGCAGCAACTGCACCTGAACAAGCGCGAGGTGATCCAGGGGCGAACATTGCTCACCATCTGGAACACCAAGGTAGCGCTACGCCGGGTAGAGACGGTTTTCGACCGGTATTTCTGGGGCAGCTATTGGCACTCGGGGCGCACCTTCGAGGAAGTGATGGGCGAGCTCAAGGGCACCCCCCTGGAGCAAAGCCTGGATGCGCTCAAGCGCCAGTGCCGGGTGCTGGACCGCGAGATCCACGACCATCAGCATCACTGGCTGGCCAACGCCCGCGATCTCTCCAGTGTGGCCACGGCCATGGCACGCGAACGTTACCAGCTCGACCTGTGCGAGCCCTCGAGCAGTGGCCAGGGCAACACCGCAGTGCTCAATCGTGACCTTGAAGTGCTGGTTTACACCTGGTCGGCGCGCCTGCGCAGCTTCGACCATCAGTTGGACGAACTGGAGCGCGCCTACCACTGAGCCTGGTCATTCGCCGCGGATGTACTGCTCCAGCTGCAGGATCAGGCTGGCCTGTTCGGCGATGGTTTCCTTGACCAGGTCGCCGATCGACAGCAGCCCGAGCAGCTCGCCATTGCTGACCACTGGCAGGTGGCGCAGGTGGCGGTTGGTCATCAGGTTCATGCAGTACTCAAGATTCTGCTTGGGCTCCACCGTGACCACAGGAGCACTCATGATTTCCCGCACTGGCGTGGCCGCCGAAGAGCGCCCCTTGAGCACGAGCTTACGGGCATAGTCACGCTCGCTGACGATTCCCACTACCTGGTTGTTCTCCACCACCGGCAGCGCACCGACGTTTTTCTCCGCCAGCATTTTCAGGGCGTCGAGCACCGAGTCATCAGGGCCGATGGTGTAGACGGTCTGGTGCTGGGACTTGGTCTTGAGGATTTGTTCGACGTTCTTCATACAGGCCTCTGCGGGTGGAAAAAACGAGCTCTTGGAGTAACTAAAGCATCCGGCACGGTGGCCTGCACGGCAATGCAGGAAACGGCATCGAGTCGATTGAAAAACGTCATGGCTGAAGTCGGTGCGTGGTGAGGCAGTGGTCAGGCTTGAGGCCGCAGGTGGGATGTCGAATCGGATGGGGCAATATTCACGATAATCTGTGACAATGCATGTCAAGTTGCCATCACTCAGTCCTCTTTCGGCAAGGAGCCGCAATGCACCGTGTGTTTCGCCTTACAGCGCTAAGCTGTGCCTTCATCACCGCTGCCGGGTGCAGCACTCAGCAGATGGACACTATTTCCAAGAAAGTCAAAGACATTGGCAGGGACTACGGCATGCCGGTGCTCTGTGGTGTCGGTGTGGTGGCCGGTGGAGCTGCCGGTTACGCCCTCAAAGGCAAGGACGGCATCTTGCCGGGTGCTGCCGTAGGCGGCGCGGTGGGTTGCGTCGTGGGTTATGTCTGGCAGTCCCGACTGCAGGAGCTGGATCGCATCGCCAAGGAAGAAAACCTGAAGATCACCACCGAGAAGCTGACCGTGGCCTCGGCCGCCGTGGTAACCGCTATGCCCGAGCAGGCAGGGTTGGTGACCCAGATCGAAGACAGCGGCATGTTCGCCACCGGCTCTGACCAGTTGACCCCAAGCGGCCAGCGCGCCGTGGCCAAGCTGGCGCAGATGTATGCCAAGCCTGCCGCCACCGATAAGCAGGCCGCCGCCAAGGAGTCGCAGGATCGTCGCCTGCTGATCGTCGGCCACAGTGATGCTGTGGGTAACGCCGAGTTCAACCAGAAGCTGTCTGAGCGCCGCGCCAAGACCGTGGGCAAGGTCATGCTGCAGGCGGGCATTCCCGCCAATGCGATCTACTACCAGGGGGCCGGAGCCTCGCGACCGATTGCCGACAACAGTGACCCGCTGTTGCGTGGCCAGAACCGCCGAGTGGAAATCGTCGAGCTGGCCAACGAACAGGCCCTGGTGATGCGGGCCCAGGCAGAGGCGAGCAACACGCGCTACCTGCACTATGGCACCTCGACCGCAGCCAAACCCAAGGCTGCCGGCAGCGCTCGGGCCAGTAGCACGCCGGCACAGGCCAAGCCGACCGAGCGGGAGACCGCAATGCCCGGTACGGGCGTCGCCAGCACCCCTGGCCGCACCAACCCCACGAAATCCGCTGCCCGGCCGCAAGTCGATTTCGCTGGCACGCCGGTGGCCAGCTACAACTGGACCATGGCCCAGAGCATCAAGCCCAAACAGAGCGGTTTCACTTTGATCAGCAGCGCTTATGCCGCGCAGATGCCGATGTCGAGCTGTGAGGCCGACAGGCCGCGCAACGCAGGCGAGGTCCTGAGCATGGTCAACGACCAGCCGCTGCAGCGGCGCGCTACCAAAGACTACCTGCCCGGTTATAACAACCGTGTCTGGGCCAATCTGGTCAATGGGCACCTGGTGACGGTGTCGCCGGTATCGATCCTGCGCGAGAACGCCAAGGTCGATCGCCAGCCGATCCTTCAGCTGGTCGAAGATTACAAGCTGCCCACGCAGCACAAGCCACGCACGATGAAAGCCGTGGCCAACACCTATGAAGGCGAAAGCGAAGTGCTGTACCGGGTCTTCGCCAGTGATGCCCAGGCATCGATTTCCTGCATGGATATCGTGTTCAGCAAGGGCAATGCCCAGGCCAGTCAAGGTGCCTTGTTCTATGCCGCCGGCGGTGATGCTTTCGTCGCTGCTTACAAGCCGATCCCGGCCACCAAATAACCCAGTCAAGGACGTCCTGAATGGAAGACTTTTCGCTAGCTGCACTCAAATCATTGATTCTCGCCAATCAGTTGTTCACCGCCGGCCTCCTTTCGCTGCTGGTTACTGCGCTGATCGTGCGTAAATACTGGGAGGAGGTGTCCTACTTTCTCATCCGTGTCTGGCACAGCCTCCCCCTGATCGGTACGGTGGCCCGGCTGTCGCGCAAGCGTTCCTCGGTCGACAGCGATGGCTGGATCAACCACGAAGTGACCTTGTCCAAGCCGTACTACGGCCAGTACAAGAAGTACATGAAGGGCGTCAACGCCTACAATGCCTCCCTTGACTACCTCGCCAAGGCCGGTGAGGCCGGGCGCTCGCCGCGCCCGGGTTGGGTGCTGGTGCTGGTGCTGATGCTGGTGCTGATTGAGGCCATGGGTTTTGCCTACGTCCTGGCGGGCTGGATGAACATGGATGCTTCTACCAATGACCGCCATTGGCTGACCGCCGGCACTGCGATCCTGCTCGCCGTCGCCTCGGCGTTCTTCGCCGAAGCCGCCGGCCATACGTTGCACCACAACAGCCTGATCGCCCGTGCACGCCACTGGTGGCAAGGTGAAGAGCCTACCAAGCGCTCGCGTTCGCTGAAGGCTGGCAAGGCGATCAACCTGGAAGACTCTTTCTCCGACGCGGACAAGCCGGACTACGAGCAACTGCTGGTACGGGTGAAGGACGTCAATTCCAACGTCTCGCGCAAGTTCGTCTGGCTGGTGGTCTGTGGTGTGTTCGTGGCGGCCATGGCCGTGGGGGCATTCGTCGTGCGCTCGGCGACCCTGGACAGCATCGAGACCGAGATGGTCAACGGTATGC
The DNA here is from genome assembly GCF_003936645.1 of Pseudomonas sp. p106. Classification (NCBI taxonomy): domain Bacteria; kingdom Pseudomonadati; phylum Pseudomonadota; class Gammaproteobacteria; order Pseudomonadales; family Pseudomonadaceae; genus Pseudomonas; species Pseudomonas sp. p106. Next base: position 105,485 of record NZ_RHQR01000005.1, read on the forward strand.
GCGCAGAGTCCGCTGCGCAAAGCTCCAGTGCAGGTTCCCCGTTTGACCTGCCAGCAGAATCCCAGGCCATCAACGATGAGGCCGACAACGCCACCATCGATGACAAGATGCAAGCGATACGCCAGGCCAGCCTGACCACCTACATCATGCTGTCACTGATCTACATCGCTATTCAGGGCATCAGTATCTGGCTGGCCAGCCGTTACTACTTTGCCGGCACCCACTCGCCAACCGCCTGGCGCCTGACCCACGAGTACGCCACCGCCGAGGAAATGCTCGACGCGATGGATCAGAAGCGTCATGCCATTGCCAGCCACGCCGACGACAAGCTGCGCCGCCTGCAGACCTCGCTGTCTGGCCGCGACCACACCGACGCCGCTGTGCTGCACGCGCTGGAAGGTGAGAACACCGCACATCGCAACTTCCTCGCCTACGTCGAGTACAAGGCCGGCAAGGTCGCGCCCCAGGCAGTCAAGCCAAAACCTAGCGTTGAAGCCGCTGCGCCAGCGCCTGCCGCGCAACCTGTAGCCCCCGCCCCGGTTGCGCAGCAGGCTGCTGTATTCGAGCCTGTCGCAGTGCCCTTGGCCGAGCCTGCCGCTCCTGCCGAAATCAAGGCTTCGGACTTCCACGACATGACTGGCCTGCCTGAAGAGAACCTGGCTGCCGCCAGCCGTGCGCTGAATGTCAGCGAGGCACAACTGCGTGACATCCGCGAGCAACAGCAGGCGCTCAAGGCGCTTGGCCTGTTCCCTGCGAAAAAGGAGGGCATGCTGTCATGAGGCTTGCCAAGGCCCTGATCCTTGCGCTGGCGTTGCCTTGCGCAGCACTGGCTGCTGAGCGCAATGACCTGCAGAGCTGCTACACGCGCAATGGTCTGGCTGACATCAAGCCTGCAGCGTCCGGGCGCGAGCTGGTGGTGATCATCGATCAGACCATCCCGATGCCTGAAGACCTGCAGCGCAGCAGCTGGGGCCAGATCGACCGGTTCGTTCAGCCGGGCGATCGCGTCAGGCTCTATACATTCTCAGCGTTCTTGCCGGGGGAGTATCAGCGCCTGGTGTACGCCGGTGAGCTGGACATGCCGTTGCAGGGCGAGGTTCGCGACGACGTCAACATGCGCAAGCTGAGGGGCCTGGATCAGTGCCTGGCGACCCAGAAGAAAGCGTTCCAGGCCGGCTTCGGCGGGCTGTTCGTCAAAGGGCTGCGTGACGCTCGCCAGGATATCCCCAAGAGCGAAATCATGAACACCTTGCGCCGGGTTGGTGAGGACATGAGCAAAGAGCAGGGTGTCCAGGAGCGGGTGGTGTATCTGATTTCGGACATGCTCGAGCATTCGGACTACACCAGCTTCTATGCGGCAAACCAGATCAAGCAGCTCAATGTCAGTAAAGAACTCAAGCTGGCACAGAGCAAAGGGCTGTATGCGGACCTGCAGGGTGCCAGGGTGTATGTTTCCGGTGCAGGCCTGGTTACCGATGCGGTGAAGCATGCCTACCGATCGGGCAAGACCATGGATGCGTTGAACGATTTCTGGGCGCAATACCTGAATGCGTCCAACGCGACCCTGGAAGGTTTCGGCACGCCGAGCCTGAGTACTGATCTTCGCTAAGCAGGGAGGGGCTGCAAACCAGCCCCGGTCCGCCAACGAAAAAGCCCCGGGCGCAGGCCCAGGGCTTTTTGATATGGCGCACTCGGCGGGATTCGAACCCACGACCCCTGCCTTCGGAGGGCAGTACTCTATCCAGCTGAGCTACGAGTGCAACGCGCACGCATGATACCCATCTGATTCGATTGCGTCCATCGCCTTGATCTTTGTCCATTTTTCCTGATCCAGGCGCACTTGCGCGACGCACACCAGATTGCGCAATTTTTGCGCAATCACCTCGGCCCGATGCCTGCTCAGCCCGCCGATACCTATTTCGATGTCCAGCAAGTCATCTTGCTGGCTGACTTGCACGCTGTGCGGCGTCAGAAACTGCAGGGCGAACAGGTTGAGTACCCGGCACAGGGTATCCGGCTCGGCTTCGGCTTGCAGGCGATAGCACACGTTGCTGTGGCTACTGCTGGCGGCCCAGACATCGGTTCGGGGCAGGGGGCGTTCGAATGGGTTCATGCTGGTCTCCGCAAAGGTGGGAGAAATTCTGGCAGGTTGATGCCGGCTTTTTTTCGCTATTATTTGATGAATTAGCCGTTCAGGCGAATTGGTTGATTCGAAAAATATAAGCTTGGGGAATTTTTAATGCAAAGCGATCTGGATGCGTATGACCGGCGGATTCTCGAGCTTCTTCAGGAGGATGCGTCACTGTCCAGCGCGCAGATTGCCGAGCGCGTAGGGCTGTCGCAGTCGCCGTGCTGGCGCCGTATTCAGCGGCTCAAGGACGAGGGGGTCATCCGGGGGCAGGTCACCCTGCTCGATCGCAAGAAGGTCGGCCTGAACACGCAGATCTTTGCCGAGGTGAAACTGAACGCCCATGGTCGCTCCAACTTCACCGAGTTCACCGAGGCGATCCGGGGCTTTCCAGAGGTGCTGGAGTGTTATGTGCTGATGGGGTCAGTAGACTTCCTGTTGCGTATCGTCACGCAGGATATCGAGGCTTACGAGCGGTTCTTCTTCGAAAAGCTGTCGAACGTACCGGGGATTCAGGAGGTGAATTCCATTGTGGCGCTGTCGGAGATCAAGTCCACCACCAGCCTTCCGCTGATGCGCTGACGCTGTCGCCGGCAAGCCGGCCCCCACTGGGTTTTGCGCTGAGCTTGAGAGCAGCGGGGTAACCTGTGGGGGCTTGCCGGCGATGATGCACAAGCGAATGTCAGGCCTTGAGCAGATGTTTCCAGCCACGGCTCTGATCAATCGCACGGGCCTGTTCCACGCGGGCCTCCAGCAGCTCGCCAGGCTCTTCGGCCAGTGGCAGTTCAGCCAGCTCATGCAGCTTTTTCAGGTCGCCATACAAGCGGTCCATCTGCGGCGCCTCGAGTACCTGGCGCGCATGGTGCAGCCAGGCCAGCAACTGTTCGATGCGCGGCAGTTGTTCTGCCAGGTCTTCCGGGCGTTGGGTGTAAAGCGGTAGCTTCAGCGCACGGCCTTCTTCGCCCAGCAGGTGTGCCACCCAGCTGGCCAGTTGCGCCTTGCCTTGGCGTTCGCCACGGCCCTTGCGCTCTGCGGTCCAGGCACGGGCCAGCAGCCAGCGTGATGTTTCCAGGGAGAATTGGCCCCAGCGCACGTCCTCGAGCTCTTCGAGGAACTGCTCTGGCGCGGCGCGCCGGATGTCTTCGTCGTCATTGCCGGCCTGTACCAGCGGGCGCCAGTCTTCCAGCAGCGCGTCCAGGCTGGCGCGCAGGTCACGGGTGCTGGCACGCGGCGCGGCCTGGCCAAGGCTTGCGACCAGTGCACGCAGTTCTGCCAGGCACTGCACCCAGTCCTGCAGCAGGCGCCAGTGGCCATTGTGGCGGTATTGCTCGGCCAGGCGCTGGCTGCTGCCCAGCAGTTGCCAGGCGAGGGCAGCGAAGGCATCGTCGACCGGCATTTCGGCGTCCAGTTCGGTGCTTGGCAGGCCCAGCTCATAGCTGTCCGGCTCCAGCAGGCGGTAGCCGCGCTCGGCCTTGCTGATGTCGCACGGCATCAGGGGCAGGCTGGCGGCCAGTTCGGCGGCCAGCTCCAGCAACGCCTCGGGGGCACCTTCGCGCAGTTCCAGCTCCAGCTCGCAGATCTCTTCCTTGCGCTTGCCGGCAATCACGAAGCCCTGGTCCAGCGCCGCCTCGATCACTACTTTGCTCTTGCCGCGGCCCCAGGCGATCTCAGCGAATTCGCGGGTGAAGTCGGTGGTGAACAGCGGTTTGATGGATTTTTTGTCAAGTTCGGCCAGTTGCTCAGGCCAGCAGGTGGCGTCGAGCTTTTTCAGGTCGAGTTTGACTTTGTCCAGGTGCCACTCGTATTCGTTGCGTTCGGACAGGCCGGCGACGCTTTGGCCACGGCACTTCAAGGTCTGGATGATCACCTCGCCGTCGCGGCGCAGGCGCAGCGCCACTCGGGCAGCAGAAAGGTCGCGCTCAGGGGTGTCGAAGTACTGGTTGAGCAGCTCGCGGGTCTGCCAGCCGGACTTGTTGCGCTTTTTCAGCAGAGGGTGCTCGCGCAGTGCGGCCAGGGTGTCGCGGCTGGCGCGAAGCTTGAGTTCGGTTTCTTTGTGCATCGCAGGCTCGAAGAGGGGCGTGATTGCCGTGCAGTCTACAGCAGTGTGCCGGCAACGGTTTATTCCTTACGGCGGATGGCCCTATGATGGGCAATGCTTCCGAGGAGTTCGCGCATGCCGTTGCCCACGCTGAAAGACCAGTTTGCCGCTTTGATCGCCGCGCCCTCGGTCAGCTGCACCCAACCTGCCCTGGACCAGTCCAACCGCCAGGTCATCGACCTGCTGGCAGGCTGGTTGGGCGACCTGGGGTTCAGTTGCGACATCCAGCAGGTCAGCCCAGGCAAGTTCAACCTGTTGGCCAGCCGTGGCACTGGCCCGGGCGGGCTTGTGCTGGCTGGCCACAGCGACACCGTGCCGTATGACGAGCAGTTGTGGACGAGCGACCCGCTCAAGCTGACCGAGGTCGATGGCCGCTGGGTGGGCCTGGGCAGCTGCGACATGAAGGGTTTTTTCGCCTTGATCATCGAAGCGGTGATTCCGTTGCTGGAGCATGACTTCAAGCAGCCGCTGCTGATCCTCGCCACCTGCGACGAAGAAAGCTCGATGTCCGGTGCCCGCGCCCTGGCCGAAGCGGGTCAGCCGCTTGGCCGTGCGGCGGTCATCGGTGAGCCGACCGGCTTGCGCCCGGTCCGCATGCACAAGGGTATCCTCATGGACCGCATCGACATTCTCGGGCGCAGCGGCCATTCCTCTGACCCAAGCCTTGGCCGCAGCGCGCTGGAAGCCATGCACGCGGTGATGGGTGAGCTGATGGGCCTGCGCCGGCAATGGCAGGACACCTACCGCAACCCGCAATTCACCGTGCCCACGCCGACCATGAACTTTGGCTGCATCCACGGTGGCGACAACCCCAACCGTATCTGCGGCCAGTGTGCCCTGGAGTTCGACCTGCGCCCACTGCCAGGCATGGATGTAGAGCAGTTGCGTGCGGCCATCCGTGAGAAGCTTCGGCCGGTGGCCGAGCGCCATGAGGTGCGTATCGACTACGCGCCGCTGTTCCCCGAGGTGCCACCGTTCGAACAGGCGGCCGATGCCGAACTGGTGCAGGTGGCCGAGCGCTTGACCGGCCATCGCGCCGAAGCGGTGGCGTTCGGTACCGAAGCGCCTTATCTTCAGCAACTGGGTTGCCAGACCATTGTTCTTGGCCCTGGCGACATTGCCTGCGCCCACCAGCCGGGCGAATACCTGGAAATGTCACGAATCGAGCCTACCGTGCGTCTATTGCGTGACCTGATCCGGCACTATTGCCTGAATTAAACGTCCACCCTGCTGATTCGTCTTTGCCTAGAGGAGACCGCGCGTGACCGCAAGCCTGTTCCGACGATGATCCTGAACGCCGTGTGATCCAACGTTCTCCGTCCACTTTATCCACAGGCCCTGTCATGCCCGATTACGTCAACTGGCTGCGTCATGCCTCCCCGTACATCAATGCCCATCGCGACTGCACCTTTGTGGTCATGCTCCCCGGCGATGGGGTGGAACACCCGAATTTCGGCAATATCGTCCATGACCTGGTGTTGCTGCACAGCCTGGGCGTGCGCCTGGTGCTGGTGCATGGTTCGCGCCCGCAGATCGAGAGCCGGCTGGCCGCCCGTGGCCTGACCCCGCACTATCACCACGGCTTGCGCATCACCGATGCCGCAACCCTGGACTGCGTGATCGACGCCGTGGGTGCCTTGCGCCTGGCCATCGAAGCGCGCCTGTCGATGGACATCGCTGCCTCGCCGATGCAGGGCTCACGCCTGCGCGTGGCCTGCGGCAACCTGGTGACTGCCCGCCCTATCGGCGTGCTCGAAGGGGTGGACTACCACCACACCGGTGAAGTACGGCGCATCGACCGCAAAGGCATCAGCCGCCTGCTTGACGAGCGCTCGATTGTGCTGCTTTCGCCGCTGGGCTATTCGCCGACCGGTGAGATCTTCAACCTGGCTTGCGAAGACGTGGCCACCCGCGCCGCCATCGAATTGGGTGCCGACAAGCTGTTGCTGTTCGGCGCCGAACCCGGGCTGCTGGATGAGAGCGGCAAGCTGGTGCGTGAGTTGCGCCCGCAGCAGGTTGCACCGCACCTGGCGCGGCTGGGCAGTGATTACCAAGGCGAGTTGCTCGATGCTGCCGCCGAGGCCTGCAAGGGCGGCGTGGCGCGTAGCCACATCGTCAGCTATGCCGAGGACGGCGCACTGCTCACCGAGCTGTTCACCCGCGGCGGTGGCGGCACGCTGGTGTCGCAGGAGCAGTTCGAAGTGGTGCGCGAGGCGACCATCGAGGATGTGGGTGGTTTGCTGGAGCTGATCAGCCCGCTGGAAGAGCAGGGCATTCTGGTGCGACGCTCACGTGAAGTGCTGGAGCGTGAGATCGAGCAGTTCAGCGTGGTCGAGCGCGAGGGCATGATCATCGCGTGCGCGGCGCTGTATCCGATTGCCGATTCCCAGGCTGGTGAGCTGGCGTGCCTGGCAGTGAACCCGGAGTACCGCCATGGCGGGCGCGGTGATGAGCTGCTGGAGCGGATCGAGAGCCGGGCGCGGGCGTTGGGGTTGAATACCCTGTTCGTGCTTACCACCCGGACCGCGCACTGGTTCCGCGAGCGAGGCTTTGCCCCCAGTGGGGTAGAGCGGCTGCCGTCGGCGCGAGCATCGCTGTACAACTACCAGCGCAATTCGAAGATTTTCGAAAAGTCTCTGTAAGCCAGGGAATCGAGTGCCCTGCCAACCCATGAAAAACGCCGCCCCAGAGGGCGGCGTTTTCATTTACACGGTATGCAGGTACCAGTTGTACTCGAGGTCGGAGATCGAATGCTCGAACTCCTCCAGCTCGCTCTCCTTGCACGCGACGAAGATGTCGATGTACTTCGGATCGATGTACTTGTTCAGGATCTCGCTGTCGTCCAGCTCGCGCAGGGCATCGCGCAGGTTGTTCGGCAGGCTCTGCTCCAGCTGCTCGTACGAGTTGCCTTCGATCGGCTCACCCGGCTCGACCTTGTTGGTCAGGCCATGGTGCACACCAGCCAGTACGGCGGCCATCATCAGGTACGGGTTGGCGTCGGCGCCGGCCACGCGGTGTTCCAGGCGTACGGCGTCGGGCGAACCGGTCGGCACGCGCAGGGCCACGGTGCGGTTGTCCAGGCCCCAGCTCGGCGCGTTCGGCACGTAGAACTGGGCGCCAAAGCGGCGGTACGAGTTGACGTTCGGGCAAAGGAACGCCATCGACGCAGGCAGGGTCTCGAGCACACCGCCGACAGCATGACGTAGCGCGGCGTTCTGCTCGGGATCCTCGCTGGTGAAGATGTTGTTGCCATCCTTGTCCAGCACGGAAATGTGTACATGCAGGCCGTTGCCTGCCTGGCCCGGGTAGGGCTTGGCCATGAACGTGGTGTCCATTTCATGGTCGTAGGCGATGTTCTTGATCAGGCGCTTGAGCAGCACTGCATAATCACAGGCCTTGAGCGGGTCGGGGACGTGGTGCAGGTTGACTTCGAACTGTGCCGGGGCGCTTTCCTTGACGATGGCGTCGGCCGGAATGCCTTGTTCCTTGGCGCCTTCGAGGATGTCCTGCAGGCAATCGGCGTATTCGTCGAGGTCGTCGATCAGGTATACCTGGGTCGACTGCGGGCGCTTGCCCGAGATCGGCGAGCGTGGTGGCTGCGGGCGGCCGTTCACGTTCTCCTGGTCGATCAGGTAGAACTCCAGTTCGAACGCGGCGCAGATGGTCAGGCCCAGGTCGTCGAACTTGCTCACCACCTGACGCAACACTTCACGAGGGTCGGCGAAGAACGGCTCGCCTTCAAGCTCGTGCATGGTCATCAGCAACTGGGCGGTCGGGCGTTTCTGCCACGGCTCGTTGCAGAGCGTGTCCGGGATCGGATAGCAGATGCGGTCAGCATCGCCGATGTCCAGGCCAAGCCCGGTGCTTTCGACGGTGGACCCGTTGATATCGAGGGCGAAGAGGGAGGCCGGCAGGTTGATGCCTTTCTCGTAAACCTTGTGGAGGCTGGTGCGCTCTATGCGCTTACCGCGCACCACACCATTCATATCTGCAATCAGAAGGTCAACGTAGAGAACCTCAGGATGTTCCTTAAGGAACGCGTTCGCTTCGTTAAGCTGAACGGCACGCGGGGGTACCGACATGATGCAACACCTTTGTTGTTAAAAATATCAATCAAGGGGGGCTTGCAGGACCAGTCAATCGAAAAGCCTTACTGATGTCAAGCCAACCCCATGATGCCCTGAAATGGCACATCGACGGCAGATTTGCTGCATATCGGGGCGTGCCATTATCCGCTATTTCCCTGACAAAGGGCTATCTCCGACAAGCCGTGTTTTATTTTTTACGGAGGTGTTGTGTAAAAAAATGAACAAGGCTAAGCTCGGTCTCAACCCAAAACACAATAATACGAGGGTCACATGGTCCGCTTGTCGCGACCTGAAAGCGCTGCCTGTGCAGTGCGCTCGGGTATCCCTGCCGTTCCGGCACGCATCAATTGCGCTGTGGTCGCACTGGCCGCAATAATTGACGCTTTGCGCTTCTGGACTACCCCTCGTAGCGCCGTTTCGCTTCCTTTCTTGTATTCCTGCCCTTCGAACTCATTACGGACACGCTTGTTTCCAGTGTATCCACTGTGCTCCTGCGTGGGGGTTTTTGCTTTAGCAACCCACTCCATCCAGAATCAATGCGCGGACCACATTACCTCCTGAGGTATCTATGAGTAACAACCTCGACCAGCTCACCGATTGGTTGAAAGAGCACAAGATCACCGAAGTCGAATGCCTGATCAGTGACCTGACCGGCATCACCCGCGGCAAGATCTCGCCGACCAACAAGTTCATCGCCGAGAAAGGCATGCGCCTGCCCGAGAGCGTGTTGCTGCAGACCGTGACCGGCGATTACGTCGATGACGACATCTATTACGAACTGCTCGACCCGGCCGACATCGACATGATCTGCCGGCCCGATGAGAACGCTGTGTTCCTCGTGCCGTGGGCCATCGAGCCTACCGCCCAGGTCATTCACGACACCTACGACAAGAAGGGCAACCCGGTCGAGCTGTCGCCGCGCAACGTACTGAAGAAAGTCCTGCAGCTTTACGCCGACAAGGGTTGGCAACCGATCGTCGCGCCAGAGATGGAGTTCTACCTGACCAAGCGCAGCGAGGACCCGGACTTCCCGCTGCAGCCGCCGGTAGGTCGTTCAGGCCGCCCGGAAACCGGCCGCCAGTCGTTCTCCATCGAAGCGGCCAACGAATTCGACCCGCTGTTCGAGGACGTCTACGACTGGTGCGAGCTGCAGCAACTGGACCTCGACACCCTGATTCACGAAGACGGCACGGCGCAGATGGAGATCAACTTCCGTCACGGCAACGCCCTGCACCTGGCCGACCAGATCCTGGTGTTCAAGCGCACCATGCGCGAAGCGGCGCTCAAGCACAATGTAGCCGCCACCTTCATGGCCAAGCCCATGACCGGCGAGCCGGGCAGCGCCATGCACCTGCACCAGAGCGTGGTCGATTCGGTCACCGGCAAGAACATCTTCAGCAATGAAGACGGCAGCATGAGCGAGCTGTTCCTGCACCACATCGGTGGCCTGCAGAAGTTCATCCCCGAGGCGCTGCCGCTGTTTGCCCCGAACGTCAACTCGTTCCGCCGCTTCCTGCCAGACACTTCGGCCCCGGTAAACGTCGAGTGGGGCGAGGAAAACCGCACCGTCGGCCTGCGCGTACCGGATGCCGGCCCACAGAACCGTCGCGTCGAGAACCGCCTGCCAGGCGCCGATGCCAACCCTTACCTGGCCATCGCTGCGAGCTTGCTGTGCGGCTACATCGGTATGGTCGAAGGCATTGCCGCCAGCGCGCCGGTGCAGGGGCGCGGCTACGAGCGGCGCAACCTGCGCCTGCCGCTGACCATCGAGGACGCCTTGGAACGCATGGAAGTCAGCCGCGCGCTGACCCAGTACCTGGGCAAGAAATTCATCACCGGCTACGTTGCCACCAAGCGCGCCGAGCATGAGAACTTCAAGCGCGTCATCAGCTCTTGGGAGCGTGAGTTCCTGCTGTTTGCTGTGTGATCAACCCCTGAGGCCGCCCGCCGGCGGCCTGTGGACCCTGGAGAAGCACATGAGCGTCAAAAACCCGCAAACCCGTGACTGGCAAACCCTGAGCGGCGAGCACCACCTTGCACCCTTCAGTGACTACAAGCAGCTGAAGGAAAAGGGGCCGCGCATCATTACCAAGGCGCAGGGTGTGCATTTGTGGGACAGCGAGGGGCACAAGATCCTCGACGGCATGGCCGGCCTGTGGTGCGTCGCGGTGGGTTATGGCCGTGAAGAGCTGGTACAGGCTGCCGAAAAGCAGATGCGCGAACTGCCGTACTACAACCTGTTCTTCCAGACGGCCCACCCGCCTGCGCTGGAGCTGGCCAAGGCCATCACCGACGTAGCGCCCGAAGGCATGACCCATGTGTTCTTCACAGGCTCCGGCTCTGAAGGCAATGACACCGTGCTGCGCATGGTCCGCCACTACTGGGCGCTCAAGGGTAAGCCGCAGAAGCAGACCATCATCGGCCGTATCAACGGCTACCACGGCTCGACCGTCGCCGGTGCAAGCCTGGGCGGCATGAGCGGCATGCACGAACAGGGCGGGCTGCCGATCCCGGGCATCGTGCATATCCCGCAACCGTACTGGTTCGGTGAAGGCGGCGACATGAGCCCGGACGACTTCGGGGTGTGGGCGGCCGAGCAGCTGGAGAAAAAGATTCTGGAAGTGGGCGAGGACAACGTCGCAGCTTTCATCGCCGAGCCGATCCAGGGCGCCGGCGGCGTGATCATCCCGCCAGAAACCTACTGGCCGAAGGTCAAGGAGATCCTCGCCAAGTACGACATCCTGTTCGTCGCTGACGAAGTGATCTGCGGTTTTGGCCGTACCGGCGAGTGGTTCGGCTCAGACTACTACGACCTCAAGCCCGACCTGATGACCATCGCCAAGGGCCTTACTTCCGGTTACATCCCCATGGGCGGTGTGATCGTGCGTGACAAGGTGGCCAAGGTGCTCAGCGAAGGCGGAGACTTCAACCACGGCTTCACCTATTCCGGTCACCCGGTGGCGGCTGCGGTAGGCCTGGAAAACCTGCGCATCCTGCGCGACGAGAAGATCGTCGAGAAGGTCCGTACGCAAGTGGCACCCTACTTGCAGAAACGTCTGCGTGAGCTGCAGGACCACCCGCTGGTGGGCGAGGTACGCGGCCTGGGCCTGCTCGGCGCGATCGAGCTGGTCAAGGACAAGGCCTCCCGCAGCCGTTACGAAGGCAAGGGTGTGGGCATGGTCTGCCGCAATTTCTGCTTCGACAACGGCCTGATCATGCGCGCGGTGGGTGACACCATGATCATCGCTCCACCCTTGGTGATCAGCCATGCAGAGGTGGACGAGCTGGTGGAAAAGGCGCGCAAGTGCCTGGACCTGACCCTCGAAGCGATCCGTTGAGCGCCTGCTAGGCTAGCGATGTGACATTAAGTCGTTACAAGGGGATGGTTTCCTTGAAACAGCGCCTTGTAACTTGCCAGACTAGCGGCTGTTTCAGTCGCCCGGCGCTCTGCACGGTAGGTTCTGGCTGCTGAACAGATGGCTAAATAAAAAATTCTGGAGCATGACGCATGAAGAAAATGGGCAAGACGTTGCTGGCCGCCGCCCTGATGGGTGCCATGGCCACCGCTGTACAGGCTGAAGACAAGGTGCTGAACGTCTACAACTGGTCGGACTACATCGCTCCGGACACCATCGCGAAGTTCGAAAAACAGACAGGCATCAAGGTCAAGTACGACGTCTTCGACAGCAACGAAACCCTGGAAGCCAAGCTGCTGGCGGGCAAGTCCGGCTATGACGTGGTCGTGCCGTCCAACAACTTCCTGGCCAAGCAGATCAAGGCGGGGGTCTACGAAGAGCTCGACCGCTCCAAGCTGCCGAACTGGAAGAACCTCGACGAAGACCTGCTCAAGGCCGTCGGTGACGCCAGCGACAAAGGCAACAAGCACGCTTTCCCTTACATGTGGGGCTCGATCGGCATCGGCTACAACCCGGAGAAGGTCAAGGCCGCGCTGGGCGTCGACAAGATCGATTCGTGGGACGTCGTGTTCAAGCCTGAGAACATCGAGAAGCTCAAGAGCTGTGGCGTGAGCTTCCTCGACGCCCCGACCGAAATGCTGCCAGCCGCGCTGCACTATCTGGGCCTGCCTAGCGACAGCACCAAGAAAGAAGACCTGAAGAAGGCCGAGGACCTGTTCCTGAAGATTCGTCCTTCGATCACCTACTTCCACTCGTCCAAATACATCGGCGACATGGCCAACGGCAACATCTGCGTGGCCGTCGGGTACTCGGGTGACCTGGAGCAATCCAAAGCCCGCGCACACGAAGCCGGCGACAAGGTCAAGGTCGACTACATCATCCCGAAAGAAGGCGCTGGCACCTTCTACGACATGGTCGCCATCCCCAAGGATGCCGAGCACAAGGACGCCGCCTACAAGTTCATGGACTTCCTGATGCAGCCGGAAATCATGGCCGAGATCACCAACGCCGTACGTTTCCCGAACGGTAACGCTGCTGCGACCCCGTTGGTGGACAAGGACATCACCAGCGACCCGAGCATCTATCCACCTGCCGACGTGAAAAAGCACCTGTACGCGATCGCCGCGCCAGAAGCTGCTGCCCAGCGTCTGATCACCCGCAGCTGGACCAGGATCAAGTCGGGCAAGTAAGCCCGATGCAAGACCTCTGGGCCGGGGTTTTCCGGCCCAGAGCCGGTGAATGGCAATTGATGATTGCGGCATCGTGGCTGCGAGGGTAAGTTGCGCGCCGGTTTTGCGTGCGCGGCAGCGCTGCGCCGTTACCAAGGCACTGATTGTGAGGACCACCCACTTGTCTATTTCTGTATTACGCAAAGCCTTCATGGCTGGAGCGGGCCTGACGCTGGCATGCAGCGTCCAAGCGGCGCCTACGGTGCACTTCTACAACTGGTCCGACTACATTGGCCCGACCACGCTCGAAGACTTCGAGAAAGCCACGGGTATCAAACCTGTGCAGGACGTGTTCGACTCCAACGAAACCTTGGAAGGCAAGCTGCTGGCCGGCAACACCGGTTATGACGTGGTAGTGCCGTCCAACCATTTCCTCGGCAAGCAGATCAAGGCGGGCGCGTTCCAGAAGCTCGACAAGAACCTGCTGCCCAATTATTCCAACCTGGACCCGGCGTTGATGAAGCGCCTGGAAAAGAACGACCCAGGCAACCAGTACGCCGTGCCTTACCTGTGGGGCACCAATGGCATCGGCTACAACGTCGACAAGGTCAAGGCGGCACTGGGCGTGGACACCATCGATTCCTGGGCCGTGCTGTTCGAGCCCGAGAACATGAAGAAGCTCTCCCAATGCGGCGTGGCGTTCCTGGATTCGGCGGATGAAATGCTGCCGGCGGTGCTCAACTACATGGGGCTGGACCCCAACAGCACCAACCCCAAGGACTACGAGAAGGCCGAGCAGAAGCTGCTGGCGGTACGCCCGTACGTAACCTACTTCCACTCGTCCAAGTACATCACGGACCTGGCCAACGGCGACATCTGCGTCGCGGCAGGTTTTTCCGGCGATGTGTTCCAGGCCAAGGCCCGCGCTGAAGAAGCGAAGAAGGGCGTGAACCTGGCCTACGCGATTCCCAAGGAAGGCGGCAACCTCTGGTTCGACGTGCTGGCGGTCCCCAAGGACGCCAGGAACGTCAAAGAGGCTCACGCCTTCATCAACTATTTGCTGAAACCTGAGGTTATCGCCCAGGTCAGTGATTACGTCGGTTACGCCAACCCGAACCCCAAGGCTGGCGACCTGATGGACCAGGCCGTGAGGACTGACGCCGCGGTTTACCCACCGCAGGAAGTGCTGGACAAGATGTTCGTCAACAGTGAGTTGCCACCGAAGGTGCAACGTTTGATGACCCGCAGCTGGACCAAGGTCAAGTCGGGCAAGTAACAATCCAGGCCCGCCGCCAAAGCAGGGGCGGGCACACAAATCTTGTTGGGAGTTTCACTCATGGCAGTTGCCTCCGGTGCCTATAAGAAAGCCCTCGAGGGTGGCCAGCAACCCAAGCAGGTGTTGGTCAAGATCGACCGGGTCACAAAAAAATTCGACGAAACGGTAGCGGTGGACGATGTGTCGCTGGAGATCCGCAAGGGCGAAATTTTCGCCCTGCTCGGTGGCTCCGGTTCGGGCAAGTCGACCTTGCTGCGTATGCTGGCCGGTTTCGAGCGCCCGACTGAAGGGCGTATTTTCCTCGATGGCGTAGACATCACCGACATGCCGCCCTACGAGCGGCCGATCAACATGATGTTCCAGTCCTACGCGCTGTTCCCGCACATGACCGTGGCGCAGAACATCGCCTTCGGCTTGCAGCAGGACCGGATGCCCAAGGCCGAGATCGACGCCCGCGTGGCCGAGATGCTCAAGCTGGTGCACATGACCCAGTACGCCAAGCGCAAGCCGCACCAGCTCTCCGGTGGTCAGCGTCAGCGTGTGGCCTTGGCCCGTTCGCTGGCCAAGCGCCCCAAGCTGTTGCTGCTCGACGAGCCAATGGGCGCGCTGGACAAGAAGCTGCGCTCGCAGATGCAGCTGGAACTGGTCGAGATCATCGAGCGCGTGGGCGTGACCTGCGTGATGGTGACCCACGATCAGGAAGAGGCCATGACCATGGCCCAGCGCATTGCCATCATGCACCTGGGCTGGATTGCCCAGATCGGTTCGCCTGTGGATATCTATGAGACGCCCACCAGCCGCCTGGTGTGCGAGTTCATCGGTAACGTCAACCTGTTCGAGGCCGAAGTGATCGACGATGCCGAAGGCCATGCGCTGATCGCCTCGCCGGAACTCGAGCGCAAGATCTACGTTGGCCACGGTGTGTCCACTTCGGTTGAAGACAAGCACATCACCTACGCCCTGCGCCCGGAAAAAATGCTGGTGACTACCGAGCAGCCGGATTTCGAGCACAACTGGTCGCGCGGCAAGGTCCATGACATCGCCTACCTGGGCGGCCACTCGGTGTTCTACGTCGAGCTGCCCAGCGGCAAAGTGGTCCAGTCTTTCGTCGCCAACGCCGAGCGCCAGGGCACCCGCCCGACCTGGGGCGATGAAGTGTACGTCTGGTGGGAAGACGACAGCGGCGTGGTACTGCGGTCATGAAACTGCGCAAGCTCAAGCGAGCCTTCCAGCGCCTTATCCCCGAGGGGCGGCACCTGGTGATCGGTGTGCCGTTCATCTGGCTGTTCCTGTTCTTCATGCTGCCGTTCTTCATCGTGTTGAAGATCAGCTTTGCCGAAGCCGACGTGGCGATCCCGCCGTATACCGAGATCTACAGCTACGTCGAAGACAAGGTGCAGCTGGTAATCAACCTGGCCAACTATGGCCTGTTGACCGAGGATGAGCTGTACATCTCGGCCTATCTGGGCTCGCTGAAGATGGCCTTCATCAGCACCGTGCTGTGTTTGCTGATCGGCTACCCGATGGCCTATTCGATTGCCAACGCACGCAAGGAAACCCAGACCGTGCTGTTGCTGCTGATCATGATGCCGACCTGGACCGCGATCCTGATCCGCGTCTATGCCTGGATGGGCATCCTCAGCAACAACGGCCTGCTCAACGGGTTCCTGATGTGGACCGGGCTGATCGACCAGCCGTTGCAGATCCTCAACACCAACCTGGCGGTGTACATCGGCGTGGTCTATTCGTACCTGCCGTTCATGATCCTGCCGCTGTTCGCCAACCTGGTAAAGCACGACCAGAGCCTGCTCGAAGCCGCATCGGACCTGGGCTCGAGCACCTTCAACAGCTTCTGGAAGATCACCGTGCCGCTGTCGAAAAACGGCATTATCGCCGGCTGCATGCTGGTGTTCATCCCGGTGGTGGGCGAGTTCGTCATTCCGGAACTGCTGGGCGGCCCGGAAACCCTGATGATCGGTAAGGTGCTGTGGCAAGAGTTCTTCAACAACCGTGACTGGCCGGTGGCCTCTGCCCTGGCGGTGGTGATGCTGGCGATCCTGATCGTACCGATCCTGCTGTTCAACCGTAGCCAGGCCAAAGAAATGGAGGGCAGGGCATGAAGCGCTTCAGTTTCTCCAAGCTGATGCTGGTGCTCGGCTTGCTGTTCATCTACCTGCCGATGCTGATCCTGGTGATCTATTCGTTCAACGCCTCCAAGCTGGTAACGGTGTGGGGCGGCTGGTCGATCAAGTGGTACGTCGGCCTGCTCGACAACACCCAGCTCATGGGGTCGGTGATGCGCTCGCTGGAGATCGCCTGCTACACGGCGGTGGCGGCGGTGGCTTTGGGTACCCTGGCAGCCTTCGTGCTGACCCGGGTCACCCGCTTCAAGGGCCGCACGCTGTTCGGTGGCCTGGTCACTGCACCGCTGGTGATGCCTGAAGTGATCACCGGTCTGTCGCTGTTGCTGCTGTTCGTGGCCATGGCGCAGACGATCGGCTGGCCGCAGGAACGGGGCGTGGTCACCATCTGGATCGCCCACACCACGTTCTGCGCGGCTTATGTGGCGGTAGTGGTGTCGGCGCGCCTGCGCGAGCTGGACCTGTCGATCGAAGAAGCGGCCATGGACCTGGGTGCCAAGCCGTGGAAGGTGTTCTTCCTGATCACCATCCCGATGATTGCGCCGTCGCTGGCGGCGGGCGGCATGATGTCGTTCGCCCTGTCGCTGGATGACCTGGTACTGGCCAGCTTCGTGTCCGGGCCTGGTTCGACCACCTTGCCGATGGAAGTGTTCTCCGCTGTGCGCCTGGGCGTGAAGCCGGAGATCAACGCCGTGGCCAGCCTGATCCTGCTGTCGGTGTCATTGGTGACCTTCATGGTCTGGTACTTCAGCCGCCGCGCCGAAGAGCATCGCCGCAAGGCGATCCAGCAGGCGATCGAGGAGGGTGCTGCGGCCAGCGTGTCGCAGCCGCAGATCAAACGCACGACGGCAGCCGCAGCGTCGGCCTGAGCGCGGTAGTCGCGGGCAAGCCCGCTTCCACAGGTAGGTTGCACGCCGCGAGGGCTGCATCGATCCAGTGGAAGCGGGCTTGCTTGTTTCAGGGCCCGCATTGTCGCCATGACCGCCCAACTGACTTTGATCAGTGTTTTTTCTGAACCCTGATCTACGCTAACAGTCGCATCCCACGAATCATTTGCGCGCAAGCCAGGAGCCTGCATGAGGGTGACGCGTTCACTGTTGGTCGTAGGCTTGGGGCTGCTTGGCCTGCTCACAGGTTGCAGCAAGGAAGAGGCTCCCGAGGTTTTGCCACGGGTCGGTGTATTGCAAGTCCAACCCACTGACTTCGCCGCCAGGGTCACCCTGACCGGTGATGTGCAGGCGCGTGTGCAGACTGATCTCTCGTTTCGCGTGGGTGGCAAGATCATCTCGCGCAGCGTTGACGTGGGCGATCATGTGAAGGCCAATCAGGTGCTGGCCCGGCTGGACCCCAAAGACCTGCAGAACAATGTCGATTCGGCCAAGGCCGAGGTGTTCGCCGCTCAGGCGCGCGTCACCCAGACCAGCGCGGCCTTCGTCCGCCAGCAAAAGCTCTTGCCCAAGGGGTACACCAGCCAGAGCGAATACGACTCGGCCGAAGCATCGCTGCGCAGCAACCAGAGCGCGCTCAAGGCAGCCCAGGCGCAACTGGCCAATGCCCAAGAGCAACTGGGCTACACCGCATTGGTGTCGGAGGCTGATGGGGTGATCACCGAGCGCCAGGCCGAGGTCGGTCAAGTGGTCCAGGCGACCATGCCGATCTTCAGCCTGGCCACCGATGGCGACCGCGATGCAGTGTTCAACGTCTACGAATCGCTGCTGGTGGCACCGCCCAGCGATGCAGGGGTGATCGTCAGCCTGCTGGACGACCCCAAGGTCCAGGCGCATGGCTTCGTGCGCGAAATCACCCCCACGGTATCGGCGCAAAGCGGCACGGTGCAGGTCAAGGTAGGCCTGAAAGACGTGCCAGCAGGTATGCAACTGGGCGCCCCGGTGACCGCCACCACCAATGCTCAGGGCCGGCCCAGCGTTGAACTGCCTTGGTCGGCGCTGACCAAGGCCCTGCATGACCCCGCCGTGTGGGTGGTGGGCGAGGGTGACAAGGTGGAATTGCGCAAAGTCGAAGTCAGCCGTTACCTCACCGGCAAGATCGTGGTCGCCAGTGGCCTGAAGGGTGGCGAAACCGTGGTGGTCAAAGGCGGGCAACTGCTGCACCCCGGCATGCAGGTGCTGAAGGTCGACGCCAAGGCCCAAGGGGGCGAGCTATGAAGCGCCTGCTGCTGATGCTGTCGGCCGGCATACTGCTGGCCGGCTGCAGTAACGAGGAAGAGGCATCAGTGCCGATTCGGCCCGTGCTGTCGGTCAAGGTCGAACCCCAGGTGCAATCGCAGTTGGGCCGTTTCGCTGGCAGTATCCAGGCGCGTTTCGAAAGCACCTTGGGTTTCCGGATTTCCGGGCGCATTGCCCGGCGCTGGTTGGACGTGGGCGCCCAGGTGAAGGCGGGTGACACCCTGGCCACGCTCGACCCGACCGACCAGCAGAACCAGCTGCGCGCCGCCGAAGGCGACTTGGCCAAGGTGCAGGCGCAATGGATCAACGCCCAGGCCGATGCCCGTCGCCAACAGCAGTTGTACGACCGCGGCGTTGGCGCCCAGGCCCAGCTGGATATCGCCCAGACTAACCTGAAAACCACCAGCGCAGCGCTCGAGCAGGCGCGCTCTGCGCTCAGCCAGGCTCGTGACCAACTCGACTACAGCACCCTGCGCACCGATCACGCCGCGGTGATCACCGCGTGGCAGGCCGAAGCCGGGCAAACCGTTACCGCAGGGCAAGCCGTGGTGACCCTGGCCCGGCCGGATGTGAAGGAAGCGGTGATCGACCTGCCGATCGGCCTGGCCGAGCAGTTGAGCAAAGGCCTGACTTTTACCGTTGCCTCGCAACTCGACCCGACCATCAATACCACAGCCAGCCTGCGCGAGCTGGAGCCCCAGGCCGACGCCACCACCCGTACCCGGCGGGCCCGCCTGACCCTGGCCAGCACGCCGCCGGCGTTCCACCTTGGCACCGCCATCAGCGTGACCCTGAGCTCGGAGGTGAGGCCGCGTAGCGAGCTGCCCTTGAGTGCTTTGCTGGAGCGTGACGGCAAGACCCAGGTATGGGTGATCGACACGCAGCAGAAGACTGTTGCCACCCGTGACGTGGTGTTGATCGACCGCACCGCCGACAGCATCGTCCTGACGTCGGGCTTACAGCCCGGTGAGCGCGTCGTTACCGCAGGTGTGAACAGCCTCAAGCCTGGCCAGAAGGTCACCTTCGACGAGGATGCGCAATGAAAGGAAGCTTCAACCTCTCCGAATGGGCGCTCAAGCACCAGTCATTCGTGTGGTATCTGATGTTCGTTGGCCTGCTGATGGGGATATTTTCGTACTTCAACCTCGGGCGTGAGGAAGACCCGTCATTCACCATCAAAACCATGGTCATCCAGACCCGCTGGCCAGGTGCGACCCAGGACGAAACCCTCTACCAGGTCACCGACCGCATCGAGAAAAAGCTCGAAGAGCTGGATTCCCTCGACTACACCAAAAGCTACACCCGTCCGGGTGAGTCCACCGTTTACGTGTACCTGCGCGACACCACCAAAGCCAAGGACATCCCGGAAATCTGGTACCAGGTGCGCAAGAAGATCCAGGACATCCGCGGCCAGTTCCCGCAGGGTATTCAGGGGCCTGCCTTCAACGACGAGTTCGGTGACGTATTCGGCTCGGTCTACGCCTTTACCTCTGATGGGCTGACACTGCGCCAGCTGCGCGACTACGTTGAACAGGCCCGCGCTGAAGTGCGCGAAGTGCCCAACATCGGCAAGATCGAACTGATCGGTACCCAGGACGAAGTGCTGTACCTGAACTTCTCGACCCGCAAACTGGCGGCGCTGGGCATCGACCAGCGCCAGGTCATGCAGGCCCTGCAATCACAGAACGCGGTAACGCCTGCCGGGGTGATCGAGGCGGGGCCAGAGCGCATTTCGGTGCGTACCACCGGGCAGTTCGCTTCCGAGAAAGACCTGCAAACCGTCAACCTCAGGATCAACGACCGCTTCTTCCGCCTGGCCGATATCGCTGATATCGAGCGCGGCTACGTCGACCCGCCGACGCCAATGTTCCGCTTCAACGGCCAGACCGCAATCGGCCTGGCCATCGGCATGAAAGCCGGTGGCAACATGCAGGTATTCGGTGCGGCGCTGAAGAAAAAAATGGACAGCGTGATCACCGACTTGCCGGTCGGGGTAGGTGTGCACACCGTGTCAGACCAGGCGGTGGTGGTAAAGCAGGCAGTCGGCGGCTTCACTAGCGCGCTGTTCGAAGCGGTGGTGATCGTATTGGCGGTGAGCTTTATCAGCCTCGGTGTGCGTGCTGGGTTGGTGGTGGCGTGCTCGATCCCGTTGGTGCTGGCGATGGTGTTCGTGTTCATGGAGTACAGCGGTATCACCATGCAGCGGATCTCGCTGGGCGCGCTGATCATCGCCCTCGGCCTGCTGGTGGATGATGCGATGATCACCGTGGAGGTCATGGTCACGCGGCTGGAGATGGGCGAGACCAAGGAGCAGGCAGCTACGTTCGCCTATACCTCTACCGCATTCCCCATGCTCACCGGCACCTTGGTGACCGTTGCCGGCTTCGTGCCCATTGGGCTCAATGCCAGCTCGGCGGGTGAGTACACCTACACACTGTTCGCGGTAATCGCCGTGGCGTTGATCGTGTCGTGGGTGGTGGCCGTGTTCTTCGCGCCGGTACTGGGCGTGCATATCCTGAGCAGCAAGCTCAAGGCTCACAAGGAGCAGACCGGGCGAGTAGGACGAGCGTTCGAGGGTGGCCTGCTGTGGTGCATGCGCAACCGCTGGCTGACCATCATCGGCACGGTACTGTTGTTTGCTTTGGCGATCTTCTGCGAGCGTTTCGTGCAGAACCAGTTCTTCCCGTCCTCGGACCGCCCGGAAATCCTCGTCGACCTCAACTTGCCGCAAAACGCTTCGATCGAGCAGACGCGCAAGGTGGTGGACCGTTTCGAGGCGCGGATCAAGGACGACCCGGACCTGGTGCACTGGAGCACTTACATTGGCCAGGGCGCTATCCGTTTCTACCTGCCCCTCGACCAGCAGTTGCAGAACCCCTACTACGCACAGTTGGTCATTGTCAGCAAGGGTTTCGAAGAGCGCCAGGGCATGATGAAGCGCTTGCAGAAGATACTGCACGAAGAGTTCGTGGGCATTGGCAGCAACGTCCAGTCGCTGGAGATGGGCCCGCCAGTGGGCCGGCCAATCCAGTATCGGATCAGCGGCGCCGACATCGATCAGGTGCGCCGGCATGCCATCGACCTGGCTACCCTGCTGGACCAGAACGAGCACATCGGCGAGATGATCTACGACTGGAACGAGCCGGGTAAAGTGTTGCGCGTGGAAATCGCCCAGGACAAGGCGCGTCAGCTGGGGCTGTCGTCCGAAGATGTGGCCAATGTGATGAACAGCATCGTCAGCGGTGTGCAGATCACCCAGGTCAATGACAGCATTTACCTGGTCAATGTGGTTGCGCGGGCTGAGGACAGCGAGCGGGGTTCGCCTGATACCCTGCAGAACCTGCAGATACTCACCCCTGGCGGCACCTCGATTCCGCTGCTTTCGTTCGCCACCGTGCGCTACGAGCTGGAGCAGCCGCTGGTATGGCGCCGCGACCGCAAGCCGACCATCACCATCAAGGCCTCGGTCAACGGCGACATCCAACCCACCGATCTGGTGGCCCAGCTGAAGCCGGAGATTGACGAGTTCGCCAGCAAGCTGCCGGTGGGCTTCGAAGTGGCCACTGGCGGTACGGTGGAGGAGAGCGCCAAGGCGCAAGGGCCTATCCGCAAGGTGATCCCACTGATGCTGTTCCTGATGGCAACGTTCCTGATGATCCAACTGCACAGCGTGCAGAAGTTGTTCCTGGTGGTCAGCGTGGCGCCGCTTGGGCTGATCGGCGTGGTGCTGGCGCTGGTGCCCACGGGGACGCCAATGGGCTTTGTGGCGATCCTCGGCATCCTGGCGCTGGCAGGTATCATCATCCGTAACTCGGTGATCCTGGTAACGCAGATCGATGAGTTCGTGGCGCAAGGCTTTTCGCACTGGGACGCGGTGGTGGAAGCCACCAACCATCGGCGCCGGCCGATCCTGCTGACCGCTGCGGCGGCGAGCCTGGGCATGATCCCGATTGCCCGCGAGGTGTTCTGGGGGCCGATGGCCTACGCCATGATTGGTGGGATCATCGTTGCGACGCTGCTGACGCTGCTGTTCCTGCCGGCGCTGTATGTGGCCTGGTACAAGATCCGCGAGCCTCAGAAGCAATCCAGTTAGTCCTGCAGAAAGCTGGGGCCGCAGTGCGGCCCTTTAGCGAACTCAGCGAATAATAATTCTGGTTATATAAAAATTCTTAAACAGTATTTTTAAGAATATCAGCGCCTCTCTACTATTGCTCTCAAGCCAGGCGCATACCCCCTTCAAAAACCTCTGCCCGGCACCTCACTCACAGGAGAGCGAGCATGAGTGCATCTGTGCGCAGCATTGACGGTCAGGACGAAGCCACCATTGTGCGTGAGATCCAGAGCGCTCTGCGCGATCTGCGTTTCGGTGCGGTGGAGATTACCGTGCACAACGGTCAGGTCGTGCAGATCGAGCGTAAAGAGAAGTTCCGCCTGCAACAGCCCGGCAACAAACCCAGCTGATCACGCACCACACACAAAACTAGAAAAATGCCAATCGGGAGCTTCACCATGTCCATCCGCCGTTATGCGCTCGCCGCCTTGGCCAGTGCCGTTTTTGCCGGTTCCGCCATCGCCAAGGACTACGAACTGCTGAACGTGTCCTACGACCCGACCCGTGAGCTGTATCAGCAATACAATGCTGAATTCATCAAGCACTGGCAGCAGTCTCACCCGGACGACAAGGTGAAGATCCAGCAGTCCCATGGCGGCTCGGGCAAGCAGGGCCGCGCGGTAATCGACGGCTTGCGCGCCGACGTGGTGACCCTGGCCCTGGCGGGTGACATCGACGAGATCGCCAAGCTGGGCAAGACCCTGCCGCAGGACTGGCAGAAGCGCCTGCCGGACGCCAGCACCCCGTACACCTCGACCATCGTGTTCCTGGTGCGCAAGGGCAACCCGAAAGGCATCAAGGACTGGGGTGACCTGATCAAGAAGGACGTTGCGGTCATTACCCCCAACCCTAAAACCTCCGGTGGCGCGCGCTGGAACTTCCTCGCCGCCTGGGCCTACGGCCTGAAGCAAGGTGGTAGCGAAGCCAAAGCCAAGGAATACGTGCAGGAGCTGTTCAAGCACGTGCCGGTTCTGGATACCGGTGCCCGTGGCTCGACCATCACGTTCGTCAACAACGGCCAGGGTGATGTTCTGCTGGCCTGGGAAAACGAAGCTTTCCTGGCGCTGAAGGAGGACGGCGGTGGCGACAAATTCGAGATCGTCGTGCCTTCGCTGTCGATCCTGGCCGAACCGCCTGTGGCGGTGGTCGACAAGAACGCTCAGAAGAAGGGTAATGAACAGATCGCCGAGGAGTACCTCAAGCACCTGTACAGCGCGGCTGGCCAGAGAATCGCTGCCGAAAACTTTTACCGCCCACGTGACGCGAAGGTCGCTGCCGAGTTCGGCAAGCAATTCCCGAAACTGGATCTGGTGACTATCGACAAGGACTTCGGTGGCTGGAAGACAGCACAGCCCAAATTCTTCAATGATGGCGGGGTGTTCGACCAGATCTATCAGGCGCAGTAAACAGCCATGGAGAAGCGGGGCCGCCTTGCGGCCCTTTCGCGACACAAGGCCGCTCCTACAGGTAGAGCGTGGCCTGCGTCGCGTAAGGGCTGCGCAGCAGCCCCAGGATTCACAAGCCTGCACCCGCCTAGCACATCCGCCGGGCTTCGTGCGTTAAACCAGGGATCTTTATGTCACGTCGTATTTCCCCCGTCATACCCGGCTTCGGGCTGACCCTGGGCTACACCTTGGTGTATATCAGCCTGATCGTGCTGATACCGCTGGCCGCCATGTTCGTGCATGCCGCGCAGCTTACCTGGGAGCAGTTCTGGAACATCATCAGTGCGCCGCGTGTGATCGCCGCGCTCAAGCTGAGTTTCGGCACCGCCCTGTTCGCCGCCATCATAAACGGTGTCATCGGTACCCTGCTGGCTTGGGTGCTGGTGCGCTATACCTTCCCTGGGCGCAAGATCATCGATGCGATGATCGACCTGCCATTTGCTCTACCCACTGCCGTTGCGGGTATCGCCCTGACTGCGCTGTATGCCCCGGCAGGCTGGGTCGGTCAGTTCGCCACCGACCTGGGCTTCAAGATCGCCTACACCCCTCTGGGCATCACCCTGGCGCTGACCTTCGTCACCCTGCCGTTCGTGGTGCGTACCGTGCAACCGGTGCTGGCGGACATCCCGCGGGAAGTCGAAGAGGCTGCTGCCTGCCTGGGCGCGAAACCACTGCAGGTGTTCCGGCACGTGCTTGCACCGGCCCTGTTGCCTGCCTGGCTCACCGGATTTGCCCTGGCCTTTGCCCGTGGCGTGGGCGAGTACGGTTCGGTGATCTTCATTGCCGGCAATATGCCGATGAAGACCGAGATCCTGCCGCTGCTGATCATGGTCAAGCTCGACCAATACGACTACACCGGCGCGACTGCCATCGGCGTGCTGATGCTGGTGGTTTCCTTCATCCTGCTGCTGCTGATCAACCTGCTGCAGCGCCGCATCGAAACCCCTTGAAGGAGGCCGGCATGTCCAGTTCATCCCTGAGCACTAACGCCGCCGCCAATGCCGCACGTCGCGGCAGCGCCACGTCGCGGCGCATCCTGATCGGCCTTGGCTGGCTGGTGTTCGCACTGTTTCTGCTGCTGCCGCTGGTGATCGTGGTATCGCAGGCGCTGAAGAACGGTTTCGGTACCTTCTTCGAGGCGATCTTCGAGCCTGATGCCTTGTCGGCGCTGAAGCTGACGCTGCTCGCCGTCGTCATCTCGGTGCCGCTGAACCTGGTATTCGGCGTCAGCGCCGCCTGGTGCGTGAGCAAGTACACCTTCCGTGGCAAGAGCATCCTGGTCACCCTGATCGACCTGCCGTTCTCGGTATCGCCGGTGATCGCCGGCCTGGTCTACGTGCTGATGTTCGGCGCCCAAGGCTTTTTCGGGCCTTGGCTGCAGGACCACGATATCCAGATCGTCTTCGCTTTGCCGGGCATCGTGCTGGCGACCATCTTCGTCACCGTGCCCTTCGTTGCCCGTGAGCTGATCCCGCTGATGCAGGAGCAGGGTACCCAGGAAGAAGAGGCTGCGCGCCTGCTCGGTGCCAACGGCTGGCAGATGTTCTGGCACGTGACCCTGCCGAACATCAAGTGGGGCCTGATCTACGGTGTGGTGCTGTGTACTGCGCGGGCCATGGGCGAGTTCGGTGCGGTATCGGTGGTCTCGGGCCATATCCGTGGCGTCACCAATACTTTGCCGCTGCACGTGGAGATCCTCTACAACGAGTACAACCACGTCGCGGCCTTCAGTGTGGCCAGCCTGTTGCTGATCCTGGCGCTCTTCATCCTGCTGCTCAAGCAGTGGAGCGAGAACCGTATTAACCGCCTGCGCCATAGCGCAGCGGAGGAATAAGTCATGTCGATCGAAGTTCGTAACGTCAGCAAGCGCTTCAACAGCTTCCAGGCCCTGGACAACATCAACCTGGATATCCACAGCGGTGAGCTGGTGGCCCTGCTCGGCCCTTCTGGCTGCGGCAAGACCACCCTGCTGCGCATCATCGCCGGCCTGGAAACGCCGGATGACGGCAACATCGTGTTCCACGGCGAAGACGTCTCCGGCCACGATGTACGTGATCGCAACGTTGGTTTCGTGTTCCAGCACTACGCGCTGTTCCGCCACATGAGCGTGTTCGACAACGTTGCCTTCGGCCTGCGCATGAAGCCCAAGGGCGAGCGCCCGAGCGAGAGCAAGATTGCCGAGAAGGTTCATGAACTGCTGAACATGGTGCAGCTGGACTGGCTGGCGGACCGCTACCCTGAACAGCTTTCCGGTGGCCAGCGCCAGCGTATCGCCCTGGCCCGCGCTTTGGCGGTGGAGCCCAAGGTGCTGCTGCTCGATGAGCCGTTCGGTGCCCTCGATGCCAAGGTGCGCAAGGAGTTGCGCCGCTGGCTGGCGCGTTTGCACGAGGACATCAACCTGACTTCGGTGTTCGTCACCCACGACCAGGAGGAGGCCATGGAAGTGGCCGATCGCATCGTGGTGATGAACAAGGGGGTGATCGAGCAGATCGGCTCCCCGGGGGAAGTGTATGAGAAGCCTGCCAACGACTTCGTGTACCACTTCCTCGGCGACTCCAACCGGCTGGCGTTGAGCGAGGGTCATCATGTGCTGTTCCGCCCCCACGAGGTGTCGCTGTCACGCCATGAAACGGAAGGGCACCATGCCGCCGAGGTACGTGATATCCGCCCATTGGGCGCGACTACCCGGGTGACCTTGAAGGTGCAAGGGCAGAGCGAGCTGATCGAGGCCGAGGTGGTCAAGGATCACGACAGCCTGACCGGGCTGGCGCGAGGTGAGACGCTGTTCTTCAGGCCAAAGGTCTGGCAGAAGGTGGCGGATATCTGAGTTGCTTTAGCGGGTGAAAAACCCGGACAAGGTCCTGATGCCTGTCAGTTAAGCGATTCGGGGCCGCTTTGCGGCCCATCGCCGGCAAGCCAGCTCCCACTGGTACAGCGCAGACTCAAGAACTGCGCTGTACCAGTGGGAGCTGGCTTGCCGGCGATGGGCTGCGGAGCAGCCCCAATAGAGCTAAACCGCTGGCAGATTGATTCTTTTTTTGGTTATTAATAAATATCTTCTTATTCCTTTACGAATATAACCCCCTCCCTATACTTGCCTCCAAGTACGCAAATTCACAGGAGGCGTCCCCATGCCCAATGAGTCGATTCGCTACCTGATTGTGCCGGGTTGGCAAGGTTCGCCAAACAACCATTGGCAGAGTCACTGGCAGCGCACTTTGCCCAACAGCGCGCGGGTAGAGCAGCACGACTGGCTCACCCCGCAGCGCCAGGACTGGGTGCAGGCGTTGGAGCAGGCAATCGCTGCTGAACGCTCGCCGGTGATTCTCATTGCCCACAGCCTGGGCTGCATCACGGTCGCCCATTGGGCTGCCCAGGCCAACCCGGCCTTGCTGCGGCGCGTACGCGGCGCGCTGTTGGTTGCCCCGGCAGATGTCGAGCGGCCGACCTGCTCGCCCGCCCTGCGCAACTTTGCGCCGATGCCGCTGCAGGCCCTGCCGTTTCCCAGCCAGGTGGTCAGCTCCGACAACGACCCTGCCGTGAGCGTGCCGCGCGCGCTGTACCTGGCTCAGGCTTGGGGCGCAGAAGCGGGGTTGCTGACCAATGCAGGGCATATCAACGTCAAATCCGGGCATGAACGCTGGGAGCAGGGGTTTGCCTTCCTGTATCGCCTGCAAAGCCGTGTCGAACAGCGCGCGCTGCGTCGCGCCTGATCGCCACCACTGTTTATCGTTTGCCTGACGCCCGGCCCGCAGAGGTTTGGGCGGGAGTTAGTCATGACTTTTCAAAACCCGTTTGGCCAGCCGCTGCTGACCTTCCCTGAACTGGACAAGAGCCCACTTAGCATTCGTGCCAAGGCGCTGGTGTTCATCGACCCACGCTCGCAGCAGTTGCGCCAGGCGCTGGACCGCCTGGCACCACAAGCGCTGCCGGTGCTGATCCGCGGTGAGACTGGTACCGGCAAGGAGTTGCTGGCACGGCAAATCCATCGGGCCAGTGACCGTGGTGGGCTGTTCGTCTCGGTAAACTGCGCGGCCATCAGCCATACCTACGCCGATGCTGAGCTGTTCGGCTACAGCGCCGGCACCCATGGGGGGACCGCCAGCAGCCGGGCGGGCTGGTTCGGCTCGGCCAACGGCGGCACGCTGTACCTGGATGAAATCGCCGACTTGCCGTTGGCGATTCAGGGCAAGCTGCTGGCCGCGCTGGAAAACCGCGAAGTCATCCGCGTCGGCGCGCAGCAGCCACACACGGTGGACGTGCGCCTGGTGGCTGCGACCAGCATTGACCTGGCCCGGGTGGTCAAAGCTGGCAGGTTCAATGAACGCTTGTACCAGTACTTGCGTGAGGGCTCGCTGGAGCTGCCTCCGTTGCGTGAGCGCTGCGGCGATATCCTGCCGTTGGCTGAGTATTTCGTAGGTATCTACTGCGCACGCCTGCAGCGCCCTGTGCCGTTGATCAGCGAAGCGGCCCAGCAGGTGCTCGAAGCCCACACGTGGCCCGGCAATACCCGCGAACTGGAGAACATCATCCACTTCGCCCTGCTGGTGAATGACAGTGAAGAGATCCAGCCAGAGGACCTCGACCTGCCGAACACCGCACGCTAGACGTCGCTCATAAGCAAAATGGGTAATGGCAATTTGTTTTTGGAATAAGCAGCTAATTAAAAGATATTGTTGCGGAATAAAAAATCTCGGTATCTTGCGCCTCACGCCCGCTGATGAAACGGTTGGGCATCTGACTTTGCCATCAACGATGGCCCAGAAACAAAACAAGGACCACCATGAAGAAGACCCTGCTGACCACTGCCCTGGCCGCTGCCCTGTCGTTCTCCGGCCTGGCTGCCGCCGCCGAGAAACTGGTGGTCGCCGCTACCCCGGTACCGCACGCCGAAATTCTGGAGCTGATCAAGCCGACCTTGGCCAAGGAAGGCGTGGACCTGCAGATCAAGGTCTTCACTGACTACGTACAGCCCAACGTACAGGTAGACCAGAAGCGCCTGGACGCTAACTACTTCCAGACGCTGCCTTACCTGAAGAGCTTCAACGAAGGTAAAGGCACCCATTTGGAAACCGTGATCGGCGTGCACGTCGAACCGTTCGGTGGCTACTCGAAGAAGATCAAGAACCTGTCCGAACTGAAGGACGGCGCCACCGTTGCCATTCCTAACGAAGGCAGCAACAGTGGCCGCGCCCTGATCTTGCTGCAGAAGGCTGGCCTGATCACCCTGAAAGATCCAAAAAACGCCCTGGCCACTCCGAAAGACATTGCCGAGAACCCGAAGAACCTGAAGTTCAAGGAGCTTGAGTCGGCCATGCTGGCGCGTGTACTGGACCAGGTCGACCTGGACATGATCAACACCAACTACGCGCTGGAAGCTGGCCTGAACCCGGCCAAGGATGCGTTGGTGATCGAGGGTAGCGACTCGCCGTACGTGAACTTCCTGGTGGCCCGCCCGGACAACAAGAACAGCGAGGCTATGCAGAAGCTGGCCAAGGCCCTGACCAGCCCTGAGGTCAAGGAATTCATCGCCAAGAAGTACAGCGGTGCGGTGCTGCCGGCGTTCTGATTCGCCTGCTTAACCCTTGCATGAAAAACGCCGACGCATTCGCGTCGGCGTTTTTTTTGGGGGGGCACAACGCTCAGCGTTGGCTACCCAATGCCTGGCTCAATGCCAGCAGCCACAGCAGTTGTTCGTTGGAGTCAGTCGGGCAGAGGCTTTTCATCGTTATCGTCCTTGTAGTGTGATGGCCGTGCGGATCGCAGTCTGAAGCTGTTGGAGAAGCCGACCCGAAGAAAAGTTTCCATCACTCTGTGGGTACCAGACGCAAGGTAGTGTGGGCCGGTATCACCCCCATCTGGGCGCGCTGATACTGCCCCTCGATATAGCCTTCAGCCTGATCCGAATAGTGCCGATCGAACGGCACACCACTCTGCCCGACCGGGTTGCTGGTCAACGCCTGCCCAGCGTCGGCGAAGTCGATCAACCGCCGCGTCGAAGGTCCATACGTCACCGGCCACGGCGCAGGCCCGATTTTCGCCGACAGGTTGTTGGGCACCTCATGGGTACCCGGGGCGGCAAACGGGCCGACGTTGAACAGCAGGTTCAACGGCTTTTTAACACCCAGTGGATGGTTGTGCGTCAGGGTATGCGCCTTGCCCCATTGCCAGCTGGCCGGGTCTTTGCCAAAGGTTGCGCGCAGGTGCCCGAGGGTTTGCTGCCAGGCGATGCGCACGATGGCGGTGCGGTCGGTACGTTGGTTGGCGCCGCGCGTGTTCCACCACGGTGATTGCGCGTCCGCCACCAAGCGGGGCAGGGCAGAGTCGATGGTGCGGGTACTGATGAGCACCGGGAACCAGGTATCGCCCAGCTCGTCATGCAGCGCGGCATGTGCCAACTGGTAGAGAAACTGGTTGAACAGTGTGGCGCTGGTCGAGTCCAGCGGGTGATCTCCGCGCCAGGCGGCCAGTTGCTCGACCAGCTCCTTTTCCTCATCGCCCTGGGCGATGTCGCGCAGGGTCGCAAGCAGGGGCGCCAGGGAGCGTGGGCCATAGTCGTTGGCGGTGTCCAGTTGCAGCGCCTGGCTGTTCTCGGTATCCCATTTCATTTGCGGGTTTGCCAGGTGGCGGTCCAGCTGGCGGCCCCGGTCCGGCAAGTTGTAGTAGCCCGGTATCGGTACCGCCGCTGGCGGCTGGTAGTTCGCTGAAACGATGTAACCGCTGGCCGGGTTTTCCTGCTGTGGGTTGACGCTGAAAGGGTAGAAACCCAGCTTGTCGGCCTGGTGGCTCGCGCCATCGAGGATGAACGACGGGTTGACGCCATCCGGGCGGATCGGCAGTTGCGCCGCAGCCCACCAACCAATATCGCCACCTGCACTGGCCCAGACGAAGTTGAGCCCTGGCGCCTGAACCTTGGCCGCCGCCTCGCGCATCTTGGCAAGGGAGTCGGCACGGTTGAGCTGATAGAAGCCTTCGAGGATCGGATTCTCGGTTTCCAGGAAGGCCCACCACATCGCGATTGGCGTCGTGCCGGCGGTCGCGCCCAGCACGTCGTTGACGATCGGCCCGTGGGGTGAGCGGCGCAGGCTGATGCTGACGGGCTGCTCGCCTTTGACGGCGATTTTCTGCTCAGTCTTTTCCAGTGTTCGCCACTGGCCCTCGACCATCACCTGATCGCTGTTGGCCGGGTTGGTCTTTTCCGCAATCAGGTCGACATCGTCGTTCTGGAACATGGTCAGGCTCCAGCCGAAGTCGCGATTGTGACCGAGCAGCGCGAACGGGTTCAGCGCCTGGAAGTAGCCGTACAGATTGAACCCTGGCGCCGACAGCTCGGCCTCGTACCAGACGGCCGGCACCGCGAAGCTGATGTGCGGGTCGCCGGCCAGCAGCGGCTTGCCGCTGCGGGTACGGCCGCCGGCCACTGCCCAGGCATTGCTGCCTTCGAATTGGGGAATGCCGGCATCGCCAAGGGCTTGGTGGCTGAGGCGGGCGAGGGTTTCAAGGCCCTGCCAGTCCTGCGCCGCCAGCGGGGTCCCCAGCGCGCCTTCAGGTTGCCAGTCGAGGTCGAAAATCTTCAGGTACTGCGGCCCGAGCTGGTCGCGGATGTAGGTCAAGGCAGGCTCGGTGCGGAACGCGGCGGCAAAACTGTAGGCCAGGTAGCCGGCAATGCTCAGGGTATCTTCAGCGGTGAACGGCCTTGGCGTTATGCCTATAAGGTCAAACTCCATGGGTTTGGGGTGGCTCGCCTGCCAGGCGTTGATGCCATCGAGGTAGGCTTGCAAGGCCTTCCACGCGGGGGATTGATGGTCCAGGCGCTGAACCATCAGCGCCGCCTGATCACGGATGCGCAGGCTGCGGAACAGGGTATCGGTGGGCAGCAGCTTGTCGCCCAGCACCTCGGCCAGTTCACCGCGGGCCAGGCGGCGCATGATTTCCATCTGGAACAATCGGTCCTGGGCATGCACGTAGCCGAGGGCGCGGTACAAGTCTGCTTCGTTCTGCGCCTGCAGGTGCGGCACGCCGCGGGTGTCATAGCGCACACTGACCGGGGCCTGCAGGCCGGCTACCGCTACCTCGCCGTCACGCTGCGGCAGTTTGCCGTGCACGTACCAGTAACCGGCACCGGCGGCCACGGCCACTACCACGGCCAAAAGGGTCAGGCTGCGCTTCATTGAAGCTCCTTGTGCATTCGAGCGGGAATTGTGGTCCGATCTTCGGCGGATTCGCGCAAAGAGCATAGCCCTCGACAGGAGTTTCCATGTCCCTCAGCGAAAAACAGAAAATGCTCAGCGGCCAGCCCTACCACGCCGGCTGCCCCGAACTACAGGCTGAGCAAATCGCCAGCAAGCACTGGATGCAGCGCTACAACACCAGCTTCGAGTTGCTTAACGAAGCCCGCAACGGCCTGCTTGCCGAGCACTTCGGCCATGTGGGCGAAGGCACGGTCATCCGCCCGCCGTTCTATTGCGACTACGGCTACAACATCAGTGTCGGCCGCAATACCTTCATGAATTTCAACTGCGTGATCCTGGACGTGCTGCCGGTACGTATCGGCGATGATTGCCAGGTTGGCCCGGCGGTGCAGATCTACACCGCCGATCACCCGCTCGACCCTGAACTGCGGCGTACCGGGCTGGAGAGCGGACGGCCGGTGACCATCGGCAACAATGTGTGGATCGGTGGCGCGGCAATCATCCTGCCCGGGGTGACCATTGGCGATAACGCAGTGGTTGGTGCGGGCAGTGTGGTGACCCGCGATGTGCCGGCAGGCGCGGTGGTGGTCGGTAACCCGGCGCGCGTGCGTCAGCCGGCCCAAGGGCAATAGCAGCCGACGGCCAGTGTGTTCGATGCGGTGACGTGGCGGCCATCGAGCAGGGCCTTGAGGATCGGCTCGATGAAGCTGTTGCTGGCGTTGCACACCGCGCCTTCGCTGTAGGGGCCGAAGTACGCGAGGTTGCCTTGGCGGTCCCAGATCGCTACGGCCGGAGAGGCGGGCAGGTTTTCGCTGCCCGGCAGGTGGGTGATGGGTTGCAGGCGGGTGAGGCTTGCCGGCAGCTGGCCATGGCTGCCCGGCTTTTGCACGACGTGGAAGGCCACGCCCTTGTCTGCGAAATGGCTGACCAGGTCACCCAGGTGCTGCTGGTTGCCGACATTGCACGGGCAGGTCGGGTCCCAGAAGTGCACTACGCGAACCAGGCCGGGGCCGGCGAGCTCTGCGGGCAGGCGCAGCTGGCTGCCGTCGAACAGCGTGGTCTGGCTTTCGAACGGGCGCAGGTAGCGGGCCTGGAAACTGTCGTATGCCCACCAGAGCACGGCGGCGCATGACAGTAATGCAATGGCTGAAAATATCGGCTTGATCGTTCGAGTTTTCATGGCACATCCGCAGCCTTTGGAGGAGCGGTCTTGTTGATTGAAAAAGTGGCCAAGCTTGCCACGGCGCAGCCAAGAGCTGAATATCCCGGATCAATACTCGCTTCGCTGTGGATGTACCCGATGCCTGCCGCTTTTCACCCCGACCGCCTGCGCGTCAGCCTCGCGCCCCTGGGCAAACGCCAACCCTTGTCCGTTCAGGCGCAGGATTATCAGCGTTTCTACGGCCTGAACCTGCCGGCGCAGAGCTGGCTGGGCGGTTTTCAGGCAGCGGGTTTCGAGCTGGTGGGGCAGGTCTGGCTACCTTCGCAGCCCGTGGCGACAGTGTTTGTGCTGCATGGCTATTACGACCACATGGGCCTCTACCGCCACGTGATCGAATGGGCACTGAAACAGGGTTATGCAGTGATCAGCTGCGACCTGCCTGGCCATGGCCTGTCCAGTGGCGAGCGCGCCAGCATCACTGATTTCGCACTCTATCAGCAGGTGCTCGATGCCCTGTTCGAGCAGGCGCGCGGCCTTGCTTTGCCGCACCCGTGGCACCTGTTCGGGCAAAGCACTGGCGGTGCCATCGCCGTCGATCATCTGTTGCATCAGGGGGTACAGAGCCCCGTTGATGGCCAAGTGATCCTGCTTGCGCCGCTCGTGCGCCCGCGCGCCTGGCTGTGGTCGAAACTCAGTTATCGGGTGTTGCGTCACTTCGTCAATGGCATTGAGCGGCGTTTCAGCGAAAACAGCAACGACCCGACGTTCTTGCCGTTCCTGGAGGCCGACCCGCTGCAGCCTCGGCGCCTGCCGACAGCCTGGGTCGGCGCGCTGATGGCCTGGGTCAAGCGGATCGAGGCCGCGCCGTGCAGCCCGCGGCGGCCGTTGATCGTCCAGGGGCAGGCCGATGGCACAGTGGACTGGCCCTACAACCTCGAAGTGCTCAAGGCCAAGTTTGCTGAGCCACAGATCCTGCTGCTGCCCGAAGCCCGTCACCACTTGGCCAATGAACTGCCGGGAATCCGCCAGCGCTATTTCGACTTCATCGACCAGCGCTTGGGCTGACTACTTGAGGTTCGCGCCGTTCTGGCCGACTGCCAGGCCGGCGCGCACCGCTGCCACTGCGGCCTGGTAGTACGCTTTGCCTTCAGGTGACTCGGCGAAGGTGGCGAACTCTTCCAGCTCGGCGTCGGACAGGTCGCGGTAGACGTACAGCAACGTGTTGTTGAGGTCTTCGCCAATCTGGTTCATCAGCCGCTGGCGCTGGCCATCGAGCAGGCCTTGGGCCTGGCCACCGCCGAACAGGCCGGGGATCATCGAGCTGAGGCTGTCGGCCGCCACGCCGGCGATAGCCAAGCTAACCTCGGCACCGGCTTCGCGGGCCGGGAGGGCCTGAGCCAGGTGCCCGATGATCAGCAGACGGTTATCGCTGGCCTGAATTTTCGGCAAGCCCTTGGCGTGCTTGGCCAGCTGGTCCTTGCGCGTGGCCAGCAGTTCGGCGGCGACGATCTTGCGCCCCAGCGGTGACTGGAAAAAGGCCAGCGCTGGCGCAGGGTCGGGCAGGGCGCTGCGCAATTGCGCCTGGGCACGGCGGTCCATGGCCTCGGCCTGGAAGCGCTGGTTACTGTTACTGACCAGCGCCTGGTAAACCGCAGGCGGCAGGCTGTTGCGGTAGCGCTGCTGGGCGGCGCTCACGGCATCATTGAAATGGGCGCGCTGGTCGGGCCAGCCGGCGACCTTGTACAGCTGATCGAGGCTGTCTGCCCAGACAGGCATGGTGCAGATCATCAGCAGAATCAGGGAAAACAGACGGCGCATTCAGGACTCCTGTCGGCAGGTGGCTATTGTCCTTGGCTCGGCGCCGGTTTGTCGAGATAGGGGCGTAATTCTCGGCCAAGTGGCGCTGTGCGAGTGCATGGCTAATGGATATGATGCGCGCCATGCATATCTCCCCTGAACACCCGATGCTTGCGGCCGTCGTTGACGATCTGGCCTCCCATGGCTGGTCGCAGCAGGCCCTTTTCCTGCCGGCTGAGCTGGTGCGTGCGCTTGCGGCCGAGTGTCGGCGCCGTGATGCCGAAGGCCAGCTCAACCCTGCCGGGGTGGGGCGCGGTGTGGCCCAGGAAGTGCGCGAGGCGATCCGTGGGGACCAGATACAGTGGATCGACCCGGGGCAGGCCGAGGCTTGCGACAAATACCTGGAAGCCATGGACCAGCTGCGCCTGGCCATCAACCAGGGCCTGTTCCTGGGCCTTGAAGACTTCGAGTGTCACTTCGCCCTGTACCCGGCAGGTGCGTTCTACCGTCGCCACCTGGACCGTTTTCGCGACGACGACCGGCGCATGGTCTCGGCTGTGCTCTACCTCAACGAAGACTGGCAGCCGCAGGATGGTGGCCAGTTGCGCATGTTCCTGGCTGACGCTGTCGAGCATGACGTGCAGCCCGTGGCCGGCTGCCTGGTGGTGTTTCTGTCGGGTGAAGTACCTCACGAAGTCTTGCCAGCGGGGCGTGAGCGGCTTTCGTTGACGGGTTGGTTCCGGCGCCGTGGCAATGACCCGTTCTGACCCGCCCAAGGTACTGGTCAGCGCCTGCCTGCTGGGGCAGCCGGTGCGTTATGACGGGCGGGCCAGCGGCCATCCTGATCTGTTGCAGCGCTGGCAGGCTGAAGGGCGTGTGGTGCCGTTGTGCCCGGAGGTGGCCGGTGGCCTGCCCACACCGCGCCCGCCCGCGGAGATCCCGGGCGGGCAGGGTGGCGATGTGCTCGATGGGGCAGCGCAGGTGCTGACGGTGAAGGGCGAGGACGTAAGCGCGGCATTTCTTGCCGGTGCGCACCAGGCGCTGGCACTGGTGCGTCGGCATGGCATTCGGGTCGCGGTGCTCAAGGCGGGCAGCCCTTCGTGTGGCAACCGCTTGACCTACGATGGCACGTTCGCAGGGGTGAAGGTGCCGGGGCAAGGGGTTACCACTGCACTGCTGCAGCGGGAGGGGGTGCTGGTGTTCAGTGAGCTGGAGCTGGAAGAGGCCCAGCGAGCGCTGGCTGGGCTGTCAGCGTAGTCTGGTGCTGGCCTTTCGCGGGGTTACCCGCGTAAAGGCTGGTGCAGGCAATAAATGACTCACTGCCCGGTAGCCGTCTCCGGCACACCCTTGAACCACTTCTGCTCAAGCTCCGCTGTACGGCCGCTGTCCTTGAGGCGCTGCAGCGCGTTGTTCACCGCGCTCTCGAACGCCGGATTGTCTTTCTGGAACGGGATGACCAGTTTCCTCTCGCCAAAAGGCTGGCTCAGATCAAACGGCGTATCGGCCTTGGGAGCATTGTCCGATGGGGTCAGGGTGATGTCGTATTTGCCACTTTCAACACCCGGCAGTATCTCGGCCACAGGCGTTTCAATGAACTCGACACGCAGGTCCAGTTGTTTGGCCAGCTCTTGGCCGAATTCGATTTCAAAGCCCGTCAGATGCTCGTTTTCCTTGAAGGCATACGGCGAGTTGTCGGCCTGTACGGCAATGCGCAGTTCGCCCCGGTCGGCGATTTCGTCTATCAGCTCGGCTTGAGCCAATGGCGTGATCAGTACTGCCAGCAGTACACCCATGGTCGAACGCATCTAATGCCCCTTTTCTTTGGCAAATGAATAACTGTCGCCACGACTTTCTTCCTCGTCGTGGTCGAGCGCAGCCTATGACCTTGAAGCCTTGGCGATGTTTAACCCTAACTGAATTTTTTCTCTTTGTGGGCTATGGTGAGCTTCCGCTGCCGTTCGTTTGCAGGTGGCGGTCAATGAGTGAATCACAGGAGAAGTGAATGAACAGCCTATTTTCGCGTGCTGCCGTAGCCGGTCTGCTGATGGGGGCCTCGGTACTGGCCAGCGCTGCGGATGCGCTGAAGAGCCAGGAGCCGCCCAAGGATGCCAAGGTCTTCATCGTTTCCCCCGCCGATGGCGCAACGGTCGACAAGACCTTTACCGTCAAGTTTGGCATCGAAGGCATGGGGCTCAAGCCTGCGGGTGACCAGACCCCGCACACGGGCCACCACCACCTGCTGGTGGATGTGGACAAGGAGCCTGCAGCCGATCAGCCACTGCCGACCAGCCTGATGCCGGAAGGCGGCGCGGCGTTGCCAGCCGGCCCGCAGGTGCTGCACTTCGGCAAGGCCCAGACCGAAACCACTCTTACCCTGACGCCGGGCAAGCATACCCTGCAGCTGGTACTGGGTGACCAGTATCACGTGCCGTTCAAGCCAAGCGTTGAGTCGAAGAAGATCACGGTTGA
The DNA here is from genome assembly GCF_003936645.1 of Pseudomonas sp. p106. NCBI lineage: Bacteria > Pseudomonadati > Pseudomonadota > Gammaproteobacteria > Pseudomonadales > Pseudomonadaceae > Pseudomonas > Pseudomonas sp. p106. The sequence goes on from NZ_RHQR01000005.1 coordinate 143,163, forward strand.
AGTGAAGTAAGCCGAGCCATCACGCAGCCCTTAAGCTGGCAAGTCGATCCCCACTCGCATCGTTGTGTGAGCTGGCTTGTTGGCGAAACAAAAAAGGGAGGCCACCAAGGCCTCCCTTTTTTCATACCGCAATCAAGCTCAGAACAGTACGCGCGAGCGGATGGTGCCCTTGACGTGCTGCAGCTTCTCTTGCGCAAGGTCCGAGTACTCGGCGTCAACGTCGATTACCACGTAACCCACTTTCTCGTTGGTCTGCAGGAACTGACCGGAGATGTTGATACCGTTCTCGGCGAAGACTTTGTTGATCTCGCTGAGCACGCCCGGAATGTTTTCGTGGATGTGCAGCAGGCGGTGCTTGCCCGGGTGTGCCGGCAGGGCGACTTCAGGGAAGTTGACCGACGATACCGAGGTGCCGTTGTCGCTGTACTTGACCAGTTTCTCGGCCACTTCCAGGCCGATGTTGGCCTGGGCCTCGGCGGTGGAGCCGCCGATGTGCGGGGTCAGGATCACGTTGTCCAGGCCGCGCAGCGGGCTTTCGAACTCTTCGTCGTTGGAGCGTGGCTCGACCGGGAACACGTCGATGGCGGCGCCGATCAGGTGCTTGTCCTTGATGGCTGCGGCCAGGTGGTCCAGTTCTACCACGGTGCCACGGGCGGCGTTGATCAGGATCGAGCCCTTCTTCATCGCGCGGATTTCTTTCTCACCGATCATCCACTGGGTGGATGGCAGCTCAGGCACGTGCAGCGAGACGATGTCGGCCAGGCCCAGCAGTTCGTGCAGGCTGGTGACTTGTACGGCGTTGCCCAGCGGCAGCTTGGTCAGCGGGTCGTAGAAGTAGACCTGCATGCCCAGGCTCTCGGCCAGTACCGACAGCTGGGTACCGATCGAGCCATAGCCGACGATGCCCAGCTTCTTGCCGCGGATTTCGAACGAGTTGGCCGCGCTCTTGATCCAGCCGCCACGGTGGCAGGAGGCGTTTTTCTCGGGGATGCCGCGCAACAGCAGGATGGCTTCGGCCAGTACCAGTTCCGCCACCGAACGGGTGTTGGAGTATGGCGCGTTGAACACGGCAATGCCGCGCTCGCGTGCAGCGTCCAGGTCGACCTGGTTGGTGCCGATGCAGAAGCAACCGACGGCGACCAGTTTCTTGGCACAGTCGAAGATCTCTTCGGTCAGCTGGGTACGCGAACGGATGCCGATGAAGTGGGCATCAGCGATCTTTTCCTTGAGTTCTGCTTCCGGCAGCGAGCCAGTGAGGTACTCGATGTTGGTGTACCCGGCGGCCTTGAGGGTATCCACCGCGTTCTGGTGCACACCTTCAAGAAGAAGGAACCTGATCTTGCTCTTGTCGAGAGAAGTCTTGCTCATCTGCGTAAACCTGTATCCCGGAGAAAAAATGGCGAGAAGTGATGCTAGGCGCAGCGCGGGCCTTAGCACGAACAGCGGGGGCGCTATGCTAGCATACGCGACACAATCTGAGCTTATCCCGACAGGTGAAGAGTACTCAGGGTGACTATGAATAAGTCGAGAGTTCCGGCGATGACGCACCCCGCGGTAATTGATGAACTGATGACCTTGGTAGACCCTGGCAAGGTCCTGACCGATGCCGCTTCCCTGGAAGCGTACGGCAAGGATTGGACCAAGCATTTTCCGCCCGCGCCCACTGCCATCGTGTTCCCCAAAAGCGTGGAACAGGTTCAGGCCATCGTTGGCTGGGCCAATCGCCATCAGGTGGCGCTGGTGCCTTCCGGCGGTCGGACCGGGCTCTCCGCCGGTGCGGTGGCAGCCAATGGTGAAGTGGTAGTCGCCTTCGACTACATGAACCAGATTCTCGATTTCAATGCCTTCGACCGCACGGCGGTCTGCCAGCCAGGGGTCATCACTCGCCAGCTGCAGGCATTCGCCGAAGAACAGGGGCTTTATTACCCGGTGGATTTCGCCTCGAGTGGCTCCAGCCAGATCGGCGGCAACATCGGCACAAACGCCGGCGGCATCAAGGTCATTCGCTACGGCATGACCCGTAACTGGGTTGCCGGCCTGAAAGTTGTCACTGGCAAGGGCGAGCTGCTCGAGCTGAACAAGAACCTCATCAAGAACGCCACGGGCTATGACCTGCGCCAGTTGTTCATCGGCGCCGAAGGTACCCTGGGCTTCGTGGTCGAGGCCACCATGCGCCTGGACCGCGCCCCACGCAACCTCACCGCCATGGTGCTGGGCACGCCGGACTTCGATTCGATCATGCCGGTGTTGCATGCCTTCCAGGGCAAGCTTGACCTCACGGCATTCGAGTTCTTTTCCGACAAGGGTCTGGCCAAGATCATGGCACGTGGCGATGTGCCTGCGCCGTTCGCCACCGACTGCCCGTTCTATGCCCTGCTGGAGTTCGAGGCCAGTACCGAGGAGGTGGCCAACGATGCGCTGGCCACCTTCGAGCACTGCCTCGAGCAAGGCTGGGTACTGGACGGGGTGATGAGCCAGAGCGAAGCTCAGTTGAGAAACCTCTGGAAGCTGCGCGAGTACCTGTCCGAAACCATCTCCCACTGGACGCCGTACAAGAACGATATCTCTGTCACGGTTTCCAAGGTGCCGGCGTTCCTGCGCGACATCGATGCCATCGTCAGCGAGCACTATCCCGACTATGAGGTGGTCTGGTACGGGCACATCGGCGACGGCAACCTGCACCTGAACATCCTCAAGCCCGAGTCCATGAGCAAAGACGATTTCTTCGCTTCATGCACCAAGGTCAACAAGTGGGTGTTCGAGATCGTCCAGCGCTATAACGGCTCGATCTCCGCCGAGCACGGTGTGGGCATGACCAAGCGCGATTACCTTGGCTATAGCCGCTCACCACAGGAAATCGCCTGCATGAAGGCGATAAAGGCCGTCTTCGACCCTAACGGCATCATGAATCCGGGTAAGATCTTCGCTCCTGAATAAAAGCAGTAATCAAAGGAGTCGGCCATGAGTTACCAGCACCAGTACGTAGACGGCACCCGTATCCACTTCCCGCTGGGCAAGGTGGTGTGCGTTGGCCGCAACTATGCCGAGCACGCCAAGGAACTGGGCAATCCCATTCCGACCGAGCCGTTGCTGTTCATCAAGCCGGGCAGTTGCGTGGTGCCGCTGGAGGGTGGTTTCAAGATTCCTACCGACCGTGGTTCGGTGCATTACGAAGCCGAAATCGCGGTGTTGCTGGGCAAGCCGCTGTCGGCACATCCATCTGAAGAGGAAGTGCTGGATGCCATCTCCGGCTTTGCCCCGGCGCTGGACCTGACCCTGCGTGACGTGCAGGCCAAGCTCAAGGAAAAGGGCATGCCGTGGGAGACCTGCAAGAGCTTCGACGGTGCCTGCGTACTGCCGCCTTTCGTCGCTGCCGGCACGTTCGAAGACCTGGCCGACATCCCGGTGCGCCTGACCATCAATGGTGACGTTCGCCAGGACGGTAACAGCGCGATGATGCTCAACCCGATCGTGCCGATCATCCAGCACATGGCCTCGCACTTTTCGCTGCTGCCGGGGGATGTGATCCTGACCGGTACCCCGGCTGGCGTCGGCCCCTTCGAAGTGGGTGATGAGCTGGTGCTGGAGTTGCCGGGCGTGAGCCGCTTCGAAAGCCGGGTACTCTGAGCAGAGACTGTGTCGCCCGCGAAGCGGGCGACGCGATTTACCGTTTTTTTCACAACCTATCTGGATAATGCGCGAATCTCCGCCTATTTACCCAGGAATACTCTGTATGGCCCTGTCTTCCAGCGCTCCCGTATCCACCAAGCGTCGCTTCTACCTGCGCTGGCCGTTCGGCCTGGCTGTGGCTGCGGTGATCGGCTATGGCGTGGCCGTGGCGATGCACTGGGATGACCGTGGCCGACTGTGGGTCCAGGAAGGCTTCGAGAGCAGCGCCGAGCGCAGCGAAAGCGTCTGGTTGCCGGACTATAAGGTCGATATCGATGCCAAGCCTATGCCGGGCATGGAAGATGATGAAGCCTCGGACGTAGCGTTCAATCCGCATACCCGCACGTTGTTTGTGGTCATGGGCAAGAACCCGTTCCTGGTCGAGCTGAGCCTGGATGGTGATGTGCTGAGGCAGATCCCCTTGCAGGGGTGGAACAACCCCGAAGGGGTTGCCGTGCTGGAAGATGGCCGCTTGGCCATTACCGATGAACGTCTGCACGACCTGACCGTGGTCAAGGTGGACGCACAAACCAAGTCGCTGAACCATGCAGATTTTCAGAGCCACGACCTGGGCGAGTCGGTGAAAAGCAACAAGGGCTTCGAGGCCGTGGCATGGGACCCGATGCGCCAGCGTCTGGTGATCGGCGAGGAGCGGCCGCCAAAGCTGTATACCTGGAGCACCGATGGGCGCAGCCCGCTCAAAGGTGACAAGCAGCCGCTGGCCAGCAACGAACTCGACCTGCGCAACCTCTCAGGCTTGGGTGTCGACCCGCGTACGGGCCATCTGTTGGTGCTGTCGGCGGACTCCAACATGCTGCTGGAGCTCGACGAGCAAGGTCAGCAGGTGAGTTTCATGACCTTGCTGGGCGGTTTCAACGGCCTCAAGGACACCATTCCGCGTGCTGAAGGGGTGGCGATGGACGACCAGGGCAACCTGTACATGGTCAGTGAGCCGGCGCTGTTCTATCGATTCAAGAAAAACTGACGGCCATTTCAGATTTTTCGCATGCTGGCATTAAGCTTTACTTCAGTTGTTCGTGGTTAGATTCGTCATCCTCAAACCGAGTCTGCCCTATGCGTCGCTATGTTCGTATGCCCCTGGTCCTGGCTGTCATTGGCCTGCTCGCCGTGCTCTTGCTGGGCGTGGCGGAGCAGCAGTTCCGTTTGCTCGAGCGTGGCTGGTTCAACTTCAAGACCTGGTGGCAGCCCGCTGAGCAAAGCATGGGCCTGGATCGCTATCGGGTAGTGACCGAGGCGCAGCCTATAGACGGGCTGGACGATGATGTTTCGGCACTGACTTACGACCCCGACCGCAAGACCCTGTTCACGGTGACCAACAAGCGCTCCGAACTGATCGAGTTGTCCCTCGACGGTCGTATCCTGCGGCGGGTGCCGTTGACCGGTTTCGGCGATCCCGAGGCGGTCGAATACGTAGGGCCCAACAGTTACGTGATCACCGATGAGCGCCAGCAACGGCTGATTCGCGTGCGCCTTGAGGACGACACGATGTTCCTGGATGCCCACGATGCCGAGCAGTTGAGCCTTGGTATCGGCCTGAACGGCAACAAGGGGTTCGAGGGGCTGGCCTACGACTCGGCGGGCAAACGCCTGTTCGTGGCCAAGGAGCGAGACCCGATGGTGATCTACGAAATTCACGGGTTTCCCCATGAAAACCCGGAGCAGCCCTATGCAGTGCATGTGGTGCAGGACCGCAAGCGCGATGCGCGGCTGTTCGTGAGGGATCTGTCGAGCCTGCAGTTCGACGAGCGCAGCGGGCATCTGCTGGCACTGTCGGATGAATCACGCCTGGTGCTGGAGTTGGATGTGAAAGGTAAACCGTTGAGCACGCTGTCGCTGCGCAAGGGGTACCAGGGGCTCAAGCAGACGGTGCCGCAGGCGGAGGGGATTGCCATGGATGAAGCGGGGACCATTTATCTGGTCAGTGAGCCGAACCTGTTCTATGTGTTCAAACAGCCCACGGATTGACTGGGCTTTTGAGCGTAATTGCCGGCAGGCCGCCTCCCACGCGGTCACCACTGCTGTGGATTGCCTGGGGGAGCCAGCTTGCCGGCAATGGCATCACTCGGCTTTCAGGCTCTTCACGCCTTCCGGGGTGCCCAGCAACAGCAAGTCTGCCGGCCGTGCGGCAAACAGGCCATTGGTCACCACGCCGACGATCGCATTGATCTGCGCCTCCAGCTCTACGGGGTTGGTGATCTGCAGGTTGTACACATCCAGGATCACGTTGCCGTTATCGGTGACCACACCCTCACGGTACACCGGGTCGCCACCCAGCTTGACCAGTTGGCGCGCCACGTGGCTGCGGGCCATCGGGATCACCTCGACCGGCAGCGGGAAGGCGCCCAGCACCGGCACCAGCTTGCTGGCATCGGCGATGCAGATGAAGGTCTTGGCCACGGCCGCGACGATTTTTTCGCGCGTCAGTGCCGCGCCACCGCCTTTGATCAGGTTCAGGTGTGCATCGCTCTCGTCGGCGCCGTCGACATAGAACTCCAGCTCGCTGACGCTGTTCAGCTCATAGACCGGGATGCCATGGCCCTTCAGACGCTGTGCCGTGGCCTCGGAGCTGGCGACCGCGCCGTCGAACGCCGTCTTGTGCTGGGCCAGGGCGTCAATGAAAAAGTTGGCAGTCGAACCGGTGCCGACGCCGACGACGCTCTTTTCATCCAGCTTGGGCAGAATGAAGTCGACAGCGGCCTGGGCGACGGCCTGTTTGAGTTGGTCCTGGGTCATGCGGGCTCCGGAAAGGGGCAGGGCGGTAATGAAAGGAGGCTAGTATAACGGCTCGGGCGGCTTTGCTGTGGTCGCCCGACGTAGCGCTGGGGTAGACTCGCAGCCCTTGTCCCGCGGCCAGTGATGCTTTCCCGATGCTCGAACAGTACGTCAAGAAGATCCTCACCTCGCGCGTCTACGACGTCGCTGTCGAAACCCCGCTGCACAGCGCCGGGCAACTGAGCAAGCGCCTGGGCAACCAGATTCTGCTCAAGCGTGAAGACCTGCAGCCGGTGTTCTCCTTCAAGATCCGTGGGGCGTACAACAAGCTGGCGCAACTGAGCCCGGAAGAACTGGCCCGCGGCGTGGTCACCGCCTCGGCCGGCAACCATGCACAGGGGCTGGCCCTGGCAGCCCGCGAGCTGGGCATCAAGGCCACCATCGTGATGCCCAAGACCACCCCGGAGATCAAGATCGAAGGCGTACGCTCGCGTGGCGGCAAGGTGGTATTGCATGGCGATTCGTTCCCCGAGGCGCTGGCCTACTCGCTGAAACTGGTCGATGAGAAGGGCTTCGTCTATATCCACCCTTATGACGACCCGCACACCATTGCCGGGCAAGGCACCGTGGCCATGGAAATCCTGCGCCAGCACCCAGGCCGGCTGGATGCGATCTTCGTGCCGGTGGGCGGCGGTGGGCTGATCGCCGGCATCGCCGCCTACGTGAAATACCTGCGCCCGGAAATCAAGGTGATTGGCGTCGAACCGGATGACTCCAATTGCCTGCAGGCAGCCATGGCCGCTGGCGAGCGCGTGGTGCTGCCGCAGGTTGGGCTGTTCGCCGATGGCGTGGCCGTGGCCCAGATCGGTCAGCATACCTTCGACATCTGCCGCTTGCATGTGGATGAAGTGATCACCGTCAACACTGACGAGATCTGTGCAGCAATCAAGGATATCTACGACGATACCCGCTCGATCACCGAACCTGCAGGTGCCTTGGGTGTCGCTGGCATCAAGAAATATGTGGAGCTCAACGGCGTCAGCGGGCAAACGCTGGTGGCTATCGACTCGGGCGCCAACGTCAACTTCGACCGCCTGCGTCACGTCGCCGAGCGTGCCGAGCTGGGCGAGAAGCGCGAAGCGATCATCGCCGTGACCATCCCCGAGCGGCCGGGCAGCTTCAAGGCGTTCTGCGAGGCCATCGGCAAGCGCCAGATCACCGAATTCAACTACCGCAAGCACACATCCGACGAAGCCCATATCTTCGTTGGCGTGCAGACCCATCCGGAGAACGACCCACGCGCTGCGTTGGTGCAGCAACTGACCGAGCAGGGTTTCCCTGTTACCGACCTGACTGACAACGAGCTGGCCAAGATGCACATCCGCCACATGGTGGGTGGCCATTCGGCCGGTGCACGCGACGAGATCGTGCTGCGCTTCGAGTTCCCTGAGCGGCCGGGGGCGCTGTTCAACTTCCTCAACAAGCTGGGCGGGCGCTGGAACATCTCGATGTTCCACTACCGCAACCACGGCGCCGCCGACGGGCGTGTGGTGGCGGGGTTGCAGGTGCCGGAGGACGAACGCCACCTGGTGCCGGCGGCGCTGGCCAAGATTGGGTATCCGTACTGGGATGAGACCGACAATCCCGCTTACCGGCTCTTCCTGGGTTGAGCGACTAAGCTTGGCTAACCCTCCAAGGATGTGAAGACATGGAACACCTGACCACCCTCAAGGCCCTGCACCTCATTGCCACCGCCCTGTTATTGCTGGGCGCACTGGGCTTGGCGATCTGGACCGTGCGCGCCCGACGTCAAGGCGACGCCCAGGCTTATGGCAAGCTGCTGCGTCGGCCTTTGGTGTTCGTCTGGCTGGTGATGGGCGTGAGCCTGCTGAGCATGCCGTTCACCGGTTGGTGGCTGGTTCACCTGGTGGGTTGGCCGCTGGGGCAGACCTGGGTGCTGGCGTCCAGCGTCATCTATACCCTCGGTGCGTTCGCCGCGTGGTGGCTGCTGGTGCGTCTGAACCGGCTGCGCAAGGCTGAGGCGGTGGGTATGCGGTTTACCCTGGCCCTGGCGGTCTTCAGCGGTGTCTGCTTCCTGTCCATCGCCGGGTTGATGGGCGCCAAGCCGGTCTGAAGCTGGCCGGGCCGCTCTGCAGCCCCAAAAAGGCTCAGTCCCTAAGCGAAATCACCGGCCACCCGCGCCGCTCAGCCTCAGCCTGCAGGTTAGGGTCCGGGTCCACCGCGACAGCATGTGACACCCGCTGCAACAGCGGCAAGTCATTCATCGAATCGCTATAGAAGTAGCTGTCTTGCAGGTCGAACCCGTTCTCCAGCATCCAGCGTTCCAGCCTCGTCACCTTGCCTTCACGGAAGCACGGTATATCGGTACTGCGCCCGGTATAGCGGCCATCGCGTGTTTCGCATTCGGTCGCCAATAGCGTGCGAACGCCCAGACGGCGGGCAATCGGCGCGGTTACGAAACGGTTGGTGGCGGTGATGATCACCAGTTGGTCGCCTGCCTCACGGTGTTGCTGCAGCAGGGCCAGGGCCTTGGGCAGGATGATCGGCTCGATGCAGTCGCGCATGAATTCGCGGTGCCATTGGTCGAGCTGGGCGGGTTCGGTGGCTGCGAGGATTTCCATGGAAAAGGCCAGGTAGGCCTGCAGGTCGAGGGTGCCGTTCAGGTAATCCTGGTAGAAGGCATCGTTGCGTTGTTTGTACGCGATCGGGTCAAGAATCCCCCGTTCGCACAGGTAATCACCCCACGCGTGGTCACTGTCGCCACCGAGGAGGGTATTGTCCAGGTCGAATAAAGCCAGGCGCATTGCGGTTACTCGCGTCAGCCATAGGGAAGGCCCGCAGAATACGGAGTTTTCACCTCGCTGCACATAAGCGTGGCGGGCGCGTTGCTGCGCTCGCAGGCTTTGTGGAACAATGCGGTGACATGCGTTTGCGAGGTTGCTGCCGTGATCGACCCGGATGGTTTTCGCCCAAATGTCGGGATCATTCTCACGAATGATGCCGGGCAGGTGCTATGGGCTCGGCGGATCAACCAGGATGCCTGGCAATTCCCTCAGGGTGGTATCAACCCTGACGAGACGCCGGAAGATGCCCTGTACCGCGAGCTGAACGAAGAAGTTGGCCTTGAACGCGATGATGTGGAAATTCTTGCCTGCACCCGCGGCTGGTTGCGTTATCGTTTACCCCAGCGTCTGGTACGTACCCACAGCCAACCGCTGTGTATCGGCCAGAAGCAGAAATGGTTTTTGCTGCGCCTGGTGAGCAATGAGCAACGGGTGCGGATGGACCTGACCGGCAAGCCTGAATTCGATGGCTGGCGCTGGGTCAGCTATTGGTACCCGCTGGGCCAGGTGGTGACCTTCAAGCGTGAAGTGTATCGCCGCGCCCTGAAAGAGCTAGCACCGCGTCTTTTGACGCGCGACTGACGACGGAGTTCGACCCCGAGCCATGCTCAATACGCTGCGCAAGATCGTCCAGGAAGTGAACTCCGCCAAAGATCTCAAGACGGCGTTGGGGATCATTGTCTTGCGCGTCAAGGAGGCCATGGGCAGCCAGGTCTGCTCGGTCTACCTGCTCGACCCGGAAACCAACCGCTTCGTGCTGATGGCCAGCGAAGGCCTCAACAAGCGATCCATCGGCAAGGTCAGCATGGCCCCCAACGAAGGCCTGGTTGGTCTGGTCGGTACCCGGGAAGAGCCGCTGAACCTGGAAAACGCCGCTGATCACCCACGTTACCGCTACTTCGCTGAAACAGGCGAGGAGCGTTTCGCGTCCTTCCTGGGTGCACCGATCATCCACCACCGTCGTGTGGTCGGCGTGCTGGTCATTCAGCAAAAAGAACGCCGCCAGTTCGACGAGGGTGAAGAAGCCTTCCTGGTCACCATGAGCGCTCAACTCGCCGGGGTTATCGCTCACGCCGAGGCCACCGGCTCGATTCGTGGCCTGGGCCGCCAGGGCAAGGGCATCCAGGAAGCGCGCTTCGTCGGCGTACCAGGCTCGCCGGGCGCTGCCGTCGGCCGAGCCGTGGTCATGTTGCCGCCTGCCGACCTTGAGGTGGTGCCGGACAAGACGGTCGAAGACATCGACGCTGAACTCAAACTGTTCCACAACGCCCTCGAGGGCGTGCGCGCCGACATGCGCAAGCTTTCGGCCAAGCTGGCCACCCAGTTGCGCCCGGAAGAACGCGCGCTGTTCGACGTGTACCTGATGATGCTTGAGGACGCAGCCCTCGGCGGTGAGGTGACTGACGTCATCAAGACTGGCCAGTGGGCCCAGGGCGCCCTGCGCCAGGTGGTCGGCGAGCACGTCAGCCGGTTCGAGCTGATGGACGACGACTACCTGCGCGAGCGCGCCTCGGACGTGAAAGACCTCGGTCGCCGTCTGCTGGCCTACCTCCAGCAAGCCCGTTCGCAATCGCTGGTGTATGCCGACAACACCATCCTGGTCAGCGAGGAGCTGACCCCGGCGATGTTGGGTGAGGTGCCGGAAGGCAAGCTGGTGGGCCTGGTCTCGGTGCTGGGCTCGGGCAACTCCCACGTCGCCATCCTGGCCCGTGCCATGGGTATCCCGACGGTGATGGGCCTGGTCGACCTGCCGTATTCCAAGGTCGATGGTATCGAGCTGATCGTCGATGGCTACAAGGGCGAGGTGTTCACCAACCCCAGCGACGTGCTGCGCAAGCAATACAGCGAGGTGGTCGAAGAAGAGCGTCAGCTGGCCCAGGGCCTGGATGCGTTGCGCGAACTGCCTTGCATCACCCTGGACGGTCATCGCATGCCGCTGTGGGTCAACACCGGCCTGCTTGCCGACGTGGCCCGTGCCCAGCAGCGGGGCGCCGAAGGGGTGGGCCTGTACCGCACAGAAGTGCCGTTCATGATCAACCAGCGCTTCCCCAGCGAAAAAGAGCAGTTGGCCATCTATCGCGAGCAGTTGGCGGCGTTTCACCCGCTGCCGGTGACCATGCGTACCCTCGACATCGGCGGGGACAAGGCGCTGTCCTACTTCCCGATCAAGGAAGAAAACCCGTTCCTGGGGTGGCGTGGCATCCGCGTGACCCTCGACCACCCGGAAATCTTCCTGGTCCAGACCCGCGCCATGCTCAAAGCCAGCGAAGGCCTGAACAACCTGCGCATTCTGCTGCCGATGATCTCCGGCATTCACGAACTGGAAGAGGCGCTGCACCTGATTCACCGCGCCTGGGGCGAGGTGCGTGACGAAGGCACGGACGTGCCGATGCCACCGGTTGGCGTGATGGTCGAGATCCCGGCCGCGGTTTACCAGACCAAGGAGCTGGCGCGTCAGGTGGATTTCCTTTCGGTAGGCTCCAACGACCTGACCCAGTACCTGCTGGCAGTAGACCGCAACAACCCGCGGGTTGCCGACCTTTACGACTACCTGCACCCGGCAGTGCTGCAAGCCTTGAACACCGTGGTGCGTGATGCCCATGGCGAGGGCAAGCCAGTCAGTATCTGCGGCGAGATGGCCGGTGATCCGGCAGCAGCGGTCCTGTTGATGGCCATGGGCTTCGACAGCTTGTCGATGAACGCCACCAACCTGCCGAAGGTGAAGTGGATGCTGCGCCAGATAAACATGAGCAAGGCCAAGGAGCTGCTGGCCGATGCCCTGAGCCATGACAACCCGCAGGTTATCCACAGCTCGTTGCAATTGGCGCTGAAGAACCTGGGGCTGGCGCGGATGATCGGGCCAGAGGCCAACAAGACCCTGTGAATTCTGGGGCCGCTTTGCGGCCCTTTCGCGACGCAAGGCCGCTCCTACAGGCGACGCGACCCTTGTAGGAGCGGCCTTGTGTCGCGAAAGGGCTGCAAAGCAGCCCCATGGCCCTCAAACCCAAAGCTCAACCTCCCCCAAGTGCCCCCCAAAAGGCCCGAAACTGCGCTCGATAAGCCGTCTTACACCCTGATCATCCACGATCAGCACCGTACTGGCCCGCGTCCCATAATTCTGGCTGGCAATGAACACACTCGACAGCAGCTTCTCGGTCGCCACGCCCACGCCAGTTTCCGGCAGCTCTGCCTCAGGCGCCGTCTCACCATCGGCCAGCAACGCCATCAAACGCTGCGGGTCCGCTGAACCCAGTAACCGTTCCAGCCCGTCGCGCGCCTTGACCAGCTTGGGCCACGGCGTATCCAGCCCGGCATTGGAAAGCCCATACACCCCAGCCGCCAGCAAGCGCGGCGCCGCGTCTCGAGCGTGCAGATACCCCAGGCGCACACCATCGCCCACCAGCAGGTTGAACCCCGAATACTGCTTGCTGCGGCTGGCGACCTGGTCCAGATAGGCCTCGACCCCAAGTTCACCCTGCAGGTATGCCGCCACCAGCTCGCCGCGTGAGCGGGGGCCCAACGGCTGCCCTGGGTCGCGAATGTTGGTCAGCGCGGCGAACCGCCCCTGCGGCCCCACGCCCAGCCAGGTACCACCGGCCTCCAGGTCACGCCCTGCATGCACGCCGGGCGCATCTTCCCAGGCTGCCAGCGCCTGCGTGGGCCGGGCATAGAACTCGTCGCGGTTGGCCGCCACGATCAGCGGCAGGGCATGCCCTGGCCGCCAGGCGAATACGATCAGGCACATAGGTTGGGCCTCTGGGTTTTTTGCCACTCTACCCACTGCGGCGGCGCCGATCCATCCTGTCACAGAGTTCACTAGAGCCCCGAGCCCGGCTTCCGTTACCATGCCGGATTGTTTTTTCGGGGACGACGAATGGAGTTCGCACTCTATCTGCTTCTGGGCGCCTGTGCCGGCGTGCTGGCCGGGCTGTTCGGCGTGGGCGGCGGCATCATCATCGTGCCGGTGCTGGTGTTCAGCTTCACCCTGCAGGGCTTCGACGCTTCGGTGCTCACTCACCTGGCAGTCGGTACCTCGCTGGCAACCATCGTCTTCACATCGATCAATGCCGTGCGCGAGCACCATCGTCGGGGCGCGGTGCAGTGGCCGATCTTCGCCTGGATGACCGTGGGTATCCTGCTGGGCGCCGGGGTGGGCGCGAAGACGGCTTCGCTTATCCAGGGCCCGCTGTTGCAGAAGATCATCGGCGTATTCGCGCTGATCATTGCCGCGCAGATGGCACTGGACCTCAAGCCCAAGGCCAGCCGCGGCATTCCCGGCAAGCCCGCACTGATCGGTGCCGGTGGCGTGATCGGTTGGGCCTCGGCGATCTTCGGCATCGGCGGTGGTTCGTTGACCGTGCCATTCCTGACCTGGCGCAGCCTGCCGATGCAGCAGGCGGTGGCCACGTCTTCGGCCTGCGGCCTGCCGATTGCCGTGGCCAGCGCCCTGAGTTTCATGTGGCTGGGTTGGCACGATGAGCATCTGCCAGCCCATAGCGTGGGCTTCGTGTACCTGCCAGCGCTGGTCGGCATTGCCGTGACCAGCATGTTTTTCGCCCGCTTCGGCGCGCGGCTGGCGCACAAGTTGTCGCCCCGCCTGCTCAAGCGCTTGTTCGCCGCGCTGCTGTTTTGCGTAGGCCTGAGCTTTTTGATTTGAAACCAGAGGAATATCCATGCTGCCTTACCCGCAGATAGACCCCGTGGCCGTTGCGCTCGGGCCGCTGAAAATCCATTGGTACGGCCTGATGTACCTGATCGGCATTGGTGGCGCGTGGCTGCTCGCCTCGCGCCGGCTCAACCGTTTCGACCCCACCTGGTCGCGTGAAAAGCTCTCTGACTTGGTGTTCTGGTTGTCGATGGGGGTGATCGTCGGCGGGCGCTTGGGTTATGTGCTGTTCTACGACCTGCACGCCTACCTGGCCAACCCGACGTTGATCTTCGAGGTATGGAAGGGTGGCATGTCGTTCCACGGCGGCTTCATCGGCGTGATGCTGGCGGCCTTGTGGTTCGGCAAGCGCAACAACAAGTCATTCTTCGAACTGATGGACTTCGTCGCACCGCTGGTGCCGATTGGCCTGGGGGCAGGGCGTATCGGCAACTTCATCAACGCCGAACTGTGGGGCAAGCCGACCGACGTGCCGTGGGCGATGATCTTCCCGCCGTTCAGCGACCCGGCCCAGCTGCCGCGCCACCCATCGCAGCTGTACCAGTTCGCCCTGGAAGGCGTGGCGTTGTTCGCGATCCTCTGGCTGTTCTCGCGCAAGCCGCGCCCGACCATGGCGGTTTCCGGGATGTTCGCCCTGTTCTACGGCATCTTCCGCTTCATCGTCGAATTCGTCCGCGTGCCGGATGCCCAGCTGGGCTACATTGCCTGGGGCTGGCTGACCATGGGTCAGATACTCTGCATCCCGATGATTCTGGCCGGCCTCGGATTGATCTGGTGGGCTTATAATCGCAAACCCACGGCGAAACCCGCCATCTGATTCCCAACGGCAGGGGCGATCCCCCTGCCGTTCTTGCTACAGGTAAGCCATGAAACAGTATCTGGACCTGGTCCGTGACGTCATCGAAAACGGCACTCTGCAGGAAAACCGCACGGGCATCCGCACCATCAGCCTGCCGGGCGCCATGCTGCGCTTCGATCTGCAAAAGGGCTTTCCGGCCATCACCACGCGCAAGCTGGCATTCAAGTCTGCCATCGGCGAGATGGTCGGCTTCCTGCGTGGCGTGAAGAACGCAGGTGAATTCCGCGAACTGGGCTGCAAGGTGTGGGATCAGAACGCCAACGAGAACGCCCAGTGGCTGGCCAACCCGTTCCGCCAGGGCCATGACGACCTCGGCGAAATTTACGGTGTGCAGTGGCGCCAGTGGCCGGGCTACAAGCGCATCCCGCTGAGCAACCCGGCAGCGATCGAAATGGCCGAAAAAGCGGGCTTTCGCAGGATTGCCCAGGACGAGGAAGATGGCCAGGCGTTCGTCGTGCTGTACAAGGCCATCGACCAAGTGCGTCAGTGCCTGGACACCATAGCCAACGACCCAGGCAGCCGGCGCATCCTGTTCCATGGCTGGAACTGCGCGCAGCTGGACGAAATGGCGCTGCCGCCGTGCCACCTGCTGTACCAGTTCCACCCCAATGTCCAGACCAGGGAAATCTCCCTGACGCTCTACATCCGCTCCAATGACTTGGGCCTGGGCACACCGTTCAACCTCACCGAAGGTGCGGCGCTGCTGTCGCTGTTCGGCCGCCTGACGGGCTACACGCCGCGCTGGTTCACGTACTTCATTGGCGATGCCCATGTGTACGAAAACCATCTGGACATGCTTAACGAGCAACTCAAGCGCGAGCCGCTGGAAGCACCGAAGCTGGTGATCAGCGACCGCGTGCCTGCGTTCGCCGAGACGGGCAAGTACGAGCCGGAGTGGCTGGAGAAGATCGAACCGAGCGATTTCAGCCTGGAAGGCTATGGGCACCATGCACCGATGACGGCGCCGATGGCGGTCTGATTCGCGCAAATGCCCAGGGCTGCGCAGCAGCCCCAGCGGCTTCA
Source organism: Pseudomonas sp. p106 (assembly GCF_003936645.1). Classification (NCBI taxonomy): domain Bacteria; kingdom Pseudomonadati; phylum Pseudomonadota; class Gammaproteobacteria; order Pseudomonadales; family Pseudomonadaceae; genus Pseudomonas; species Pseudomonas sp. p106. The sequence continues at coordinate 158,977 of NZ_RHQR01000005.1, forward strand.
ATGCCCGTGGCTACGCCCCACGTGCGAAGGCTCGGTATCCGGCACGGATACTGCTCCGTTCACCTCCAAACGCTGCAAGATCGCGCATTCCTCTCCCTGCGCACTGCACCGTCTGCGTAACTCCACCAGTTGCTCCTGCAATGCCACCAGGCCATCGATCCGCGCCTGCACGTGTTCGATATGTTCGTCTATCAACGCATTGACGCTGCCACATGAGCCCGCCGGGCTATCGCGCAGGCGCAAAAGGCTGCGTATTTCGTCCAGGGTCATGTCCAGGGTGCGGCAGTTGCGGATAAAGGTCAGCCGCTCGACATGGGCCTGGGTGTACAGCCGGTAATTACCGTCGGTACGCGCTGGCTCTGGCAGTAGCTGCTCACGCTCGTAATAACGAATGGTCTCCACCGCACAGTCGGTGGCTTTGGCCAGTTCTCCGATTTTCATGGCGATTCTCCATCAGGTGGCTTGACCCTATAGTGGCTACAGGGTGTTCACTTGGCAACAGGTGCTCACTAAGGATGACCCCATGAACCAGCCTGTCAGCCACGAACACGTGCATGACCATGACCACGTCAACGCCGGTAAAAGCCATTGCCACGACGCACATGCGCACAGTTGCTGCGGTTCCAGTGCGGCGCCTGCGTTTGTGCAATTGAGCGAAAAGGCCAGTGACCAGGCCCGGCTCAGCCGTTTTCGCATACAAGCCATGGACTGCCCGACAGAACAGACCCTGATCCAGGACAAGCTCGGCAAGCTGGCCGGCATCGAGCAGCTGGAGTTCAACCTGATCAACCGCGTGCTGGGCGTGCGCCATACCTTGGATGGTACTGCTGAGATCGAGCGGGCCATCGAAAGCCTGGGCATGAAGGCAGAACCGCTGGCTGTAGAGGATGAGGGTGGCGTGATCGCACCCGCGCGAGCCAAGACTCGCTGGTGGCCATTGGCATTGTCCGGTATCGCGGCGGTCGCCGCCGAAATCATCCATTTCAGCGCGCTGGCGCCCGAGTGGGTGGTAGCCGCGCTGGCGCTGGCAGCGATCCTTGGCTGTGGCCTGGGCACCTACAAGAAGGGCTGGATTGCCCTTAAAAACCGCAACCTGAACATCAACGCGCTGATGAGCATTGCCGTGACCGGTGCCGTGCTGATCGGCCAGTGGCCTGAGGCGGCCATGGTCATGGTGCTGTTCACCATCGCCGAACTGATCGAGGCACGTTCACTTGACCGTGCGCGCCATGCCATCAGTGGTCTGATGCAGCTTACGCCGGACATGGCCACGGTGCAGCAGGCCGATGGCCAATGGCGTGAGGCCGAGGTGCGCCACGTGTCGATCGGTGCGCTCGTGCGGGTACGCCCCGGTGAGCGTATCGGCCTGGACGGTGAAGTGGTCAGTGGGCAATCCAGCGTCGATCAGGCACCGATCACCGGCGAGAGCCTGCCTGTGGACAAGGCCCCTGGCGACAAGCTGTTCGCCGGCACCATCAACCAGGCCGGCGCTCTGGAGTACCGGGTAACTGCAGTGGCAGGGCATTCCACATTGGCCCGTATCATCAAGGCCGTGGAGCAGGCGCAGGGCGCTCGAGCGCCTACCCAGCGTTTCGTCGATACCTTCTCGCGCATCTACACGCCTGTGGTGTTCGCCCTGGCTTTGGCCGTAGCGCTCATCCCGCCGCTGTTCATGGCCGGCGCCTGGTTCGACTGGGTCTACCGCGCCTTGGTGCTGTTGGTGGTGGCCTGCCCATGTGCCCTGGTGATTTCCACCCCGGTGACCATTGTCAGTGGCCTGGCGGCTGCGGCGCGCAAGGGCATCCTGATCAAGGGGGGGGTGTACCTGGAAGGGGGCCGCAAGCTGGACTTCCTGGCCCTGGACAAGACTGGAACTCTCACCCACGGCAAGCCGGTGCAGACCGATACCAAGGTGCTAGACCCATTGTTCGAAGGCCGCGCCCAGGCACTGGCGGCAAGCCTGGCCGAGCGCTCAGACCACCCGGTATCGGCTGCCATCGCCCAGTTGGCCAGGGCGCAGGGGCTGGCCCTGAGTGAGGTCAGCGCGTTCGCTGCCTTGGCGGGGCGCGGTGTGCGTGGTGACATCGATGGCGAAACCTATCACCTGGGCAACCATCGTCTGGTCGAAGAGCTGGGCTTGTGCTCACCGCAGCTCGAAGCACAGTTGGACCAACTCGAGCGCCAAGGCAAGACCGTGGTGCTGTTGCTCGACCGCTCTGGCCCGCTGGCGCTGTTTGCCGTTGCCGACACGGTCAAGGACAGCAGCCGTGAGGCCATCGCCGAGCTGCACGCGCTGGGCATCAAGACTGTCATGCTTACCGGCGACAATCCCCATACCGCCCAGGCCATCGCTGCCCAGGTCGGTATCGACCGCGCCGAAGGCAACCTGCTCCCTGCCGACAAGCTGAGCACGATCGAGCAGCTCTACGCCCAGGGGCACCGGGTTGGCATGGTCGGTGATGGCATCAACGATGCGCCGGCGCTGGCCCGTGCCGAGATCGGTTTCGCCATGGCGGCTGCCGGTACCGACACCGCCATCGAGACCGCCGATGTGGCGCTGATGGATGACGACTTGCGCAAAATCCCGGCCTTCGTCAGGCTGTCGCGGCAAAGTGCGGCGATCCTTAAGCAGAACATCGTGCTGGCGTTGGGCATCAAGGCCATCTTCCTGGCAATCACCTTTGCCGGCATGGCCACGCTGTGGATGGCGGTGTTCGCCGACATGGGCGTAAGCCTGCTGGTGGTGTTCAACGGCCTGCGCCTTTTGCGCAAGTAGCAGCTGCAAGCTACAAGCTGATCGAGGTGGAATCCAGACTTATGAAACTACACAGCGCTGCCTCTGCTTACGGCTGCTTTTGCGGCTGCGGAGCCCAGCAATGCTGAGTGCCGAGCTCAAAGCCTTCTACATGGTGGCCCGCCTGGGCAGCATCACACTGGCGGCGAAGAAGCTTGGCCTCAGCCAGCCGACGGTGACCACCCAGATCCGCAACCTCGAAAGCCAGTACGCGGTGGAGCTGTTCTACCGCGGCGGCCGGCGCCTGGTGCTGAGCGAGGAGGGCGTGCGCCTGCTGCCAATGGTCAAGGCACTGCTGCAACAGGAAGCCGACATCGAGTTCGAGCTGCGCAACAGCGGCCATGCCCAAGGCAACCTGCGCATCGCTGCCACCGCGCCGTATTACATCCTCGATCTGGTGAAGATCTTCCGTGAGCGCTTGCCACAGGTGGGCGTGGCCGTGGAGATCGGTAATTCGCAGCAGGTGCTGGAGATGCTGGAGGACTACCGCGTCGATCTCGCCGCCTCGTCACAGTTGGTGGAGGATGCTCGCCTGGTGAGGCGCGTGCTGGGCACTGACCCGCTGGTGGTGGCGGTGCACCGCAATCACCCGCTGGCGCAGCGTCAGGTGGTGTCTATCGAGGTGGTAGCAGGGCAATGCCTGCTGATGCGCGAGAAAGGTTCGACCACGCGCAAACTCACCGAAGAAATGATGCACGGCGCTGGGGTGAAGGCCGAAGCGGTGCTGGAAATCGGCAGCCGCGAGTCGATCCGTGAGGCGGTGCTGCGCAATATCGGCATCAGCGTGATTGCCCGGCACGAGGTGCCGCACAACTCGGAGCTGCGGGTGCTGACACTGGAAGATGCGCCGGTGATGCATGAGTACCTGTACTGCCTTAAGGAAAGACGCCAGGCCCGGTTGCCGGCAGCCTTTCTCGGGGTGGCGCAGGAAGTGGTGGGGTCGCAGTTCTGAACCTGCAACGTCACTACAAAATCTGCCTATACCACTATCGCCCGCTTTTGCCTCGCCGCCACAGAACCTTCGCACAGCCTTTCTAGCATGGCCACATCTGCTCGATGAGGCTTTGCCATGAACCACGCCACCCCGGGCGCACAAATGAAAGTGCGCGGTATCCACAAGCGTTTCGGCGCCTTCACGGCGTTGAACGAAGTCTCCCTGGACATCGCCGCCGGCGAGCTGGTTTGCCTGCTCGGCCCTTCCGGCTGCGGCAAGACCACCCTGCTGCGCTGCATCGCAGGGCTGGAACGCCAAGACCGTGGCGAGTTGTACATCGGTGAGCGTGACATCAGCGAATTGCCCCCCCAGGCGCGTGACTACGGCATCCTCTTTCAATCTTACGCGCTGTTCCCCAACCTCACCGTCGAAGCCAACATTGCCTACGGCCTGAACCGCAGTGGCCGTGAAGAAAGCCGCCAGCGCGTAGCCGAGATGCTGGACCTGGTAGGCCTGGCCGGCAGTGAAAAGAAATACCCCGGGCAATTGTCCGGGGGGCAACAGCAGCGGGTTGCGTTGGCCCGTGCCCTGGCCCCGTCGCCTTCGCTGCTGTTGCTCGACGAGCCTATGTCGGCGCTGGATGCGCGTGTGCGTGAGCACCTGTGCACCGAACTTCGACAGCTGCAGCGTCAACTGGGTATCACCACGCTGATGGTCACCCACAACCAGGACGAAGCCATGCTGATGGCCGACCGCATTGCGGTGATGAACAACGGCCAGGTCGAGCAGTACGCCACCCCTCAGGAAATCTACGATCAGCCGTCCACGCCGTTCGTTGCCGAGTTCGTTGGCCAGGGCAACTGGCTGCCGTTTCAGCGTACTGGCGACAGCCATGCCCAGGTGGGCGCCATGAGCATGCGCCTGGCAGCGGGTGCGCCGCGGGCCAGCAGCGGCCGGTTGTTCTGCCGCCCGGAGGCCATCACTGTCAACCCGGTGGTGCATGAAGAAAACCTGTTCCCGGCCAAGGTCCGCGAAATCACATTCCTCGGCAACCGCTGCCGCATGAGCTTTGAATTCAAGGCCCTGCCGGGCCATCCGCTGCTCGCCGAACTGGCGCCAGAAGCCATGCCACACTTGGGCTCGCAGGACATCTGGGTGGCCCTGCCGCCGCAGAGCCTGCAGGTGTTTGCCTGAGATGGCCGCGCCCATGCCTTTGCCGCTGGCCCAGCCCAAGCACACAGCGCGCAATGATGTTGCATTCGGTGATCGGCTGTTCGTCGTCGGTGGCAAGTGCCTGCTGCTGGCCTTGCTGTTGCTGGCGGTGCTGATGCCGTTGCTGGCGATCTTCTGGCGCGGCTTCAGCGGCGATGCCGGCCAGGGTGGCGGTCTGCTGGCGGCCCGTGAACTGTTTGCCAGCGACAACTTCCACTGGCTGCTTGGCAACAGCTTGTCGGTTGCCTTCACGGTTGCCGCGATCGTGGTCCCCCTGGCATACCTGTTCGCTTATGCCTTGCAGCGCACGCTGATCCCGGCCAAGGGGCTGTGGCGGGGTATCTCGCTGCTGCCACTGCTGGCACCGTCGATGTTGCCGGCGATTGCCCTGGTCTACCTGTTCGGTAACCAAGGCCTGCTGCGCGGGTTGCTCAGTGACAACATCTATGGCTTCTGGGGCATTGTCCTGGGGGAGGCCATCTACACCTTCCCGCATGCGCTGATGATCCTGCTGTCGGCCTTGTCGCTGGCCGATGCACGGTTGTTCGATGCCGCCTCCAGCATGGGGGCCGGGGCGTCGCGGGCGTTTCGCAGCATTACCTGGCCGGCAACGCGCCAGGCGGTGTTCGCGGCGTTCTGCCTGGTGTTCACCCTGACCATCACCGATTTCGGTGTACCGGTGGTTGTCGGTGGCGACTACCAGGTGCTGGCGCTCGAGGCCTACAAGGCGGTCGTCGGCCAGCAGCAGTTCGGCCGGGGTGCATTGATCGGCATGGTGCTGCTGGTGCCGGCATTGCTGAGCTTTGCGGTCGATGCCTGGCTGCGTCGCCGCCAGGGCGAGGCCATGAGTGGTCGTGCCCAGGTATTCGAACCCAAGCCGTCGCCCGGGCGTGATGCCTGCTATCTGGTGATCGTCCTGCTGGTATGCACGGTGCTGGTGGGCGTGATCGGCATGGCGGTGTACTCGTCACTGGTGACCTTCTGGCCCTACAACCTGACCTTGTCGTTCAAGCACTACATGTTCGAAGACACCGCCGGCGGTGGCTGGCTGGCCTATCGCAACAGCGTGACCATGGCCATCGGCACCGCGCTGATCGGCAGCATGGTGATCTTTGCCGGTGCCTACCTGATGGAGAAAACCCAGGGCCAGCGTTTGCTCAACCAGGCCCTGCGCCTGCTCAGCTTCATCCCCATGGCGGTACCGGGGTTGGTGCTGGGCCTGGGCTATGTCTTCTTCTTCAACCTCAATGGCAACCCACTGCACGTTTTCTATGGCGGCATGGGGCTGTTGGTGGTGTGCACCATCGCCCACTACCTGACCACTGCGCAGATGACCGCAACCACGGCGTTGCGCCAGCTCGATGGGGAGTTCGAGGCCGCCGCGCTGTCGCTCAAGGCGCCGTTGTACAAGCACTTCGTGCGGGTGACCGTGCCGATCTGCCTGCCCGCACTGCTGGACATCATCCGTTATCTGTTCGTCTCGGCCATGACCACGGTATCGGCGGCAATCTTCCTGTACAGCCCCGACACCATCCTCGCCGCCGTCGCCGTGCTGAACATGGACGATGCCGGCAATGTCGGCGGCGCTGCCGCCATGTCGACCTTGATCCTGCTGACCAGTGCGGCTGCATCGCTGCTGCTGGCCGGCGCTTCCCGCGGCCTGCTGCGCCGCTCCCAGGCCTGGCGCCAGCGCGCTCCCGGCCATTGACCGACTGCCCACACTGACAGGAAACGCATCATGTTCAAGCCCCTCGCACTTGCCGCTGCCGTGACCGCTGTATTCAGCCTGCAGGCTTCGGCCGCCACTACGCAGCTGACCGTCTACACCGCCCTGGAAGCCGAGCAGCTCAAGACCTACAAGCAGGCCTTCGAAAAGGCCAACCCGGACATCGAAATCAAGTGGGTGCGTGACTCCACCGGCATCATCACTGCCAAGCTGCTGGCCGAGAAAGAGCGCCCGCAGGCCGATGCGGTTTGGGGGCTGGCGGCTTCCAGCCTGGCCATCCTCGACCAGAACGGCATGCTCGAAGCCTATGCACCGAAAGACCTGGGCAAGATCTCCGCCAACTACCGTGACGCCGCCAACCCTCCGGCGTGGGTCGGCATGGACGTTTGGGCCGCGACGATCTGCTTCAATACCATCGAGGCCCAGAAGCAGGGCCTGAGCAAACCGGTGAGCTGGCAGGACCTGACCAAGCCGGAGTACAAGGGCAAGATCGTGATGCCGAACCCGGCGTCGTCCGGTACCGGTTTCCTGGATGTGAGCGCGTGGCTGCAGACCTTTGGCGAGCCTCAGGGCTGGGCCTATATGGACGCGCTGCACCAGAACATCGGCCAGTACGTCCATTCCGGCTCCAAGCCTTGCAAGCTGGCTGCGGCAGGGGAGTTCCCGATCGGTATCTCCTTCGAGTACCCGGCGGTGCAGCTCAAGCGCCAGGGCGCGCCACTGGATATCGTCCTGCCCAAGGAAGGCCTGGGCTGGGAGATCGAGGCGACTGCAGTGATCAAAGGTTCACCGAAGGCTGATGCCGCCAAGCGGCTGGCGGATTTCTCGGCAAGCCCTGCGGCCATGGAACTGTACAAAGAGAACTTCGCTGTACTCGCTGCCCCGGGTATTGCCAAACCGCAAACCGAGCTCCCCGCGGACTACGAGCAGCGCCTGATCAAGAACGACTTCGCCTGGGCTTCGAAGAACCGCGACCAGATCCTGGCCGAGTGGCGCAAGCGTTATGACGGCAAGTCGGAGAAGGTGGCGCAGCAGTAAGCTCTGCGGGGCCTGTGCCCTCAGGTTGGCAGTGCCAAACCTGAGGGCGCGGGTTTACCCGCGATCAGGCTGGAACAGGCAGCTCAAATCTGCAATACCAGTGCTTCCAGCTGTTCCTGCCGCTCAGTCTGGTTCACTCGCGCTCCCGGATTGAGCGTCGACCACTGCGGATGCGCCCGCGCTTTGCTCAGCGCCTCGGGAAGCTTGCCTTCACGCCAGGTTTTCTCGTCCGGCTCATTCAGGCGAATACTGTTCTGTGCTGCATGCCCGCGGCTATCCAGTGCTGCCATCAACTGTTGCTGACGCAACGCCAATAGCCGCAACACCGTATCGTCCACCGTCAGCTCGCGCTGGCCCTTCAGTTTGCCCATCAACCGTGCGCCATAGTTGCGTGCAGTCTGCAGGGCTCCGCCGGCAATGGCTCCGGCCAAGGCGGCAGCACCGAGCGTAAGGCCACCGACCAGCAAGTCGACCCCCGCGCCGGCCGCAGCCCCTGCCGCCACGCCGCTGCCCAGGCGTACGCCCAATAGCTTCAAGGTTTCGGGGTTGAACAGGTCATCGCCCCAGCGCCCGTTCAACAGCGGCAGGTCACCGGCATTGGCATCTTCGCGACGGAAACCGTAGAGCTTCAGAAGCGCTTCGACGCAGCGCTGTTCTCGCTGGCGCACCTCCTGGCGCAAGGCCTCGATGGCCTTGGCTTCAGCCGCTGGTTCAGCTTCGACGCTGCGCCGACATGCTGCGCAGTCGAGCAGCAGCTCAGCGATCAGCCGTTTACCGCTGTGCTGGCGGGCCAGCCGCTGTGCCTGCTGGTCGTCGATCAGCCGCTGCAGGGCGGGGCGGGCGTCTTCCAGCAGCAATGCCAAGCTCTCGTAAAGGCGGCGCTCGCCGTCTTCAGGGGGCGCAACGCTGTCGAACCTTACCAGCGCATGCAGCCCGAGGCGGGCCAGGGCCTCGCGCCATTCAGGTTCGCGATGCTGGCTGCTGGCGACGAAGTTGAGCACCGGCAGCAATGGCTTGCCGCAACTGGCCAGCACCTCCAGTTCGTCGCGGTATTTGGCCAGCACCGGCTCGCGCGCGTCGATCACATACAGGCCGGCATTGCTTGCCAGCAACTGGCGCAGCACCTTGGCTTCCTGCTCGAAGCGCTGGCGTGCTTCGCTGCCCTGCAGAAAGCGCTCCAGCCGTGCCGGGCCGTCCAGGCGCTCGCCCGGCCGTTCGAGGCGTTCCAGGTAGTCGAGCAAGGCAATGGCATCTTCCAGCCCGGGGGTATCGTAGAGCTCAAGCAGCGGCTCACCGTCCACCGAAAGGCGCGCGCCCTCGACGTGGCGGGTGGTGCTCGGGCGATGAGACACCTCACCGAAGCCGACATCGCGGGTCAGGGTGCGCAGCAGCGAGGTCTTGCCGACATTGGTGTGGCCGACCACGGCCAGTTTCAGGGGCTCAGTCATGGCCATGCTCCAGCCAGCTCATGGGGGCGGTGTCGGCGTGGGGCAGGCCCAGGCGGTCGAGGGCTTCATGCCAGTCCCCCAGGCGCTCGGCGTCCAGGACCTGGCCTGGGGCAGCCTGCAACAACCAGATGCGCGTGGCACCGGCATTGCGTGCCAGCTCTGCCAGAAGTGCCAGGCTGCCGCGGTCAGGTGAGCGGCGGGGGTCGCAGGCGATGGCCAGGCGTGCAGGAGGGAAGCGGCTCAGCTGCTCGAGCAGCCGGTTGCGCGATTCCCGGCTGTCGAGTACGCCGGCGTCGGTCACCCCCTTGGCCAGCGCAGGCGGCCATGGGCGCTGGTCGTCCAATTCGAGGCCGACCAGCAAGGCTCCACTGCTGCCGGTTTCCAGTTGACCTGCCTGGAACTGTGGCAACGCTTCGGGGGCGGAGTCCTGCACACCAATCCGTTCGCTGCGGGGCATCAGTGCATCGCGCAGTTGGGCATAGCCGGGCAGGCTGAGGTCCAGGGCCAGGCGTCGGCGACCTTGGTACCAGCGCCAAAGGCACAAGCCAGCCAACAGCAGGCGCGGCAGCAGGCCATAAACCAACACTACGCCCAGCAGCCAGCTGGCCCAGGCCTGGCGGGCGATATCAACGGCAAGCTGGGTGTCGCCGCTGGCGCGGATCATGCCCTCGTCCGGCACGGCAAAGCCGAGCAATGAGGGCAGGGCACCAAGCGTTTGGGTAAGGGTGATGAAGGGCTCGGGGGCGAGCAGGGTGGTTTCCCAGACGAAGCCGTAGCGCCGGGTGGCAAGCAACACCAGCAGCAGTGTCAGCGCACTGAGCATGGCCGCCAGCCACAAGCTGTGTACGAGCAGGCCAAGCAACCAGCGGTTGAGGCGCTGGCGCTGCAGTAGCACCAGCAGTGCTGGCGCCAGGTGTACGGCCTTGGCGTCGCGCGCGAAGCGTTCGCTCAGCCAGAGCCACAGCCGTCCGAGGCTGGCGCCATGTTCGCCACTCAAGGCCAGCCCGGCGGCCCAGCCCAGAAGCATCAGCAGGTTGAGCCCGAGCAGGCTGCCCAGCGCCCAGAACACGTTGACCGGGCGCAGGCCATCGCCGAGGGCGGCAAAGGCAAGGCCCGCGCCGCTGAGTATGGCCAACAGCAGCAACGCCAGCAGGGCCAGGCGTGCGCCTTGTTTCCAGTGCTGCAGGGCAGTGGTCATGCCATCGCGTTCTGCCAGGAACAGTGCGCGCGCTTCGATGCGGGCTGCCAGGTCGCCGCCCTGCTGGCGGGCGTGGCGGTTGGCTTCCTGATCCTCCAGGGGGCCGGCGTGTTCCTCGCGCAGGCGCACCGCTTCGGTGAGCCAGCGCTTGTCCAGTGGCGTATGTCCAGTCACAGGGTATTCCATTGCACACGGTTCAGGGCGCAAGCATAACCCACCATGGGTTTGCTATCCTCGCCGGCATGACTACTTCACTCCCCCTCAGCCTGATTGCGGCCCTCGCCGAGAACCGCGTCATCGGCATCGACAACACCATGCCCTGGCACTTGCCGGGGGATTTCAAATATTTCAAGGCCACCACCCTGGGCAAGCCGATCATCATGGGCCGCAAGACCTGGGACTCGCTGGGCAGGCCGCTGCCGGGGCGCCTGAACATCGTGGTCAGCCGTCAGGCCGGCTTGGTGCTGGCCGGCGCCGAAGTGTTCGCTTCGCTCGAAGATGCGCTGGAGCGCGCTGAGCAGTGGGCACGTGAGCAGGGTGTTGACGAACTGATGCTGATCGGCGGGGCGCAGTTGTACGCTCAGGCCCTGGAAAAGGGCTTGGTGAGCCGTATGTATCTGACCCGGGTGGAGCTTTCGCCGCAAGGGGATGCGTGGTTCCCGGAGTTCGACAAGGCGCAGTGGCAGCTGGCATCGAGTGAGCCGCAGGCAGAAGCGGACAAGCCTGCGTACCACTTCGAGGTGTGGGACAAGTCTTGAAGTGGTTGGGGCTGCGCACGCAGCCCCGCCTATATCAGGATTGGCTCAGCTCGGCATGCTCTTCGCCGGCCAGCACATCCTTGTCGGTTTCTTTCAACAACTGGCTGGTCACCACGCCCGCCGTCATCGAGCCGTTCACGTTCAAGGCTGTTCGGCCCATGTCGATCAGCGGCTCAACCGATATCAGCAGTGCCACCAGCTCGACCGGCAGCCCCATCGCTGGCAGCACGATCAGCGCTGCGAAGGTCGCACCGCCGCCCACGCCGGCAACGCCAGCGGAACTCAAGGTCACGATGGCCACCAAGGTCGCGATCCACAGCGGGTCGAAGGTGTCGATACCCACTGCCGGGGCAACCATCACCGCCAACATGGCCGGGTAGAGCCCGGCGCAGCCATTCTGGCCAATGGTTGCACCGAACGAGGCGCTGAAGCTGGCGATCGACTGTGGTACGCCCAGGCGACGGGTCTGCGCCTCGATGTTCAACGGGATGCTCGCCGCGCTGGAGCGGCTGGTGAAGGCGAAGGTCAGCACCGGCCATACCTTGCGCAAGAAGCGCAGCGGGCTGACGCCGGTTGCGGCCAGGATGATGCCGTGCACCACGAACATCAGGCCCAGGCCGATGTACGACACGACGACGAAACTGCCGAGCTTGAGGATGTCGTCCAGGTTAGAGCTGGCCACCACTTTGGTCATCAGCGCCAGCACGCCGTACGGGGTCAGCTTCATCACCAGGCGCACCAGGCGCATTACCCAGGCCTGCAGGGTATCGATGGCCGAGAGGGCGCGTGCGCCCTTCTCGGAGTCATCCTTGATCAGCTGCAGCGCGGCCAGCCCGACGAACACTGCGAAGATCACCACGCTGATGATCGAGGTCGGCTTGGCCCGTGCCAGGTCGCCTACCGGATTGCTTGGGATGAACGAAAGCAGCAGTTGCGGGATGTTGAGGTCGGCGACCTTGCCGGCATAGTCACTGTGGATGGCCTGCAGGCGTGCGCTTTCCTGTACGCCTGCCACCAGCCCCTCGGCGCTCAGGCCGAACAGATTGGTCAGGGCGACACCGATCAGCGCAGCGATGGCAGTGGTCAGCAGCAGTGTGCCGATGGTCAGGACGCTGATGCGGCCAAGCGCGGAGGCGTTGTGCAGGCGGGCCACGGCGCTGAGGATCGAGGCGAAGATCAGCGGCATGACGATCATCTGCAGCAAGCCGACATAGCCGTTGCCGACCAGATCCAGCCAGCCGATGGTGGCCTTTAGTACCGGGTGGCCGGCACCGTAGAGGGTGTGCAGCACCAGGCCGAAGCCCACACCCAATGCCAGGCCGAGCAGGACTTTCTTGGCCAGGCTCCAGTCGGTATGGCGAGTTTGCGCCAGGCCCAGCAGCAAGGCCAGGAACACCAGCAGGTTGAGAGACAGCGGCAGGTTCATTGAAGCTCCAGGAAAAAGCAGAAGAGGCATCGCCTCTGTGAGCGATTGCGAACGGAAATGCTAACAGCCTGAAAACAAACGAATTTATACCCAAAGGTAATTTGCTTAGTCGTTTATGGAATAACAGGTGGTCGCAAATAGCAATGAACACGACGTTTACAATTGTATGAGCGTCGCAGTGGAGGGGCGCTCGGGTGGTTTGATGGTCTAGTTTTTCCCGATCATTTCAGGGGATTCGTACATGAGGTTTGCTCCGAAAGCCTTGGCCATCGGTTTGTCCCTGCTGTTCAGTATCGAAAGCGGAGCCACTGAGCTCAAGCATTAGCCAGCCGAGGCGGCCAAGCAGGCGGCGATCCTCACGTATATCGATGAGTGGAAGAAGAGGGTGCTGGTGGGCGGTGATACCCCGGCCAGTGATGGCTACATGCAGTTTCAGGGCGTGGATATTGACAGGGGCGGTATCCACCTGTGGATAAACCGCAAGGCCAAGAACATGGACCAGTTGAACGGGATGATCGCCAGGAACGCGGCGGCCCAGGCCAAGGCGGGGTTGCCTGTGACAGCGGACAAGAACTGGGTGATCGTCACGCCGAAGCAGATTCAGTAGGCCATTGGATGCCTGTGCAGGCCCACATGGACCGCGCAGTTCCTGAGGTGTGCGCTGTACCTGTGGGAGACTCTATGGTTATCAGCAAGCCATTTTCGCGCCTTTGGTGACCTATTCGTTCTGATTTTTCCTCAGGGCGAATGCCACTCGTGCGAATTTTCTAGCCAGGATTATCTTTGCGGGGCTTTCTTTTGAGTCTTGCATCGGATTTACCGGCCCTATCGCCGGCAAGCCGGCTCCCACTGGGTTTGCGCTGAGCTTGAGAGCAGCGGGGTACCTGTGGGAGCCGGCTTGCCGGCGATAGGGCCGCAAAGCGGCCCTAAATCACTTGACTGCCTGGCACTAGGGCTCAGGGGGCCGGTTTCTTCACGTCATCAAGGCCTCACAGCCCTTCAAGCATTGCCTTGTTGCGCACAGCACCCTTGTCGGCACTGGTCGCCAGCAGGGCGTAAGCTTTCAGCGCGGTGGTCACCTTGCGTGGGCGCACTTCGGTCGGTTTCCAGCCTTTCTTGTCCTGCTCCACGCGGCGTGCAGCCAGCTCTTCATCACTGACCTGCAGGTTGATCGAACGGTTGGGGATGTCGATCAATACCTTGTCGCCGTCACGTACCAGGCCGATGGCGCCACCAGCGGCGGCTTCTGGTGAGGCATGGCCGATCGACAGGCCCGAAGTACCACCCGAGAAGCGGCCATCGGTGAGCAACGCGCAAGCTTTGCCCAGGCCTTTGGATTTCAGGTACGAAGTCGGGTAGAGCATTTCTTGCATGCCCGGGCCGCCTTTCGGGCCTTCGTAGCGGATGATGACGATGTCACCGGCCTTCACTTCGTCGGCGAGGATGCCGCGCACCGCGCTGTCCTGGCTTTCGAAGATTTTAGCGTTGCCTTCGAACACGTGGATCGACTCATCGACACCTGCGGTTTTCACCACGCAGCCGTCCAGGGCGATGTTGCCGTACAGCACGGCCAGGCCGCCTTCCTGTGAGTAGGCATGTTCGAAGCTGCGGATGCAGCCGTTTTCACGGTCGTCGTCCAGGGTTTCCCAACGGGTCGACTGGCTGAAGGCCGTCTGGGTCGGAATACCCGCCGGGCCGGCTTTGAAGAAGGTGTGCACCGCCTCATCGTCGGTCTGGGTGATATCCCACTTGGCGATGGCCTCTTCCATGCTGCGGCTGTGTACCGTAGGCAGGTCGGTGTGCAGCAGGCCGCCGCGGGCCAGCGAACCGAGGATGCTGAAGATGCCGCCGGCGCGGTGGACGTCTTCCATGTGGTACTTCTGGATGTTCGGCGCCACTTTGCACAGCTGCGGCACTTTGCGCGACAGGCGGTCGATGTCACGCAGGTCGAATGCCACCTCGCCTTCCTGCGCTGCGGCCAGCAGGTGCAGGATGGTGTTGGTCGAACCGCCCATGGCGATGTCGAGCATCATGGCGTTTTCGAACGCCTTGAAGTTGGCGATGCTGCGCGGCAGGACCGACTCGTCGTTCTCGCCGTAGTAGCGCTTGCACAACTCGACGATCGTACGGCCGGCGGTGAGGAACAGCTGCTCACGGTCGGCGTGGGTGGCCAGGGTCGAACCGTTGCCAGGCAAGGCCAGGCCGAGTGCTTCGGTCAGGCAGTTCATGGAGTTGGCGGTGAACATGCCGGAGCAGGAACCGCAGGTCGGGCAGGCGCTGCGCTCGTACTCGGCAACCTTTTCGTCGGAGGCCGAGGAGTCTGCAGCAATGACCATGGCGTCGACCAGGTCCAGGCCGTGGCTGGCCAGTTTGGTCTTGCCCGCTTCCATCGGGCCGCCGGACACGAAGATCACCGGGATGTTCAGGCGCAGGGCGGCCATCAGCATGCCGGGGGTGATCTTGTCGCAGTTGGAAATGCACACGATGGCGTCGGCGCAGTGGGCGTTGACCATGTATTCCACGGCGTCGGCGATGATCTCGCGGCTGGGCAGGGAGTACAGCATGCCGTCATGGCCCATGGCGATGCCGTCATCGACCGCAATGGTGTTGAACTCTTTGGCCACGCCACCGGCGCGTTCGATCTCGCGGGCGACCAGTTGGCCCAGGTCCTTCAGGTGCACATGGCCCGGGACGAACTGGGTGAACGAGTTGGCGATGGCGATGATCGGTTTCTTGAAATCTTCGTCCTTCATCCCGGTGGCGCGCCACAGGGCACGGGCGCCGGCCATGTTGCGGCCTTGGGTGGAAGTCTTGGAACGATAATCAGGCATGAAGCACTCCTGGCGGCTTAATCAGGTCACAAAAAGGGGAGTGAGCTTCTCTTTTCCTATGCGCCTTAGGCCGGTTGCCACTGGCACGGATGGGGCCGAAGACACAACGGGATCGCCGCGTGCTCGACCAGAGCTCATAAACCCGCCGGGGATGACTGGCGATGAATAGCCCGATTCTACACCGCTGGCGCGGCGAGGGAATGGCGATGTGTCTGGGCGGTGGCTTGGGGAGCATGACCGGCACTTTGTAGGACCGATCTGAAAAGCCCGGTGCGCAGCTGACAGGTGCGCATTGGCTGCTTATTATCCGCCGCGCCGCATGTGCGGTATCACGAGACAACACCTCAATGGACCTTCCCAGTTTCAGTTCATACAGAACCTGCAAATTGGCACTGAGCGCGCCGTCGCCAGGGCTTCCGAAGGCTTGAGCTCGTGTGGCTGAGGTTTACGGGTGCCTGCGTCGGCGCCTGGAGAATCTCATGCAACACACTTCCGATTTCGTCGTTTCCCCGTTCGACCTGCGTCAGGCTGCACAGGCGCGTCGTGATGGCCTGCTTCATCCTGAAGGCTACCCCGAGGGCACAGCCGGTTACCTGATGACCAGCGAGTATTCGTGTCTGGATGCCGGCCTCACTGCCAGCCAGGCGATCGACATGCTGCGCCGCGAGGCCGCAGATGCCGAAACCATCTATCAGTCCTATGTGCTCGACGAGAAACGCAACCTGCTGGGTTCGCTTTCCCTGCGCGAGCTTATCCTTGCGGCGCGTGAACAGCCGATCGAGCAGCTCATGGTGCGCAAGGTCATCTGCGTCTGTACCTCGACCCGCCAGGAGGAAGTGGCGCGGTTGATCCGCGAGCACGACCTGCTGGCGGTGCCGGTGCTGGATGAGGCCGGCCGTTTGGTCGGCCTGGTGACCTGCGATGACGCACTCGATGTGGTCGTCGAAGAGGCTACCGAGGACTTCCACAAGGGCGCCTCCATCACCAACCACGTGGGCAATCTCAGGGACGCCACTGTCAGCCTGCTGTACCGCAAGCGGGTGCTGTGGCTGGTGCTGCTGGTGTTCGGCAATCTGTTTTCGGGGGCGGGGATCGCGGCATTCGAGCAAACCATTGCCGCGCATATCGTCCTGGTGTTTTTCCTGCCGCTGTTGGTGGACAGCGGTGGCAACGCGGGCGCGCAGTCGGCGACATTGATGGTGCGTGGCTTGGCAACGGGTGAGGTGGTGATGCGCGACTGGTTGCGCATGCTGGCACGTGAATGCGCTGTGGCGCTGGCGCTGGGCGGCACCATGGCAGTGGCGGTGGCATCGCTGGGGGCGCTGCGCGGAGGGGCGGATGTCGCCTTGATCGTTGCCAGCAGCATGCTGGTGATCGTCCTGCTGGGCAGCCTGATTGGCATGAGCCTGCCCTTCATGTTCACCAGGCTCAAGCTCGACCCGGCCACTGCCAGCGGGCCGCTGGTGACCTCTATCGCCGATGCGGCAGGGGTGCTGGTGTATTTCGGTATTGCTTCTTACGTGCTGGGCATCTGAGGCACCCAAGGGGCCGCAGCGCGGCCCCTTGGACGTGAATCAGCTGTTGGGCAGCAACCGGCAGGTAATGCTCTTGATATAGCGGGTTTCAGCGATGGCCGGGTGAACCGGGTGGTCCGGGCCCTGGCCGCCGCGTTCGAGCATTTGCAGGTTGCGGTCCAGGTGGCGGGCGCTGGTCAGCAGGATGTTGTTCAGGTCGTCTTCGGGCAGGTGCATCGAGCACGAAGCACTGACCAGGATGCCGTCCTTGGTCAGCATGCGCATGGCCTGTTCGTTGAGGCGGCGGTAGGCGGCTTCGCCGTTTTTCAGGTCTTTCTTGCGCTTGATGAACGCGGGTGGGTCGGCAATGATCACATCGAAGCGCTCTTCAGCGGCCTTCAGCTCGCGCAGAGCCTCGAACACGTCGCCTTCGATGCAGGTCAGTTTTTCGCTGATGCCATTGAGCGCGGCGTTACGCTCCACGCCATCCAGTGCAAAGCCCGAGGCATCCACGCAGAACACTTCGCTGGCGCCGAATGCGCCGGCCTGCACGCCCCAACCACCGATGTAGCTGAACAGGTCGAGCACACGCTTGCCTTTGACGTAGGGCGCCAGGCGCGCGCGGTTCATGCGGTGGTCATAGAACCAGCCGGTCTTCTGGCCTTCGCGTACTGGCGCTTCGAACTTCACGCCGTTTTCTTCCAGCGGGACCCAGTCCGGCACTTCGCCGTAGACGGTTTCGACGTAACGCTGCAAGCCTTCGGCGTCACGGGCGGCGGAATCGTTCTTGAACAGGATGCCGCTGGGCTTGAGGACCTGGACCAGGGCGGCGATCACGTCGTCCTTGTGCAGTTCCATGGTGGCCGAGGCCAGTTGCACCACGAGAATGTCGAAGAAGCGGTCGACCACCAGGCCCGGCAGCAGGTCGGAATCACCATAGACCAGGCGGTAGCACGGCTGGTCGAACAGGCGCTGGCGCAGGGACAGGGCGACGTTGAGGCGGTGTACCAGCAGCGACTTGTCCAGCGGCAGCTTGGCATCGCGTGACAGCAGGCGGGCGCAGATCAGGTTGTTCGGGCTCAGCGCCACGATACCCAGCGGCTTGCCGTTGGCGGCCTCGAGGATCGCCTGTTGGCCGGCCTGAAAGCCCTGCAGCGGCGTCGCGGTGACATCGACTTCGTTGCTGTAGACCCACAGGTGGCCGGCGCGCAGGCGGCGGTCGGCATTGGCTTTGAGGCGAAGGCTGGGCAGGGACATGACGTCGCTCCGGGAAAAAAGAGCGGGAGTATAACCGGTTGGCCCTTGATTCGGTGCAGGGTACGACAAACTGCCCTGCCTGTTCGCGGGCACAAGCGCTACAAGTCGAGCGACCTACAGGGTTAGAATCCCCCGTCCTCAACGAGTATGTACGTATGTCCCAAGAACTCAGCGCCGAACAGATCCAGCAAGCCTTGCAAGGCATTACCATCCCGCCGCAACCGCAGATCATGGTCGACCTGCAGTTCGAGCAGTACATGCCCGACCCGGACCTGGAAACCATCGCCAAGCTGATTTCCCAGGACCCGGGCCTGTCCGGTGCCTTGCTCAAGCTGGTCAACTCGCCGCACTTCGGGCTGTCCAACAAGATCGGTTCGATCCAGCGTGCGGTGAACCTGCTGGGTAGCCGTTCGATCATCAACCTGATCAACGCCCAGTCGATCAAGGGCGAAATGAGCGACGAGACCATCGTTACCCTCAACCGCTTCTGGGACACGGCCCAGGACGTTGCCATGACCTGCCTGACACTGGCCAAGCGCACCGGCATCCAGGCGGCGGACGAGGCCTACACCCTCGGGCTGTTCCATGATTGCGGCGTCCCGCTGATGCTCAAGCGTTTCCCCAACTATATGGATGTACTGGAGGAGGCCTACGCCAAGGCTGATGCGCAAACACGCGTGGTCGACACCGAGAACCGTGCATTCAACACCAATCATTCGGTGGTCGGCTATTTCACCGCCAAGTCCTGGCGCCTGCCGGAGCACATCAGCGCGGCCATCGCCAACCATCACAATGCCCTGGCCGTGTTCCGCGAGGAGTCGCCGCGCAACACCCAGAGCCAGCTGAAGAACCTGCTGGCGGTGCTGAAGATGGCCGAACACATCTGTGCGTCCTGCCGGGTCTTGGGCAACCAGCATGTCGACCATGAGTGGAATGCGGTCGGCCCGCTGGTACTGGACTACATCGGTTTGTCGGAGTACGACTTCGAGAACCTCAAACAGACCATTCGCGAGCTGGGCGGGCACTGATTCATGCCGGAATTACCCGAAGTCGAGACTACGCGGCGCGGTATCGCACCGCACCTGGAAGGCCAGCGGGTCAGCCGCGTGGTGGTGCGAGACCGGCGCTTGCGCTGGCCAATCCCCGAGGACCTGGACGTGCGTTTGTCCGGGCAGCGTATTCTCAGCGTCGAGCGGCGCGCCAAGTACCTGCTGATCAATGCCGAGGTCGGCACCTTGATCAGCCATCTGGGCATGTCGGGCAACCTGCGTCTGGTGCAGATGGGGCTACCGGCGGCCAAGCATGAGCACGTCGATATCGAGCTGGAGTCGGGGCTGATGCTGCGCTACACCGACCCACGCCGGTTCGGTGCCATGCTCTGGAGCCTCGACCCGCTCAATCACGAGTTGCTGCTGCGTCTGGGCCCAGAGCCGTTGACCGACCTGTTCGACGGCGAGCGTCTGTTTCAGCTGTCGCGCGGGCGGACGATGGCCGTCAAGCCTTTCATCATGGATAACGCGGTGGTGGTGGGCGTGGGCAATATCTACGCGACCGAGGCGCTGTTTGCCGCCGGTATCGACCCGCGCCGTGAGGCGGGCGGAATCTCCCGTGCCCGTTACCTGAAACTGGCCATCGAGATAAAGCGCGTGCTGGCGGCAGCCATCGAGCAAGGGGGTACGACCTTGCGCGATTTCATTGGCGGCGACGGGCAGCCTGGGTATTTCCAGCAGGAACTGTTCGTGTACGGCCGGGGCGGAATGCCTTGCAAGCTGTGTGGCACTGCCTTGCGCGAGGCCAAGCTTGGGCAACGGGCCAGCGTTTACTGCCCGCGTTGCCAGCGTTGAATGGCATGGCCCAATCGCCGGCTAGCCGGCGATTGGGCCATCAGGAGCAGCGCAGCGTTCAAGCCTTGCCGGTAATCCGGCGGTACTTGGCCATCAGCTGCTCTTCGGTTTCCGGGTGCGCCTCATCCAGCGGGATGCAGTCGACCGGGCAGACCTGCTGGCACTGCGGCTCGTCGTAGTGACCCACGCACTGGGTGCACAGGTTCGGATCGATCACGTAGATCTCTTCGCCTTGGGAGATGGCCTCGTTCGGGCACTCGGGTTCGCAGACGTCGCAGTTGATGCAATCGTCGGTGATTATCAGGGACATGGGGACTCCGGCCGGGGCTCACCGCCCGGGCATGTTCAACGCAATGGGCACAATTGTGCCGCATTCGCGCCCGCAGTGCACGCGGGCGCGATAATCAGCGCTCAGGCTTACTTCTTGAAACGCTCAGTCAGGGCCTCGGCCACCACCGGGTGCACGAACTTGGTGATGTCGCCGCCCAGCGCTGCGATTTCCCGGACCAGGGTCGAGGAAATGAACGAATAGCGCTCCGAAGGCGTGAGGAACAGGCTTTCGACCTCTGGCGCCAGTTGCCGATTCATGTTCGCCAGCTGGAATTCGTATTCGAAGTCGGACACTGCCCTCAGCCCACGCAAGAAGACGTTGGCGCCCTGTTCCTTGGCAAAATGCGCAAGCAGGGTGGAGAAGCCGATGACTTCGACATTGGGCAGGTGCCTGGTGACCTCACGGGCCAGCGCTACCCGTTGTTCCAGCGGGAACAGCGGGTTTTTCTTCGGGCTGGCTGCCACTGCGATGATCACGTGGTCGAACAGCCGCGAGGCGCGCTCGACCAGGTCGCCATGGCCCTTGGTAATAGGGTCGAAAGTACCCGGGTACAACACTCGGTTCATCGCGTCATCCTGGCTGGAGTGCGTTGGGGAGTCGGATGGTAGCGCAGCGATTGCGCCCGGCCAAGTCATGCGGCCGGCTGATGGCACTATAGACAGCAGGGGCATTTGTTGTCATGCACTCTGTGCCAGGCGGGCTATCAGGGCGTCGGTGAGCTTCGCGCTGATGGCGTAGACCGACAGTTGTGGGTTGGCACCGATGCTGGTCGGGAACAGCGAGCCGTCGTGAATCGACAGGTTTTCCAGCTGATGGTGACGGCCCAGGCTGTCGCACACCGCGTGACGTGGATCTTCGCCCATTGCGCAGCCGCCCATTACGTGGGCGCTGCCCAGCCGCGTATGGAACGGCTCCAGGCGCAAACCGTCGATCATGCGTTGGGCCTGCGCCAGGCTGGCAGCAGCGCGGGCATCGCTGTGCGCGGGTGTAACCTGCGTGGCGCCTGCTGCGAACTGGATCTGCGCCATGCTGTGAAAGGCGCGGCGCAGGCCGTCTTGCAAGTAGTCGGTGACCGGGTAATCGAGCACCGGTGAGCCATCGCCACGCAGTTCCACCGCGCCGCCCGTGCTTTCGGGGTGGAAACCGTCGCGCAACAGCGCAAGCATGACGTGGGTATGCGGCAGCTCGGCCATGCGCCGGGCATTTACGACACCATCGCCACCGAGCAAGGTGCTGGCCAGCGCCGGGTGCAGGGGCGGCACTTCAAGTTTGTAGCCGACCGCGCCATCGACGCCGTCCTGCCATTGGAAGTGGTCACTGTAGATGGATTGCGGGGCGCCGTAGTAAGGGTCGATGCGTGCGTCGAAGCGTGCCGCGCTGAAGTTGACCAGGTGCAGGAAGGTCCGCTTGCCCAGGCGCTCGTGGGGGTCAGGAGCCTTGGAACGCAGCAGCAGGGCGGGGCTGTTGATGCCGCCGCCTGCGAGGATGTAGTGGCGTGCGCGCACAGTGATGCAGCGCCCGTTGGTGTGTATCCCTTGAGCATCCAGCCCTTGGCAGCGCAGATGCTCGATGCGCTCGCCGTCATGCTCGAAGCGTTCGGCCCGGGCCAGGTACAGCAGCTCGCCGCCCTTGTCGAGCATGGCTGGAATGCGCGTCACCAGCATCGATTGTTTGGCGTTGACCGGGCAACCCATGCCGCAATAGCCAAGGTTCCAGCACCCCCGGACATTGCGCGCAATCACGGCCCATCGGTAGCCGAGCCGTTCACACCCACGGCGCAGTACGTCGTTGTTGGCGTTTGGCGGCACCGCCCAAGGCGTAATGCCGAGGTCTTGCTCGATGCGTTCGAACCAGGGGCGTAGCGCGTCGTTGTCCAGCCCTTTTACGTTGTGGGCCGTGGCCCAGTGGGCCAAGGTCGGCGCGGGCGTGCGAAAGCTGGAGGTCCAGTTGACCAGCGTGGTGCCGCCTACCGCACGGCCCTGCAGAATGGTGATGGCGCCGTCCTTGCTCATCCTGCCCAGGCCTTCCTGGTAGAGACTGGCGTAGGCCTCATTCTCAAGCAGGTGGAAGTCACTGCTGGTCTTGAGCGGGCCTTCCTCGATCAGCAGTACCTTGAAACCTGCGGCACTGAGCATCTGCGCGCTGGTGGCGCCGCCGGCACCGCTGCCTATCACGGCAATGTCGGCTTGCAGGCTGAGGTCCTGCCCCAGGCGTGAGCCGTCGTAGGTGATCCAGCCGCGTTCGAGGCCTTGGCGAAACGGGTCGATGACAGGCATTGAAGATGCTCTTGTTGTTGGTCAGATTTTCGGCGGTCCGGGGTAACCACAGGCGGTCCAACTTTCCGGGCGCTCGTACCAGGCCATCGTCAGTAGTTGCACGATCGACGAGTGCCCCATGCGCAGCAGGTTCAGCGAACTGTCCTGCCAGCGTTGCAGAAACCCCGCAATCTGCTGTTCACTGGCCTGTTCCCAGGCGCCCCAGACCCCGGTCAGTGGGCCACGGGTCAGCGGCAGGTTGAGCACATCGAACAATTGCCGGGTGAGCTTGAGCATTTGCGGGGACAGTGCCGCCAGTTTGGCGTCGAGAGTGGGCAGCACCAGTGCTGCGCTTGCCGAAGTACCGGCAAGCACCACCGGGATCAGTGCCCGCAGCAATGGCAGGTCGTCATCGCGCAATACGTGGTATCCGGTTGCAGGCGCCTGAGGGCTGCAGCCGACCAGGCTGGCGCTGGCCAGAAACACACTGGCTCCCAGGCTGAAACGCATGAATTCGCGCCGCTGCATGGCCCGGCCCTCAGCGGATGAACAGTTTGTAGACCAGGCGCTGCAAGGCCTTGCCATACGGCGGGTAGATCAGGCGTGCGGCGTTCAGGCGCTGCTTGGCCAGCACTGCCTTGGCCTTGCTGAAGGTCAGGAAGCCGTCGTGGCCGTGGTAGTGGCCCATGCCCGAGGGGCCGATGCCGCCGAACGGCAGGTCGTCCTGAGCCACATGCAGCAGTGTGTCGTTGAGGCATACACCACCGGAGTGGCTGTGCTGCAGTACATATTCCTGCTCGGCACGGTCGTAGCCGAAGTAGTACAGCGCCAGTGGGCGTGGCCGTTCATTGATGTAGGCCAGTGCGCCGTCGAGGCTGTCATAGGGCACTACCGGCAGCAGCGGGCCAAAGATTTCGTCCTGCATCACCTGCATGCTGTCGTTCACCTCCAGTAGCAGCTGCGGCGGCAGGCGCCTGCCTTGGCGGGGCTCGTCCGGGTACAGGTCGATGATCTGCGCGCCTTTGCTGCGGGCGTCATCCAGCAGGTGTTGCAGGCGCTGCAATTGCCTCGGATTGATGATGGCGCTGTAGTCGGGGTTGTCGGCGATGCGCGGGTACAACCGGTGGACCGCCCTGCGGTAGGCATCGCTGAAGGCGTTCAGGCGCTCGCGTGGTACCAGGACGTAGTCTGGGGCGACGCAAGTCTGGCCGGCATTGAGGGTCTTGCCGAACGCGATACGCTCGGCGGCGCTGTCCAGCGGCACGCTGGACGAAACGATGGCTGGCGACTTGCCGCCAAGCTCCAGTGTGACCGGGGTCAGGTTTTGTGCCGCGGCCAGCATGACCTGGCGCCCGACGCTGGTGGCACCGGTGAACAGCAGGTGATCGAAGGGTAGCCGGGCAAACGCCTGGCCGACTTCCACCTCGCCCAGCACCACGCTGACCAGCTCGTGCGGGAATACCCGCTCAAGCAAGGTTTTCAGCGCCAGGGCGCTGGCAGGTGTGGCCTCACTGAGCTTGAGCATCACCCGGTTGCCGGCGGCCAGGGCGCAGGTCAGCGGGCCGATGGCGAGAAACAGCGGGTAGTTCCACGGCACGATGATGCCAACTACGCCAAGCGGCTGATACAGCACGCGGGCGCTGGCCGGCTGGAAGGCCAGGCCTACGGTTCGCCTTGCGGGTCGCATCCAGCGCTTGAGGTGGCGCTCGGCATGGCGAATACCTTGTACCGAGGGCAACAGTTCGGCCAGCAGGGTTTCGTCGGCGCTGCGGCCGGAAAAGTCCGTATCGATCGCCTCTATCAGCCGTTGTTGATCCGCCAGCACAGCCTCGCGCAGGCTTTTCAGCCATTGCCGGCGTTGGGCCAGGGGCGCCATGGGGTTGCCCGCAAATGCTTTGCGCTGGGTGGCGAACGTGGCCGCCAGGTCGTCGGACTGCAAGGGAGGCACGGCGATAGGTGAAGTCACGGCGGCTCTCATCGGGGCTAGAGAATCTCTAGAGCCTATACTCTAATCGGGACGATGGTACGAATATTTTTCCCGCCACCGCACGGTGCATCCGGGCCCTGTTACCCCGTAATATGGACCCTTACCGTAAGCCTGCAGACTGGGAGCTGAGCATGGCCCCGCGCATGAAGACCCGAGAGCGCATCGTGCAGAACAGCCTTGAGCTGTTCAACCAGCAAGGCGAGCGTAGCGTGAGTACCAACCACATTGCTGCGCACATGGAAATTTCGCCCGGCAACCTCTACTACCACTTCCCCAACAAGCAGGCGATCATCGCCCTGCTGTTCAGCCAGTACGAAGAGCTGGTGGACAGCTTCCTGCGCCCGCCGCAGGGGCGCGCCGCCACCGTCGAAGACAAGCGTTTCTATCTCAAGGCGTTGCTCGCAGCGATGTGGAGCTACCGGTTCCTGCACCGTGACCTCGAGCACCTGCTCGACAGCGACCCTGAGCTGGCTGCCCGTTACCGGCGCTTTTCCGAACGTTGCCTGCGCCAGGGCCAGGCGATCTATCGGGGCTTCGTCGAGGCCGGCATTCTGGTCATGGCACCTGCGCAGATCGAATCGCTGACCATCAACGCCTGGATCGTGCTTACTTCTTGGGTCCGCTTTCTCAGCACCACGCGCGAGCACTCCGCTCACCTGGGTGAAGAAGCCTTCAAGCGTGGCGTCTATCAGGTACTGGTACTGGAACTCGGCTTCGTCACCGCCAACGCCCGCAGTGCCGTGGATGCCTTGTGCCAGGAATTCCATGTTCCGTTCAACCAGGCTCTGGAACGTTAACCCAGAGCCTTCGTGCCATCGATCAGGAGATTGTCATGCCCCTTGCGCAATTGATCACCCCGCAGCAACTGGCCGAGCGCCTGGGCTCGCCCAAGTTGGTGATCCTCGATTGTCGGTTTGCCTTGGAAGACGTGGATTACGGCCAACGCAGCTATGCCGAGGGGCATATCGCCGGGGCGCACTTCGCCGACCTGGAGCGCGATCTGAGTGGGCCGGTAAGCAAGGGCAAGACCGGCCGCCATCCCTTGCCTGATCCGCAGCGGCTGGTCGAGCGTTTGCGTGAGTGGGGGCTGGACAATGACAGCGAGGTGGTGCTCTACGACGATGGGCCTGGTGCCTTTGCCGCCCGTGCCTGGTGGCTGCTGGCCTGGTTGGGTAAACGCACAGGTGTGGCGATTCTCGACGGAGGCCTCAAGGCCTGGCACGCCGCGGGCCAGCCATTGAGCCTGGACGCACCGGCACGCTATGAGGGTACGTTCAGCGGCGAGCCGGATACCAGACTGCTGATTGACGCCGAGCACTTGGCCACTGAGCTTGCAAGCCCCAAGCTGACGCTGATCGATGCGCGTGCCTTGCCGCGTTTTCGTGGGGATGTGGAGCCGATCGACCCGGTGGCCGGGCATATTCCCGGCGCTCAGTGCGCAGCCTTCACCGACAACCTGGGCGAAGATGGGCGTTTCCTGGCGCCAGAGCAGCTCAGGCAGCGCTTTGCCGAGAAGCTGGCGGGGCGTTCACCGGAACACCTGGTGGCGTATTGCGGTTCGGGAGTGACGGCTTGCCATAACCTGTTTGCCCTGGCATTGGCGGGGTATCCGTTGGGCAGGCTGTATGCCGGGTCGTGGAGTGAGTGGATCAATGATCCGGCGCATCAGGTTGCCACGGGCGACTGATACGCCGGGTTATCGCCTATCCACCAGCCACTGCGGAATCCGCCGCTCAAGGTAATACCCCGGATTTCGCAGGCTGCCTTCGACAAACCCCACATGCCCGCCCCGCTCATGCAGCTCGAACTGAGTTTGCGGCGTCAGCTCGCTGGGGGTGGGCAGGCTGTGGCGGTATACGAACGGATCATCGTTTGCCTGGATGATCAGCGT
Organism: Pseudomonas sp. p106; assembly: GCF_003936645.1. Classification (NCBI taxonomy): domain Bacteria; kingdom Pseudomonadati; phylum Pseudomonadota; class Gammaproteobacteria; order Pseudomonadales; family Pseudomonadaceae; genus Pseudomonas; species Pseudomonas sp. p106. The sequence goes on from NZ_RHQR01000005.1 coordinate 185,421, forward strand.
CGGCGTGCGGTTTTCCCCGAGATAGTAGCGGCTGGATGAGCGACGATAGTAGTCGTGTACATCGTCAAAACCGTTGAGTGGCGCGGTCACCTTGCCGTCAAAATCCCAGAAGGTACGCAGCTTGCGCAACGACCCGAGCTGGTCGAGCGCGGCCAGGCCTTCATGATGGCCCTGTGCGCGGAAATGCCGTTGTTTGACCTGCACATAGGCCATCATTTCACGCATGAAATGCGCCTGATACACCTTGGAAAAGCCTTGGCCGATGCGGTCGGCGCACTGATCCAGGCGAAACGGTACGGAAACCGCCACGGCCGCCTGCAGTTGGCTGGCGCTGCCACTTTCACCCAGGTACTTCAGCAGCACATTGCCGCCCAGTGAATAGCCGACGGCATACAAGGGGGCCAGCGGGCGTTGAGCGCGCAGGTGGGCGACGACCTCGGCCAGGTCCCCGCTGGCCCCGGAATGGTAACTGCGTGCCAGCAGGTTCGGCTCCCCCGAGCAGCCACGCCAGTTCACCGCAACGCTGGCCCAGCCGCGGGCATCGAGCGCCTGCTGCAGGCCTTTGACATAAGGCGAATGGGACGAACCGGTCAGGCCGTGCAGCACCAGCACCAGCGGTGTATCTGGCTGGTGGGGCCCGTGCCAGTCGAGGTCCATGAAGTCGCCATCGGCCAGCCACAGGCGCTCGCGCTTGCGTTCAAGTGCAGGCAGTTTGCGCCACAGCGGGCCCCAAAGGGTTTGCAGGTGAGGGTTGGACAACCCGGTGGCCGGGCGGAATGTGGCGGTAAGACTGGGCATGCTGGGCGACTCGTGTTGTGCCTGCCTAGATTGCCATGAAACACCGCCGTTGTACTTGCGCTATTGGTCGGTCAGGGCAGCTCGGGCAAAGGTTGTTGCGCATGGGGCGGGCCGAGAGTGATGAACACTTCCTGCGCAGGGCTCAGCCATAAGCGCGCGGCTTCGCGAATGTCCTTGGGCGTCAGGGCTGCCAGGCTTTGGATGTAGGTTGCAAAATGATCTGCAGGTTGGCCAAGGTGGCTTGACGTTGCCAGGCTCTTGGCCAGCTCTGCGTTGCTCGCCATGGTGCGATGCAACCTGCCTGCTATCTGGTTGCGCGCCATGTCGCACTCCGCCTGGCTTGGGCCATGCTCGCGCAGGCAAGCCAGCATCCCGGAAACCAGCTCACGCGAGGCATCTCGGTATTGGGGGGCAATGTCCCATTCAATTTGCAGCAGGCTCGCCGCATCAAAGGGTCTGAGCGACGAGCGGATGGTGTAGGTCAAGGCACGTCGGCTTCGTAGCTCTTGTGTCAGACGCGACTCGAAGCCGCTGCCGAGGATTTCGTCAAGCATGGTCAAAGCTGCATACCCTGGCTTGTCGGGTGATGTGGGCAGCAGCAGAGTCAGCGTGGCCCGGGTCGTACTTGCGGTGTGTTCCTGATGCCGGGTGAGCGCCTCTGGCAACGGCGCCGGTGGCGGGAGCTGCCCTGCCCAGTGTTGTGGTAGCGCCTGGAGCAGTTCAGTGATGAGTGTCTGCGCCTCGTCGCGCGAGAGGTCGCCCACCAGGCCGATATCGAGGTTGTTGGCAGAGTAGGCGCGTCGGTGGAAATCGCGCAGCTGCTGCTCGTCGATCTGCTTGAGGCTCTCAGGGGTGCCAGCCCAATGTGTGGCGTAGGGGTGGCCATCGAATACATGGCTCATTGTCGCGTGAGACATCCCTGAGGCCGGGCTCGATGCAACTGCGCCAAGGAAGTTGAGCAGTCGTTCGCGGATGCCTGCGACGGCTTCCTCCCGGAAGGCGGGGCGCGCCAGCATTTGCGTGAGCAGTTGCAGGGCGCTTGTACGCAGTGCCGGCAGGCTCAGGCAGCGCAGCGTGATCACGGCCTCATCCTGGTTCATCTGCCTTGCCATGATCGCACCCAGCCCCTCGATGGCCTGTGCGAATTGGGCGGCATCCAGATGCTCGGTACCCTGATCGAGGCTGTAAAGGACAAGGGCGGCCAGGCCCGGGCTAGTGCCGTCGAGCGCACTGCCAGCGCGAAAGCGTAGCGCCAGGTCGAATATCGGGCGGTCATGGGATGGCATGAAGCTGACCTTGGCGCCTTCGTCGGTCTGCCATTGCTGTATCTGGGCCGGCAAGGGCTGGTGCTGCTCCAGGTCCAGGCCTTGCGTGGACTCCAGCCGGGCCATTGCCGCCACGGCGGTATCGGTCATGGGGCCCTTGCAAATCAGTGGCATGCTGCTGGTGGAAAGAGGTTTGTTCATGCCGGTGCTCCTGTTTGCAGATGAGTGATGGTCAGCCTTTCGCGGCTCAGGTAGTCGAACGCTACCTGTCGTAATGTCGCGCTATCGAGGTGGCGGACACGTTCGGCTTCTTGATCGATCAGCGAGGGAGACAGACCAGCGGCCGCCGCTGCGCCGATGCGCCCAGCTTGCAGGGTGACGCTGTCGCGGCTGAACAGGCGGCGGGTAAGCATGCGCAGTTTCGCGCGCTCCAGTTCCTGGGGGGAAAGCAGCGTATGGCGCAGGGTATCGATCAAGGTATAGATCGCTTCTACGGCGTGCTCGTGGGTGGATCTTTGACTGTTGATATAGGTTGAAAGGGTCAACAGCGTGTCGCCACGCACCATTGGCTCATATGACAGGCCGATGCCCTTGAGCAGCCGTCGGTCTCGCACCAGCTCGCTGTAGAGCCTTGCGCTGAACCCTTTGCCAAGCACTTCACAGAGCACGCCCAAGGCAGGCACTGTGGTTGCCTCGGTGGCCGTGGCGTGGCTTGGTGCATTGAAGGACATGAACAAACCATCACGCAGGCCTGGCAATTTCAGCTTCTGGCTTCGCTCCTGCAGGTGCGCGTCATGCCGGGGGACCGGTGCTGCGCCAAGCGGGGCCCTGGCGATGCTGGCGAAATACCGGCTCACGTGCTGGCGAAGCGTGGGAAGGTCGACGGCGCCCACCACCACGAGGGTGGCGTTATTGGGCCGATACCACGTTTGATACCAGGTGCGCACGGTATCCAGGCGCATGTTGTTCAGGTCTGCCGGGTTGCCAAACGCCGCCGTGGCATACGGGCTGCTGCCGTGAGCAAGCGCTATGTGCCGTTCAGCTGCCTGCTGTGCAGGAGCGTTTTCGACTTTGAGTCGGCGCTCGTCTTCGATCGCTTTGACTGCCCGCTCCATGTCTGCCTGGCCAAAGGTTGCGCCCGCCATGGCATCCGCCATTATTTCGAGTGCAATCGGCAATCGTGCCGCGGGTAACAGGACATCGTATGCCGTTGCGTCATCGGTGGTAGTGGCATTGGCCTTTCCGCCGAGCCGCGCGATCACCTGGGTGTATCGGCCCGCTTCGAGTTTGCGGCTGCCTTCGAATATCAGGTGTTCCAGCAGGTGCGAGAGGTTGGTATGGCCGGCCGGTTCATGGCTGGTGCCAACGTGGTACCAGAGCTGGATTGCGGCGAGCGGGGTGCTGTGGTCTTCACGCAGATAGACAGCCAGGCCGTTATCCAATGTGAAATGCTGCAACGATGGGGGGGTGGCATCCGCGATGGAGTCGATGCCGGCTGACACCGTTTGGTCGTCGAGGGTAAACGGGGGAGTCGATGGCATTGCTCAAGTGCTCCTGGTTGGGGTGACCAGGAGCAGCTTCGGCGAGATTGTGCGCTTGCCTGCGCTATATAGTTAGGGCCTGCGTTCAGGCGCGCTGCCACAGCGCGTAATGCACCTGGCCGGTCTTTTTTTCGCGGTGCAGGCGCCAGTTGCCTGGCATTTGCAGGGTAGAGGGGGCGGCTTCGCTCTCGGTGTAGATCCACGCCTGCTCGCGCAGCCACTGGTTCTGCTCCAACAGGTTGCAGGTGTTGGCCAGCAGGTCCTGGTGGAACGGCGGATCGAGAAACACGACGTCGAACTGTTGCTTGGCCGGGGCTTGCAAGTAGCGCTGGGCGTCGGTCTGGAGGATTTGCCCGCGCGGGCAGCGCAGGATCTCCAGGTTGTTCTTCAGGTTGTTGATAGCCGCCGCGTTGCTGTCCAGTGCTACGGCATCTGCAGCACCGCGTGACAACGCTTCGAGCACCAGGGCGCCACTGCCGGTAAAGGCATCCAGCACCCGGGCGCCTTCGATGTAGGGCGCCAGCCAGTTGAACAGGGTTTCGCGCACACGGTCGGTGGTCGGCCGCAGGCCTTCGCCTTCAGGCACCGCCAGGCGGCGGCTGCGCCACTCGCCAGCGATGATGCGCAGGTGGCCCTGTCCCTTGCTTTGGCCCTGCTGAGGTCGGGCGGGAGGGGTGGATCTAGGCATTAGTGCTCCGGTACGCCGAGAGGCTGCTCGGCGGGTTTGTCAGTAGGGGCTGGCAGCGGCTTTTGCGGCACGCTCGGGCCGACGGTGACGATCACCAGTTTGTCGGCTGCCAAATGCTTGTTCATGGCTGCCTTGACCTGCTCGACGGTCAGCGCTTGGGACTGCTGCATGAAGTCTTCCAGCCAGGTCAATGGCAGGTTGTAGAAGCCGATGGCGCCCAATTGGCCGACGATGCTCGCATTGCTGGCGTTCGACAGCGGGAAGCTGCCGGCCAGTTCGCGCTTGGCGTCGTCCAGTTCCTGCTGGGTCGGGCCGCTCTTGAGGTAGTCGGCAAGGATACCCTGCACCAGCTTGAGTGTGCCCTCGCTGAGTTCGGCACGGGTTTGCAGGTTGATCATGAACGGGCCGCGCACCTGCATCGGGCTGAATACCGAGTATACGCCGTAGGTCAGGCCGCGTTTTTCCCGCACTTCGCTCATCAGGCGGGTACCGAAGGCGCCGCCACCGAGAATCTGGTTGCCCAGCGACAGGGCTGGCCAGTCCGGGTCCTGGCGGTCGATGCCCAGCTCGGCCAGCATCAGGTGGGTCTGCTTGGACGGGAAGTCGATGTGGGTGGTACCTGCCTTGGGCTCGACGGGTTGCGCAGGCTTGGCCAGTGCCGGGCCTTTGGGCAGGGCGGCGGAGACCTGGGCGGCAATCGCCTCGGCCTCTTCGCGGCTGAGGTCGCCGACCAGTGCGATTACCGCGTTGCCCGCTGCATAGGCTTTGGCGTGGAATGCGCGCAGCTGTTCCAGGGTGATGCCCGGGATGCTTTCAGCGCTGCCGTCGCTTGGATGGGCGTAAGGGTGTTCGCCGTAAAGTTTGCCGAACAACGCCTTGCCGGCGATCTTGCCGGGGTTCTGCTTCTCGTATTCGAAACCGGCCAGCAGCTGGTTCTTGATTCGTTTGAGTGCGTCCTCCGGGAAGGTCGGCTTGCCGGTTACTTCAGCGAACAGCTTCAGGGCCGGTTCGCGCTTGTCCTTCACACTCAGGCTGCGCAGCGAGGCCACCGCCATGTCGCGGTAGGAACCGTTGCCGAAGTCTGCGCCGAGCCCTTCGAAGCCTTCGGCGATGGCGGTCACATCCTTGCCGGCAACGCCTTCGTTGAGCATGGCATTGGTCAGGGTGGCCAGGCCCGGCGTGTTGCCGTCCTGGCTGCTGCCGGCGGCGAAGGTCACGCGCAAATCGAACATCGGCAGCTCGCGGGCCTCGACGAACAGTACGCGTGCACCTTCGGCAGTGGTCCAGTTCTGGATGTTCAGCTGGCGCCGGCTGGGGGCCTTGCCGTCCAGCTCGGCCAGCGACTGCAGGGTATTGGCGGGGCGGGCCGCGGTGCTGTCGGTTTCGGCGTGGGCAGGGCGAGCCAGGACGCAGGTCATCGCCACCACCAGTGCGATGATGCCCGTGCCGATCAGGGTGTAGCGTGGTGCGCTGCAATCACTCATGAGCGGACTCCTCAGGCAGTACATGGGCAACGCTCAGGCGTTCGCGGGTGAAATAGGTGCGTGCGGCGGCCTGGATGTCTTCGGGGGTCACGCGCTTGAGTTCGTCCAGTTCGCTGTCGATCAGTTTCCAGGACAGGCCGACCGTCTCCAGCTGACCAATGGTGGTGGCCTGGCTGCTGATGGAGTCGCGGTCGTAGACCAGCCCGGCGATCACCTGGGCGCGTACACGTTCCAGTTCCTCGGCGCTCGGCGGGGTGGTCTTGAGCTCATCGAGCAACTCCCAGACGCCTTTCTCGACATCGGCGAGCGTCTTCTGCTTCTGTACGTTAGGGGTAGCCGAGATCATGAACAGGCTGTCGCCGCGGGTGAAGGCGTTGTAGCTGGACGAGGCGCCGGCCACCAGTTCCTGGCCACGCTCCAGGCGCGCAGGCAGGCGGGCGCTGTAGCCGCCGTCGAGCAAGGCCGAGATCAGCCGCAGGGCGTGCGCGGTGCGCGGGTCCTTGGCGGTGGCAAGGCCCGGTACGTTGAAGCCGTAGATCAGGCTTGGCAGTTGGGTGCGCACGTGCAGGGTCAGCTGGCGCCGGCCTGGCTCGGTCAGCTCCAGCGGCAGCTTGGCCGGCGGCACGGCGCGCTTGGGGATACTGCCGAAGTACTTCTGCGCCAGGCCTTTGACCTCGGCGGCGGTAACATCGCCGACTACCACCAGGGTGGCGTTGTTCGGCGCGTACCAGGACTCGTACCAGTGGCGCAGCTCCTCGACTTTCATGCGTTCGAGGTCGGCCATCCAGCCGATGGTCGGGGTGTGGTAGCCGCTGGCCGGGTAGGCCATGGCGCGGAACAGCTCGAAAGCCTTGGCGCTTGGCTGATCGTCAGTGCGCAGGCGGCGCTCTTCCTTGATCACCTCGATTTCGCGGCTGAACTCATCGGCCGGCAGGCGCAGACTGGCCAGCCGGTCGGCCTCCAGCTCCAAAGCCACCGGCAGGCGGTCGCGGGCCAGAACCTGGTAGTAGGCGGTGTAGTCGTCGCTGGTAAAGGCGTTCTCTTCCGCGCCCAGGTCGCGCAGGATGCGTGAAGCTTCGCCGGGGCCGACCTTGGCGCTGCCCTTGAACATCATGTGTTCCAGAGCGTGGGACAGCCCGGTCTGGCCGGGTGTCTCATAGCTGGAGCCGACCTTGTACCAGATCTGCGAAACCACCACTGGCGCGCGGTGGTCCTCGCGTACGACCACTTTCAGGCCGTTGTCGAGGATGAATTCGTGGGTGGGTTGCACATCGGCGGCAAAGGCTGCGAGCGGCAGGCAGAGCGTGCTGAGCAACAGGCCAGCGGCGCGGCGGGCTAGAGCATTCATAAGGTGTTTAACCTGTTCGGCGGCCCGCAGGGTTTAGCGTCGGCGGGCCAGGAGGTGCTAGGATACTGATCCGGTTGCCTGGCGACCATGCCTGTCGCCGTTCTGGCCTGCAGGTCCATTAAGACAAAACATTGCGCATGAACCAGCCGGCTTCAAAACAGTCTGTTCTGCGTTTAGAGAATTCCAGATGAGCCGCTGCTGGCCCATCGCTACCCTGAGATAGCCGTCTTCCATGTTTGGTTCCAACGACGACAAAAAAGCGCCGGCCGAGGCTGGCGAGAAAAAAGGCCTGTTCAGCTGGTTTCGCAAGAAGCCGCAGCAACCTGTCGCCGAACAGCCACAAGCCCCTGATGCTCAGGCAGTAGAGCCGGTATCGCCGCAGCCTGCCGCCGAGCAGCCTGAAGTGGCAGCGGCCGAGCCGGTGGTTGCCGAAGCGCCCCCGCCTGCCGTTGAGCCGGTACGGCCCGCTGAGCCGGTGCAGGCCCCCCAGCCTGCGCCTGTCGTTGAGCCCGCTCCGGCTCCTGAGGTTGCACCGGTCCCTGAGCCTGCTCCAGCCCCTGAGCCAGTGCCGGTTCCCGAGCCTGTCCCGGCCCCTGTGAGGGCGGACTTGCCTGCGAGTGCTGAGCCCGCTGCTGCGCAGCTCGAAAGCCCTGCTCCAGTCGCAGCAGCCCCCGAAGCCCCGGTCAGCAACCTGGTCTTGCCCGTTGCCGAAGAGCCGGTCGCCCTGGTTCCAGACCTTGAGCCAAAAGCCCCGCCAGCGATCCCCGAGCGCCCGGCCCCCGAACAGGCCGTCGCGGCCGTCACCCCAGCCGTTGCCGAACCTGCCAAGCCCGGCTTCTTCGCTCGCCTCAAGCAGGGCCTGTCGAAGACCAGCGCCAGCATCGGCGAAGGCATGGCCAGCCTGTTCCTGGGCAAGAAAGTCATTGATGATGACCTGCTAGACGAGATCGAAACACGCTTGCTGACCGCCGACGTTGGCGTGGAGGCGACCTCGACCATCGTTCAGAACCTGACCCAGAAGGTTGCGCGCAAACAGCTGGCCGATGCCGATGCCCTGTACAAGTCGCTGCAGGAAGAACTGGCCGCGCTGCTGCGCCCGGTCGAGCAGCCGCTGAAGATCCAGGCGCAGAACAAGCCCTATGTGATCCTCGTGGTAGGCGTCAACGGCGCCGGCAAGACCACCACTATCGGCAAGCTGGCCAAGAAGCTGCAACTCGAGGGCAAGAAGGTCATGCTGGCCGCGGGTGATACCTTCCGTGCTGCCGCCGTCGAGCAGTTGCAGGTCTGGGGCGAGCGCAACCAGATCCCGGTGATCGCCCAGCACACCGGTGCCGACTCCGCGTCGGTGATCTTCGATGCCGTGCAGGCCGCCAAGGCCCGTGGCGTCGATGTGCTGATCGCCGATACCGCCGGCCGGCTGCACACCAAAGACAACCTGATGGAAGAGCTGAAAAAGGTTCGCCGGGTCATCGGCAAGCTTGACGCCGAGGCGCCGCATGAGGTGCTGCTGGTGCTCGATGCCGGTACTGGCCAGAACGCCATCAGCCAGGCCAAATACTTCAACCAGAGCGTCGAGCTGACCGGCCTGGCCCTGACCAAGCTGGACGGCACCGCCAAGGGTGGCGTGATCTTCGCGCTTGCCAAGCAGTTCAACATTCCGATCCGCTTCATCGGCGTGGGTGAAGGTATCGACGACCTGCGCACCTTCGAAGCCGAGCCGTTCGTCAAGGCTCTGTTTGCCGAGCGAGAGCACCCATGATCCGATTCGAACAGGTTGCCAAGCGCTACCCCAACGGCCATGTTGGCTTGCATGAGCTGAGTTTCCGGGCGCGCCGGGGCGAATTCCTGTTCGTCACCGGCCATTCCGGGGCCGGCAAGAGCACCTTGCTGCGCCTGCTGCTGGCCATGGAACGCCCCACCAGCGGCAAGTTGATGCTGGCAGGGCAGGACCTGGGCCAGATCAGCAATGCGCAGATCCCGTTCCTGCGTCGGCAGATCGGGGTGGTGTTCCAGAACCACCAGTTGCTGTTCGACCGCACCGTTTTCAACAACATCGCCCTGCCGCTGCAGATTCTCGGCCTGTCCAAGGCAGAGATCGCCAAACGCGTGGATTCGGCGCTGGAGCGTGTGTCGCTGGTCGACAAGGGTGAGCTGTTCCCGGCCGACCTGTCCACCGGCCAGCAGCAGCGGGTCGGTATCGCTCGTGCGATCGTCCACCAGCCCGCCTTGCTGCTGGCCGACGAACCCACCGGTAACCTCGACCCGCGCCTTGCCGCAGAGATCATGGGGGTGTTCGAGGACATCAATCGGCTGGGTACCACGGTGTTGATCGCCAGCCATGACCTGGCACTGATTGCGCGCATGCGCCACCGCATGCTGACCTTGCAGCGCGGCCGTCTGATCGGCGATGGGGAGGCCGGGCAATGAGCACTACACGTACACCCAAGGTTTCCGAACGGGTCGCCCCAAAGGCCGCCGACGCGGATACCCGGAAAAAGCGCGGCGAGCATGATGATGACGGCCCGGACTTCCGCACGCTGTTGCACGCCTGGCTGGACAGCCACCGTGCCAGCTTGGCCGACAGCCTGCGTCGCCTGGGCAAGCAGCCGATCGGCAGCTTCTTCACCTGCCTGGTGATGGCCGTGGCGCTGAGCATGCCCATGGGCCTTTCGCTGCTGTTGAAGAACGTCGAGAAGCTGGGGGGCTCCTGGCAGCGCGCCGCGCAGATTTCCCTGTACCTGAAGCTCGACGCGGGCAGCAAGGAGGGCGAGGCCCTGGGCCAAGAGATCAAAGGCATGCCTGGGGTGGCCGATGCCTTGTACATCAGCCCAGGGCAGGCGCTGGAAGAGTTCCAGCAGCAGTCCGGGTTGGGTGAAGCCCTGCGTGAACTGCCCGACAACCCGCTGCCTGGTGTCGTGGTGGTGACCCCGACCGAAGTCGACAAGCCGGCTCTGGAAGCGCTGCGGCAACGTCTGGCCGAGCTGCCGCGAGTGGAAAATGCACAACTCGACCTGGTGTGGGTGGAGCGCCTGGCGGCGATCCTCAAGCTGGGCGACCGGTTCGTCTTCGGCCTGGCGGTGATGCTTATTTCTGCCTTGCTGTTAGTAATCGGTAACACAATTCGTCTACATATTGAAAACCGCCGTACCGAGATCGAAGTCATCAAGCTGGTAGGCGGCACCGACAGCTACGTCCGTCGGCCTTTCCTGTACATGGGCGCGTTGTACGGCCTGGGTGCGGGCCTGCTTGCCTGGGGTATCCTCGCGTTCGGCCTCAACTGGCTGAACGAGGCCGTGGTAGGGCTGTCCGGGCTCTACGGCAGCGACTTCTCCCTGGGCGGTGTGCCAGCATCCGATGGTCTGTCGCTCTTGATCGGGGCGGTACTGTTGGGGTATATCGGTGCATGGATTGCGGTGGCTCGGCATTTGAACGAGTTGGCCCCGCGATAGTTTTTCTGAGCCAGCATTGACAATTTTTCATTTTTGGAACTTGCACCTTGGTTCCAGGTCTATGTTGGCAGTGCTCACAAGGCACGAGTCTGGTAAGTCGGAGGTTCTTGAATGACCACATCGTTGCAACCTGCCTATGCCCTGGTTCCCGGTGCAAACCTGGAAGCCTACGTGCACACGGTCAACAGCATCCCGCTGCTGACTGTCGAGCAGGAGCGTGATCTGGCCGAGCGTCTCTATTATGAGCAGGATCTTGAGGCCGCTCGGCAAATGGTGATGGCCCACCTGCGCTTCGTCGTACATATCGCCCGCAGCTATGCTGGCTACGGGTTGGCCCAGGCCGACCTCATTCAGGAAGGCAACGTCGGCCTGATGAAGGCGGTCAAGCGCTTCAACCCGGAAATGGGTGTGCGCCTGGTGTCGTTCGCCGTGCACTGGATCAAGGCTGAAATCCACGAATTCATCCTGCGCAACTGGCGCATCGTCAAGGTGGCTACCACCAAGGCCCAGCGCAAGCTGTTCTTCAACCTGCGCAGCCAGAAGAAGCGTCTGGCCTGGTTGAACAACGATGAAGTGCACCGCGTGGCTGAAAGCCTCGGCGTCGAGCCGCGTGAAGTGCGTGAGATGGAAAGCCGTCTGAGTGGCCAGGACATGGCCTTCGACCCGGCAGCAGAGGCGGACGACGACAGCGCCTTCCAGTCGCCTGCACATTACCTGGAAGACCATCGCTACGACCCGGCTGTGCAGCTTGAGGACGCTGACTGGAGCGACAACTCCACCAGCAACCTGCATGAAGCCTTGCAGGGCCTGGACGAGCGTAGCCGCGACATTCTCTACCAGCGCTGGCTGGCTGAAGAGAAAGCCACATTGCATGAGCTGGCAGACAAGTACAGCGTTTCGGCTGAGCGTATTCGCCAGCTGGAAAAGAATGCGATGAACAAGGTGAAGGCGTTGATTGCTGCGTGATTGGCGCCTGATGCACTGAAAAGCCGCTGGCCCATGACAGGGTGAGCGGCTTTTTTGTTTGCGTATGCTTTACCGGCCTCGGGAAGGGGCAGTCAAAGTCAGCGTATCAATTCAGGGCCTGCGCGAAGCATCCAGCTGCATCAGGTAGCTCGGCCCACCCAGCTGGCTCATTTGCCGGCGAATCCAGCCTGCCCGGCTCGCCACGTAGGCGCTCGGCCGGCTGGCGCTCCACTTGATGGGGCTGGGCAGCACCGCAGCCAATTGAGCAGCCTGCTGGCGGTTCAGGCGGCTGGCATCGATACCGAAGTGGTAGCGCGCCGCAGCCTGGGCACCAAATACCCCTTTGCCCCATTCGGCACTGTTCAGGTAGACCTCGAGGATCCGCTCTTTCGACCAGAACAGTTCCAGCAGCGCCGTGAACCAGGCCTCCAGCCCCTTGCGCAACCAACTGCGACCCGACCACAGGAACAGGTTCTTGGCCACCTGCTGGGTCAAGGTGCTGGCACCACGGATGCTGCCGCCGCGCTCGTTATAGGCTAGCGCCGCCTGGATGGCGGGGATGTCGAACCCCCAGTGGTTGGCGAACTTCTGGTCTTCACCGGCGATGACCGCGACCTTGAGGTCATCCGAGATATTTTCCCACGGCTGCCAGTCGCGCTGCAGGTCGATCGGCTCGCCACTGACCCACGACTGCACCTTGCGCTCGACCATCAATGCCGTGCCGGGAGGCGGCACCCAGCGGAACACCAGCACCAGCACGATGCTGCCGGCAGCGAACCAGAACAGGGCGCGGGCGAGGCGACGGAATAGGGATGACAGCATGGCGATGGCTTGGCCGGACCGGTGGAACGGGCCATTATACAGACCCGATCCCAGGAGTCGTCCCATGCTTCGCACCTTCCTCATGCTCGCCGCCCTTTTCGGCTTTACCGGTGTCGGCCTGGGCGCATTCGCCGCCCATGGGCTGAAAAACCGCCTGAGCGCAGATTACCTGGCCATCTTTCAAACCGGAGTGACCTATCAACTGGTACATGCCTTGGCAATCTTCGGGGTCGCGCTGCTCGCGGCGCATTTGCCGGGGCGCCTGGTTGGCTGGGCCGGTGGTCTGTTCGCCCTGGGCATCGTGCTGTTCTCCGGTAGCCTGTACCTGCTGACCCTCAGCGGGCTGGGCAAGCTTGGCATCATCACCCCTATCGGCGGCTTGTGCTTCCTGGCCGGCTGGGTCTGCCTGGGCATGGCAGCATGGCGTTTAGGCTGACCAAGCGGTCCACAATCACGACTAATGGCGTGCACCGCCCTTGGGTTAACGCGTTGATCGGCGCTAGAATGCTGGCCCCCAACGCACAATGGTGGCCGTGCGCATGCGCATTCAATTGAACGGTGAACCCTATGAATTGCCCGCTGGCGAAAGCGTCGCGGCGCTGCTGACCCGCCTGGAGCTGACCGGGCGCCGGGTGGCAGTGGAATTGAACCTGGATATCGTGCCGCGCAGTCAGCACGACAGCACGCAGCTCAACGACGGCGACCAGGTCGAAGTGGTCCACGCTATTGGCGGCGGCTGATTCCGGCCTGGCGATTCACCTGCAAGCCCAGCAACCTTTTCCAGAGGATCTTTGATGAGCAACGTTCGTAGCGACAAGCCCTTTACCCTGGCCGGGCGCACTTTCCAGTCGCGCCTGCTGGTCGGCACCGGCAAATACCGTGACATGGAAGAAACCCGCCTGGCCATCGAGGCCTCGGGCGCCGAAATCGTCACTGTCGCCGTGCGCCGCACCAACCTCGGCCAGAACCCGGGCGAACCGAACCTGCTCGATGTGCTGCCACCGGACCGTTACACCATTCTGCCGAACACCGCCGGCTGCTATGACGCCGTCGAAGCGGTGCGCACCTGCCGCCTGGCCCGTGAACTGCTCGATGGTCATAACCTGGTCAAGCTGGAGGTCCTGGCAGACCAGAAGACCCTGTTCCCCAACGTGATCGAAACCCTCAAGGCCGCCGAAGTACTGGTCAAGGACGGCTTCGACGTGATGGTCTACACCAGCGATGACCCGATCATTGCCCGTCAACTGGCCGAAGCAGGCTGCATCGCGGTCATGCCGCTGGCCGGCCTTATCGGCACTGGCCTGGGCATCTGCAACCCGTACAACCTGCAGATCATCCTGGAAGAATCCAAGGTGCCGGTGCTGGTCGATGCAGGCGTGGGTACCGCCTCCGATGCCACCATCGCCATGGAAATGGGTTGTGAAGCGGTGCTGATGAACTCGGCCATCGCCCACGCCCAGCAGCCCGTGCTGATGGCCGAGGCCATGAAACACGCAATCGTCGCCGGGCGCATGGCCTACCTCGCCGGGCGCATGCCGAAGAAACTCTATGCCAGCGCGTCTTCGCCGCTGGATGGTCTGATCAAGTAAGAGCTACTGATGACTGAATCGCAAGATACGCCGATCACCACCGACGGCGAAGCGCGTCCACACCGCCGCATCAAGAGTTTCGTGATGCGCGCCGGGCGCATGACCGAAGGCCAGCAACGCGGCCTGGACCAGGGCGGCCCGCTGTATATCCTGCCGCTGGCCGAAAGCCCGGTGGACTATGACCAGGTGTTCGGCCGTTCGGCGCCACGCACCCTGGAGATCGGTTTCGGCATGGGCCATTCCCTCTTGGAGATGGCCGCTGCCGCACCTGAGCAAGACTTCATCGGTGTTGAAGTGCACCGCCCGGGTGTCGGCGCGCTGCTTAACGGCGTGCTGACCGAGGGCCTGAAGAACCTGCGGGTGTACGATTGCGACGCCATCGAAGTGCTCAACCGCTGTGTGGCCGATAACAGCCTCGACCGCTTGATGCTGTTCTTCCCTGACCCATGGCACAAGGCGCGCCACCACAAGCGTCGTATCGTGCAGTTGGAGTTCGCCGAGCTGGTGCGTCGCAAGCTCAAACCGGGTGGCATATTCCATATGGCCACTGACTGGGAGCCGTATGCCCAATACATGCTGGAAGTGATGAGCGCGGCGCCGGGGTACCGAAACCTGGCCGCAGACGGGGCTTATGTACCGCGTCCCGAAGAACGTCCAATCACCAAGTTCGAGCGCCGTGGTGAGCGCTTGGGGCATGGGGTTTGGGATTTGAAATTCGAGAAGGTGGGTTGATTGGCTGTTTGAGCCTTTCGATGTTGCGCTGAGCCGCCTATGCAAGCCCTCCGGGGCTTGTTTGTAAACAAGGCCGAGGGGGTACGCCTGACCGCCTCGGTGGCTCCCTGCAAAGGGCAGTCGAGTGGTAGAGCTGCCCTGGTTTTGCGGGGCAGCTTCCAGTCAGTCAGCTTTACCCCCGCCGATCAGCGACCACGCCAATCAACACCAGCACCACCAACAGCACCGGCGCCAACGCGTAGTTGTTGAACTGGCTCAGCCCCTTCACCACCCACGGCGTGGCATAGATCAGCGCCGCGCCGCTGCCGATCATCACCAGCAGCGCCATGAACGGAACCCGCAGGGCACCTGCCAGGCCGCCCAGCCGTTGTTCCACCCAGCCCTTGATATCGGTGCCAAACAGCACCAGCAGGCAGCCCACCAAGGCCAGCGAAATCTCAGACAGGTTGCTACGGCTCCAGCGGGAAACCGTTGCCAGCAGGTCAAGTACCAGATCCATGGGTCATCCTTAGGTCAAGAAATACTGCAGCAGGTCATTGAGGAACAACTGGCCGCGTGGCGTGGCCACCAACCGATCCGGTTCGACCTGCAAAAGGCCTTTTTGTTCGGCGGCGCGGCGGGCCTCGGCCAGTTGCGCCAGTGGCAAGCCGGTACGCTGGCTGAACAGCTCGGCTTCTACGCCATCGGTCAGGCGCAGCGCGTTCATCAGGAACTCGAACGGCAGCTCGTCCACCGGCAGCAGCTTTTCGCCGGCCTTGAACGGCTTGGCCAGGTTCAGGTAGTCCTTGGGCAAGCGGGTTTTCCAGGTGCGCAGGATACGGCCGTCGGCAAAGGTCAGCTTGCCGTGGGCGCCGGCGCCGATGCCGATAAAATCGCCAAAGCGCCAGTAATTGAGGTTGTGCTTGGCAGCACGCCCCGCCTGGGCATAGGCCGAAACCTCATACTGCTTGTAGCCGTGCGCCGCCATCAGTGCCTGGCCGGCCTCCTGAATGTCCCAAAGAATGTCGTCCTCGGGCAGTTCAGGTGGTTGGTTCCAGAACACCGTGTTCGGCTCCACGGTCAGCTGGTACCAGGACAGGTGCGTTGGCCCCAGGTCGATGGCCTGGCGCAGGTCGCCCAACGCATCGTCCAGTGACTGATCCGGAAGGCCGTGCATCAGGTCCATGTTGAAGTTGTCGAAGCCGGCCGCCCGGGCCATGCCCGCTGCGCGAATGGCTTCGTCGCCATTGTGGATGCGCCCAAGCGCCTGCAGTTTGGCCGGCTGGAAGCTTTGCACGCCAATCGACAGGCGATTGATGCCCGTCTGCCGGTACGCCTTGAACTTCTCCTGCTCGAACGTCCCTGGGTTGGCTTCCAGCGTGATTTCAATGTCCGGCGCGAAGGGGATGCGTTGCTCCACGCCGCGCAGCAACCTGCCAAGGGCATTGGCGCTGAACAGGCTAGGGGTGCCGCCGCCGAAGAAGATCGACGAAATTGGCCTTCCCTGAACCGCAGGCAGCTCTTGGTCTAGGTCGGTCAGCAGGGCATCGACATAGGCCTCTTCCGGAAGCTCAGGCCCAGCTGCATGGGAGTTGAAGTCGCAGTAAGGGCATTTGCGCACGCACCAAGGAATGTGGATGTACAGTGCCAAAGGTGGCAACGTGGCGAAACCCGCCACGCCAGGCTGGCGCGGCTGGGTGGACAACAATTCGATCATGCCAGGCCCAGACGTTGGCGCAGCAGGGCCATGGCGCGGGCGCGGTGGCTGAGCTGGTTCTTGTCGGCAGGCGCGAGGTCGGCGCTCGAGCAGTTGCGCTCAGGCACCCAGAACAGCGGGTCATAGCCAAAGCCTTGATCGCCGCTGGCTTCGAACCTGATGCGCCCATGCCAAAGGCCTTCGCAGAGGATGGGCAGTGGATCGTCGGCGTGGCGTACCAGTGCCAGCACACAGACGAACTGGGCGCCGCGCTGATCTTGCGGTACATCCTTGAGTGCTTCGAGCAGCTTGGCGTTGTTTGCCGCATCGCCCTTGCCGTCGGCATAGCGCGCCGAGTAGATGCCCGGCGCGCCACCGAGAAAGTCGACCGCCAGGCCAGAGTCGTCGGCCAGCGCCGGCAGCCCGGAGATGCGTGCAGCATTGCGCGCCTTGAGGATGGCGTTCTCGACGAACGACAGGCCGGTTTCTTCGGGTTCTACCTGGCTGAACTCACCAATCGAGCGCAGTTGCACGGTCTGGCCGAGCATGGCCTGAAGTTCCTTGAGTTTGCCGGCATTGTGGCTGGCCAATACGAGTTGCTGGAGATTCATCATTCGCCTGGGAACACTTCCTGGTTGAAGCTGAGTTTATGGCTGACCCCGCCGGTTTCGACATTCAGGTCGAAGGTCAGCGTCTCGGCCTGTTGGATCTTGAACTGGGCGATGTAGTAAATCGCGCCTCGATCGGTAATCTGCTTGAACGACAGCGGGTTGCTGCGCCCGGTGAGGTCTTTTACCGTGCCGCTGACCACCGCCATGGCGGGTTTGCTGGCCTTGAGCACGGCGATGTTGAGCACCCCCTGATTCTTGCTGCGGACAAGCCCAGTGGCG
This sequence comes from Pseudomonas sp. p106, assembly GCF_003936645.1. Classification (NCBI taxonomy): domain Bacteria; kingdom Pseudomonadati; phylum Pseudomonadota; class Gammaproteobacteria; order Pseudomonadales; family Pseudomonadaceae; genus Pseudomonas; species Pseudomonas sp. p106. The sequence continues at coordinate 202,668 of NZ_RHQR01000005.1, forward strand.
GCGGCAATGTCCGGCTGCAGCATGCTGGAGGTGAAGGCGCTGTAGTGCACCGTCACGTCGCCGAACACTTCCTTGCGCTCGGGTTTGGCGGCATCGGCAGCCAGTACCGGCAGCGCCAGGCACAAGCTGATCAGAAACAGGGCTAGGCGACGCATGGTGCGATTCCTCTGCTGGGCGTCAGACCGCGAGCTGGTGCTCCTGCAGGCCGGGGCTACTGACGCGGTAAATGCCGATTTCCCCTAACAGATTAGGCCAAAGCCGGCCGCCCCACCCATTGCGGTGCAAGTGGTCGACGGCCAGGCGGTCCAGGACCTTGGCGCGGCGCTCATGGCACAGCTGTTCGAAGTCGGCAAAGGTGCAGAAGTGGATGTTCGGGGTGTTGTACCAGGTGTACGGCATGAAGTCCGAAACCGGCATGCGGCCTTTGGTCGCCAGGTACCAGCGGCAACGCCAGTGGCCGAAGTTGGGGAAGGTGATGATGCACTGGCGGCCTACCCGCAGCATCTCGTCGAGGATGCGGTCGGGGTACTCCACGGCCTGCAGAGCCTGGGTCATGATCACTACGTCAAAGCTGTTGCTGGCGAAGTTGCCAAGGCCCTTGTCCAGGTCCTGCTCGATGACGTTGACGCCTTTGGCTACACAGGCGGCGATGTTGTCGGGGTCGATCTCCAGGCCGTAGCCGGTGACCTGCTTGCGATCACGCAGCGAAGCCAGCAGCTCGCCACTGCCGCAGCCCAGGTCGAGTACCCGGCTGCCGGCGGGAATCCAGTCGTGGATGATTTCCAGGTCGGCTCTCATGCTGTCCTCAGATGGCGATGCGGTTCATGTAGTTCGCGAAACCCTGCATGTAGCGAGGCGTGGGGATCAGGAAGGCATCGTGCCCGTAAGGAGAGTCGATCTCCAGATAACAGACGTTCTTGCGTGCCGCCATCAGGGCATCGACGATCTCGCGCGAACGGGCCGGCGAGAAACGCCAGTCGGTGGTGAACGACATGATGCAGTAGTCGGCTGTGACGTGGGCCAGGGTCGCGGCCAGGTCGCCGCCATTGGCCGCCGCCGGGTCGAAGTAATCCAGCGCCTTGGTCATCAGAAGGTAGGTGTTGGCGTCGAAGCGGCCAGAGAACTCTTCGCCCTGATAGCGCAGGTAGCTCTCGACCTGGAATTCGACGCTGTGGAAGTCGTAATTGAGCTTGTCGCTCTTGAGCTCCCGGCCAAACTTTTCCCCCATCGAGTCGTCGGACAGGTAGGTGATATGCCCGACCATACGCGCCAGCATCAGGCCACGCTTGGGGATCACGCCCTGGTCCTGGAACGAGCCGCCGTGGAATTCGGGGTCGGTGAGGATGGCCTGGCGCGCCACTTCGTTGAAGGCAATGTTCTGGGCCGACAACTTTGGTGCCGAGGCGATATCGACGCAATGGCGCACGCGGTCGGGGTAGGTCATGGTCCATTGCAGGGCCTGCATGCCGCCGAGGCTGCCGCCGACAATGGCCGCCCACTGCCGGATGCCCAAGCGATCGGCAAGGCGTGCCTGGCTGTGTACCCAGTCTTCAACGGTCAGTACCGGGAAGTCGGCGCCATACGGCTTGCCGGTGGCGGGGTTGACGCTGCTGGGGCCGGTGCTGCCGTTGCAGCCACCGAGGTTGTTCAGGCTGACCACGAAGAAACGGTTGGTGTCGATCGGCTTGCCAGGGCCGATGCAGCTGTCCCACCAGCCGGGCTTGCGGTCGGTGGTGGCGTGGTAGCCGGCCGCGTGGTGATGGCCAGAGAGGGCATGGCAGATCAGCACAGCATTGCTTGCGCTGGCGTTCAGGGTGCCGTAGGTCTCGTAGACCAGCTCGTAGCTGGCCAAAGAACGGCCACAGGCCAGGGCCAGCGGTTCATCGAACCGGGCTGTTTGCGGTGTAACCAGACCGACGGAATCTTCGGGAAGGACAGTGGACATCGACCCTGCTCACGCTTGACGGAGGCGTAAGTCTAAAGAGCGCTACCCCCAGCGGCAAGCAAAGGCTTGCCGCCGGGAGCAACAGGGCTCAGATCATCCGCCACAGTTCCTGTGGCATGCCGGCATAGGCTGCCAGCGGTGGCATGACAAACGATTGCAGCACCTGGATCGCGATGAAGGCGAAGATCGGCGAAATGTCCATGCCGCCCAGGCTGGGCACGATACGGCGGAACGGCGCCAGCACGGGTTCGCTGATCTGGTAGGCCAGCTCGGCCGCAGGATTGTGGCTGTTCGGCGCGACCCAGGACACGATCACCATGACGATCATCGCGACCCAGAAAATCTTCAGGAACAGCGAGGTGATGCCGATGATCGCCCACATCAGCAGGTGCAGCACATCACCGAAGGTGCCGTAGGTCACCATCAGCACAAAGCCCATCAGCAGAGCCTGGATCACCACCGCCAGCAGCAGAGACGAGGTATCGAGGCCGCCGACGCTTGGGATGATGCGACGGATCGGTTTGAGCAGCGGTTGCGTGGCGCGCACCGCGAACTGGCACAGCGGGTTGTAGAAGTTGGCTTTTACCAGCTGCAGCACGAAGCGCAGCAGGACGATCACCAGGTACAGGCTGACCAGGGTTTGCACCACGAAGATCGCGGCGCCCGACAATGCATTCATCTAATACTCCTTATTTGCCCAATTGCTCGGCCAGCTCGGCAGAACGCTTCGCCGCGGCTGCCAGTGCCTGCTCGACGATGGCTTCGAAACCGTTGCTCTGGAACGACTTGATTGCGGCCTCTGTGGTGCCGGCTGGCGAAGTGACCCGGCGACGCAGCTCCGCGGCGTCAACGTCACTGGCCACCGCCATGTGCGCGGCACCCAGTGCGGTCTGCAGGGTCAGCTGGGTAGCGGTTTCGCGTGGCAGGCCAAGCTTCTCGCCGGCGGCAGTCATGGCTTCGATCAGCAGGAAGAAATAGGCCGGTCCGCTGCCCGAGACAGCTGTCACGGCATCGAGCTGGTGTTCATGCTCAAGCCACAAGGCGGTGCCCACGGCCGATAGCAGCTGCTCGGCCTGCTGGTGCTGTGTGCTGGTCACTTCGGCGGTGGCATACAGCCCGCTTACGCCTTGGCGCAACAGGGCCGGCGTGTTGGGCATGCAACGCACTACCGGGCGGGCGCCGAGCCAGGCCTGCAGGCTGGCGCAGGTGATGCCGGCGGCAATCGAAACGATCAGCTGGCCATCCTGCAGGTTCGGCTGCAGGGCCTCGCAGACGGTTTTCATCACCTGCGGTTTGACTGCCAGGACGATCACGTCGGCTCCGGCGATGGCCTGTGCGTTGTCTTCGAATACCTCGATACCGTGCTCGGCCTGGACCCGGGTGCGGGTCTCGGCGCCTGGATCGCTGGCGCGGATCTGCGTGGCGTCCAGGCCCTGGGCGCGCAGGCCGCCGATCAGGCTGGCAGCCATGTTGCCGGCGCCGATGAAGGCAATACGTGTCTTGCTCATGTCAGGTCCTTGAGGGAAAGAGTGAGTAAAGCATGGAATCAGGCGGGGCCGTAGCTGCGGGCGCCGAACAGGGCGGTGCCGATACGCACCCAGGTCGCACCCTGCGCGATCGCGGCTTCCAGGTCGTGGCTCATGCCCATGGACAGGGTGTCCAAGCCAAGATTCAGGCCCTCCTGCAGCTGGCGCAGGCTAGCGAAGGCGGCTTCTTGCTCGGCGCGGTCCTCGCTGGGTTCGGGGATCGCCATCAGCCCGCGCAGGCGCAGGTTGGGCAGTGCGGCCACGGCATTGGCCAGTGCCGGCAGGTCCTCGGGGGCGCACCCCGATTTGCTGTCCTCGCCGCTGACATTCACCTGCAGGCAGATATTCAGAGGCGGCAGGCCTGGGGGGCGTTGTTCAGACAGGCGTTGGGCGATCTTCAGGCGGTCCACGGAGTGTACCCAGTCGAAATGTTCGGCAATTGCTTTGGTCTTGTTCGACTGAATGGGGCCGATGAAGTGCCAGATCAAGGGCAAGTCCCGCAGGTCCTCCTGCTTGGCCAGGGCTTCCTGCAGGTAGTTTTCACCGACATCGCATACACCTGCGGCATGCAGCTCGCGGATGGCACTGGCCGGTTTGGTCTTGCTGACGGCCAGCAACTGAAGGCTGGCCGGGTCGCGTCCAGCGGCCTTGGCTGCGCTATCGATACGGGCGGCAAGGGCGCAAAGGTTGTGTGCTATGGTGGACATGGATCGATGCCGTTGGCTCAGGAGTCAGCGGCATTCTACCTGCTTGATGGCTGTTGGGGAGTCTCATGGACGTGACTGACCTGTTGGCCCGGGCTGGCGATGCAGGGGCGAGTGACCTGCACCTGGCCGCGGGCGAGATACCGATGCTGCGCGTGGATGGTGAGCTGCGGCGCATGGCGCTACCGAACTTGACGCCAGCGGCGTTGACCGATGCCCTGGCGCCGCTGCTCGATGAGTGCCGGCGCCAGCAGTGGGCGCAAGGTGATGAGCAGGACCTGGCACTGGAGCTGCCCTCGCTCGGGCGCTTTCGCCTGAACCTGTTCCGCCAGTTGAATGGCCCGGCGGCCTCCTTTCGCTTGATCCCAAAGCGGATTGCGACGCTCGACGAGCTTGACCTGGAAGATGTGTTTCGGTCTGTTGCACAGTGGACTGACGGCCTGATTCTGCTCGGCGGGCCTACCGGCAGTGGAAAATCCAGCACCTTGGCGACGCTGATCGATCAGCTGAACCGGCAGCGGTCCTTGCACATCATCACCCTCGAGGACCCTGTCGAAGTTATCCACAACAGCCAGCGAAGCCTGATCAATCAGCGAGAAATCGGTCGGCATTGCCGCGACTTTTCCCAAGGGCTGCGCAGCGCGCTGCGTCAGGACCCGGATGTGATCGTCATAGGCGAATTGCGCGACCTGGAGACGATTCGCCTGGCGTTGCGGGCTGCGGAGACCGGGCACCTGGTGCTGGCAACGGTGCATACGCGCTCGGCTGCTGGCAGTGTCGACCGGCTGGTGGAGGTGTTTGCCGCCGAGGAGAAACCGCTGGTGCGAGCGATGTTGGCGGAGTCGCTGCGTATGGTTGTGGCGCAGGTGCTGGTCAAGTGTGTGCGGGGTGGGCGGGTGGCTGCCCGGGAGGTGCTGGTGGGAACGCCTGCGGTACGTAACCTGATCCGCGAGGGGCGTATGGCGCAATTGAATTCGGTGATGCAGGCGGGTGCTGCGCAGGGCATGCGGACGATGGAGGGGGCGTTGCAGCGATTGAAGACCCAAGGGTTGATCGGGGCCGTGTAGCAGTGGCCCCAGCAATCCATCGGTTGCCTTGCCAGGTCAGCGCTTGGCCAGGGCCAACTGCTGCGGCGCCTTCGGCAACACCCGCTTGGCCACGACATAGTGCTTCTGCCAGTAAGGCTTGCTCAGGTTGTCGATGCTTACCCGCTTGCCGCGGCGCGGTGCATGGATGAAGCGATCGTTGCCCAGGTAGATGGCTACGTGGTTGACGCGGCGGCTCTTGATGTTGAAGAAGATCAGGTCGCCAGGCTTGAGATCGCTTTTGGCCACCTTCACGCCGTGGCCCTTTGCCATGGCATTGGAGGTGCGCGGCAAGTCGACATCAGCCACGTCATTGAAGGCGTACTTGACCAGCCCGCTGCAGTCGAAGCCTTTTTTAGGGCTGCTGCCGCCCCAAACATAAGGGGTGCCGAGCACATTCACGGCGCGGCTGAGCACGTCGCTGCTCTGTTTCGGCGACATGGCAGCCACTGGCACCTGGCCAGCGTTGTTGGCGCGTGCACGCAAGGCGGTGTGCTTGCTGGGCACGTGTTTCACCGTGGCATTGGTGGTATAGCCGGTGAAACCGTTGGGAAGACGTTGCTCACGGTTGGTGGCGTGGGCGGCCAGGGGCAATAATAGGCAGAGGGTCAGCCATGTCTTGAACAAAGGCGGCATAGATGAAGCTCTTGTGAAGTTTTGGTATTGGTTTTGGTATTGGCGCGCAACTTTATAACAGCTTTTTGATCAATTTCTGATCCGTTTGTCGATTGTCATGCTGCCGTACGTCGGCCTGCGACGCAAAAGTCACATTTTTTTTTAGAAAATTTTCGGCTAACCCATGGGGGCTATGAATGAACAGTTATGAACAAGGGGCGCCGTTCCACGACACCCATAGCAAGGTCATCGGCTATCTGTTGTGGATTTTCGGCTTCACGGGCTCGCATCGTTTCTACTACGGCAAGCCGATCACCGGAACAATCTGGTTCTTCACCCTGGGCCTGCTTGGCATAGGCTGGCTGATCGACCTGTTCCTGATCCCGTCGATGGACCGCGAGGCTGACTTGCGTTTTCAGTCTGGGCGCATCGACTACAACATTGCCTGGGTACTGCTGACCTTCCTCGGCATCTTTGGCGTGCATCGCCTGTACCAGGGCAAGTGGATCACCGCGATCATCTACTTCTTCACCGGTGGCCTGTTCCTGGTGGGTGTGCTGTATGACTTCTGGACGCTGAACAGCCAGGTTTCCCAAGCCAACGCTGAACGCCGTTGAGCACAAAAAAGGCCTTGTCACGCTGAGCGACAAGGCCTTTTTCGTTACTGGCGGGTCTGGCGCTGCTGCAGTAGCAGGTTACTGAACCCCGCTCCGGCCAGTTGCTTCTGCGCACCGGTCAACTGCTCACGGTTGCTGTATGGGCCGACCAGCACGCGGTACCAGGTTTCATCCTTGACCGTGCCCGACTCCACCTTCACCGTCTGGCCCAACAGGATGATCTGCGCCCGCACCTTGTCGGCGTCGGCCTGTTTGCGGAACGAGCCGGCCTGAAGGAAGTACTGCGTGGTGGCCGCAGGTTTGATCACTGGCGGAGCCGGGGGTGGCGTCTGGCCCAACAGTGCAGCCTGGGCGCGCGCGGTATCGATTTTCGCCGCTTCGGCAGGTGTGACCGGTGTGACCGGCTGGGCTGGGACAGGCGGCGTCTTCTCAGGCACGGCTTCTGGCGGCACGATCACTTCCGACTCGGGCAGCAGGGTGTAGAAGTCATACTTGGGCTTTACCGGCTGCTGCGTAGCGGCCGCGGTTGATTTGCCCGCCTCGGCAACTTTCTCGGGCTTCTGCTGCTCGGGCTTGGCGCGCTTGATATCGCCACCGCCAGGCTCGAGCTTCATCAGGAAGACGATGAAGGCGCCGACCGTCAGGCCGACTGCCAGCCATATCCAGCCGGGGATCGGCTGTTTGGCCGGTGCCTGGGTGCGGCTTGCACCGCGCTTGGGAGCTGGTTTTTTCTTGGCAGCCAACTTACATGCGCTCCAGGGTTTCCAGGCCGAGCAGTTCCAGACCTTGCTTCAGGGTGCGACCCGTCAGGGCTGCCAGGCGCAGGCGGCTCTGCTGTTGCTCGGGGGTTTCGGCGGCGAGGATCGGGCAATTCTCGTAGAAGCTGGAGAACAGGCCGGCCAGGTCGTACAGGTAGGTGCACAACACATGCGGGGTGCCCTTGTCCGCGACGTTGTTGAGGATCTCGCCGAATTGCGCCAGGCGTGCAGCCAGGTCCTGCTCGTGTGCAGCCTGCAGGACGATGCGGCCTTCCACCTCGTCAAAGCCCTTGCCCAGCTTGCGGAACACGCCGGCCACGCGGGTGTAGGCGTACAGCAGGTAGGGCGCGGTGTTGCCTTCGAAGTTGAGCATCAGCTCAAAGTTGAAGCTGTAGTCGCTGGTGCGGTGCTTGGACAGGTCTGCGTATTTCACCGCGCCGATACCGACCACTTCACCGATGTGGCGCAATTCGTCCTCGGCCAGGCTCGGGTTTTTCTCCTTGACCAGTGCGTAGGCACGTTCCTTGGCCTCGGTGAGCAGGTCGATCAGCTTCACGGTGCCGCCGTCACGGGTCTTGAACGGGCGGCCATCGGCGCCGTTCATGGTGCCGAAGCCCATGTGTTCCATTTGCATCGGGTGGCCGACGAAACCGGCGCGGCGCGCCACTTCGAACACCTGGTTGAAGTGCAGTGCCTGGCGCTGGTCGACGAAGTACAGCGCGCGGTCGGCCTTGAGCACATTGCTGCGGTAGCGCACGGCAGCCAGGTCGGTGGTGGCGTACAGGTAGCCGCCGTCGGCCTTCTGCACGATCACGGGCAGCGGCTCGCCTTCGCTGTTCTTGAACTCTTCGAGGAACACGCACTGGGCGCCTTGGTCCTCGACCAGCAGGCCTTTGGCCTTGAGGTCGGCAACCACGTTGGCGAGGTCGGCGTTATAGGCGCTTTCGCCCATCACGTCGGCCATGGTCAGTTTGACGTTGAGCAGCTCGTAGGTTTTCTGGCAGTGCGACAGCGAAATGTCCTTGAAGCGCGTCCACAGCGCCATGCACTCAGGGTCGCCGGCCTGCAGCTTGACCACCAGGCCGCGAGCGCGGGTGGCGAATTCTTCGGACTCGTCGAAGCGCTTCTTGGCGGCGCGGTAGAAGTTCTCCAGGTCGGACAGCTCGTCGCTGGTGATCGGGTTTTCTTCCAGATAGGCCAGCAGCATGCCGAACTGAGTACCCCAGTCGCCCACGTGGTTCTGGCGGATGACCTGGTCACCCAGGAACTCCAGCACGCGGGCGACGCTGTCGCCGATGATGGTGGAGCGCAGGTGGCCGACGTGCATCTCTTTGGCCAGGTTCGGTGCCGACATGTCGATCACCACCTTCTGCGCTGGGCCAGCCTTGCGCGCACCCAGGTGCGCATCGGCAAGGGCGGCGTCCAGGCGGTTGGCCAGGGCGTCGGTGTTCTGGAAGAAGTTCAGAAAGCCTGGGCCTGCGATCTCGACCTTGCTGATGTCGGCACTGGCCGGCAGGGCTGCAATCAGCTTTTCGGCGAGGTCGCGCGGCTTCATGCCAGCCGGCTTGGCCAGCATCATTGCGATGTTGCTGGCGAAGTCGCCGTGGGTCTTGTCCCGGGCGTTTTCCACCTGGATCGCCGGCGACAGCCCTTCAGGCAGCACACCGTCGGTGACGAGTTGGGTGAGGGCTTGCTGGATCAGCTGGCGAATGGTGTCTTTCATGGGGATCTCTTTTCGACCGCTAGCGCGGTGGAGCGCCTGGGTGCGCAGGTGGAAAAACTGGGCATTATCCGTTGCTGGGGCCGGGTTGCCAACCTTTGAGCTGCAAGCTTCAAGCTGCAAGAACAAACGCCATCGCCCGGCCTGCTCTTGCTCTTGCTCTTGCTTGCAGCTTACAGCTCAATATAGGTCGACCGGGTCGACATCCAGCGACCAGCGTACTTGCCGCCCGCCTGGAAGCTGCTCCAACACTAGCAACCAGGCACTGATCAGTCGATGCAGCGGTGCCCGGGTTTCGGCCTGTATCAGCAATTGCGCACGGAAGCGCCCGGCCTTGCGCTCCATCGGAGCAGGCACCGGGCCCAACAGTTCAATGCCGGGCAAGCGCTGCTCGGTCACCAGGCGCTGCGCGGCGCTGCAGGCTTCGTCGAGAAAACCTTCGGCCTGCCCTGGCTTGTGCGCTTCGGCGCGCAGCAGGGCAAGGTGGGAATACGGTGGCAGGCCAGCGGCGCGGCGCTCGTCCAGCGCCTGTTCGGCAAAGGCGAAGTAGCCTTGCTCGGTCAACTGCACCAGCAGCGGGTGGTCGGCCAGGTGCGTCTGGATGACCACTTTGCCGGGTTCCTCGGCACGCCCCGCGCGCCCGGCGACCTGCACGATGAGCTGGGCCATGCGCTCGGTGGCGCGGAAGTCGCCGGAGAACAACCCGCCATCAGCATCGAGAATCGCGACCAAGGTCACCCGCGGAAAGTGATGCCCCTTGGCCAGCATCTGCGTCCCGACCAGGATGCTCGGCTGGCCGCGCTGAATGGTGCTGAACAAATTGTGCATCGCGTCTTTGCGCGCCGTGCTGTCGCGGTCGACCCGCAGGATCGGGTAATCGGGGAACAGTACCTTCAGACGTTCCTCGGCGCGCTCGGTGCCTGCACCTACCGGGCGCAAGTCGACATGGTCGCACTTGGGGCACTGGTGCGGCAGGCGTTCGTCGTACCCGCAATGGTGGCAGCGCAGTACGCCGGCGCGCTGATGCACGGTCATGCGGGCATCGCAGCGCGGGCATTCGCTGAGCCAGCCGCAGTCGTGGCATAGCAGCGTCGGGGCGAAACCGCGGCGGTTGAGGAAAACCAGCACCTGCTGGCCTGCTTCCAGTGTCTGGCGGATGGCCTGTTGCAGCGGGCCGCTGATGCCGCTGTCCAGCGGCAGGCTTTTCACATCCAGGCGTAACATGCGTGGCGGGCGCGCGCCTCCTGCGCGCTGGTTCATGCGCAGCAGGCGGTAGCGGCCGGTCAGGGCATTGTGCAGGGTTTCCAGCGAAGGGGTGGCCGAGCCGAGCAGGATCGGGATGTTCTCCTGGTGAGCGCGCACCATCGCCAGGTCGCGGGCGTGGTAGCGCAGGCCTTCCTGCTGCTTATAAGAGCCGTCATGTTCTTCGTCGATGATGATCAGGCCCGGGTTCTTCATGGGAGTGAACAGCGCCGAGCGCGTGCCGATGATGATATCCGCCTCGCCATCTCGCGCCGCCAGCCAGGCGTCGAGGCGTTCGCGGTCATTGACGGCCGAATGCACCAAGGCGATGCGTGCGTTGAAACGCTGTTCGAAACGCGCCAGGGTTTGCGGGCCGAGGTTGATTTCCGGGATCAGCACCAGCGCCTGCTTGCCGGCTTCCAGGGTTTCGCGGATCAGTTGCAGGTAGACCTCGGTCTTGCCGCTGCCGGTAACGCCGGCCAGGAGGAACGCATTGAAGCTGCCAAAGCCATCGCGCACGGCCTCGAAGGCCACTCGCTGTTCTTCGTTGAGCGGCAGTTCCGGCTGGGCCAGCCAGTGCTCATGGCGTTGATCCGGCAGGTGGCGGCGTACTTCGAGCTGAACCAAGTCCTTGGCCAGTAACAGGTCAAGGCTGTCCTTGTTAAGGTTGAGCTTGCTCAGCAGGCTGTGCGCAACGCCGTGCGGGTGTTGCGCCAGCGTTCTGAGGGCGTCCCGCTGGCGCGGTGCGCGGGCGATGCGCGGGTCTTCCAGGCGGGCACCTGGGGCCACGTGCCAGAAGCGCTCCTGGCGCATCTCGGCCGGCTCGCCCTGGCGCAGCAAGGTGGGCAAGGCCCAGCTCAGGGTGTCGCCGAGGCTGTGCTGGTAGTACTGGGCCGTCCACAGGCACAGCTTGAACAGCGGCGCCGGCACCGGTGAAACCGGGTCGAGCAGGGCGCTGGCCGGTTTGAGCTTGTCGGCAGGGACCTCGCTGTGGTCGCAGACCTCCACCAGCACGCCGATCATCTCGCGGCGGCCGAACGGCACCCGGATGCGCATTCCCGGGGTGAGTGCCTGGCGCGCCATGCTCGCCGGCGCCCTGTAGTCGAACAGGCGACGCAGGGGGGAGGGCAGGGCAAGGCGCAGGATGACGTCGGACACGCGTAAGGTCTCGCAGGGCGTTTCGAAGACTGGCGAGCCTATCAGACGACAGTCGGTGCAAGCGACAACTTGCGTCGACGCGGCGCTCTGGTATTATTCCCCGCCTAATTACGTGCGGTATTCAACAATTGGTGTTGGGTGGCGGCACGCAGCTCGAGGAAGTGACCATGAAAGCTGATATTCATCCGAACTACGAAGCAGTTGCTGTGACCTGCAGCTGCGGCAACAAATTCGAAACCCGTTCGACCCTGGGCAGCACCCTGGCGATCGACGTTTGCAACCTGTGCCACCCGTTCTACACCGGTAAGCAGAAAGTGCTGGACACCGGTGGTCGCGTTCAGCGCTTCGCCGATCGCTTCGGTATGTTCGGTACCAAGAAGTAATCATGCGCATGGCGAATCCTTCGGGCTTCGCGTTGTTGCTGAAAAAGGCGCCCCTTGTGGGCGCCTTTTTTGTGGGCGCGCTCTGGCAAGTGCCGGCCCTGGCGTTTTGCCCATTGCCGGACAGGCCGCAGATCGTGGCGGTGCGTCAGGTGGTCGATGGCGATACCCTGCGCCTTACCGATGGTCGCAGCGTGCGCATGATTGGCATCAACGCCCCGGAGATAGGGCGCAAGGGGCGCACCAGCGAACCTTTTGCCGAGGCCGCCAAGCGGCGTTTGCAAGCCTTGGTCAAAGCCAGCGACGGCCGTGTCGGCTTGGTGCTCGGCGTCGAGCCCAAGGACAAGTACGGCCGCACGCTGGCACACGTTTACGCCCGCAGTGGCGACAATCTTGAAGCCCGATTGCTTGGCGAAGGGCTTGGCTATCGCGTCGCGGTTGCGCCCAATGTGCGTTTGGTGGCGTGCCAGCGAGTGGCCGAGCAATCGGCGCGCAAGGCAGGCGCTGGCCTTTGGCGCCCTTCACCGGTACTTCGCGCCAGCCAGGTTCGCCAGTCGGGCTTCGCGGTGATCGGCGGCAGCATCCGGAATATTGCACGCAATCGCGGTGGAGTCTGGCTGGAACTTGAAACTGACGTGGTGCTGCAAGTTCCCGCTCGTCTGCAACGCAACTTCCCCGTCGGCTTCTTCGATAACCTCAAAGGACGCCAGGTCGAGGCGCGGGGTTGGGTGCTGGATCGTTCCCGCAAGGGTGGGCTCAAGCCGGGGCAGCGACGCTGGGTGTTGCCAATCACCGATCCGAGCATGCTGGAACGCATTTCAAGCTGAAAAGATGTAGACATTTCGCTATTGGATTGTACACACTGTTGTTCGAATGCCCCCGTGTGTTATAGCGTAAAGTCGTAGGCTAAAGGCCTTGACACAAGTGACCGACCAGTCTTGTGGCTCCCCGGCTCTTTGCGTATCCTCGGCGGTCCGTCAGAACAGTAAATAGCGGAATGCCCACCATGTCAGACCTGAAAACCGCCGCTCTCGAATACCACGCTCAACCTCGTCCGGGGAAACTGAGCGTCGAGCTCTCCAAGCCCACCGCCACCGCCCGCGATCTCGCCCTGGCCTACAGCCCAGGTGTTGCAGAACCGGTGCGTGAAATCGGCCGTGATCCTGAGCTGGCCTACAAATACACTGGCAAGGGCAACCTTGTTGCAGTTATTTCCGATGGCACCGCCATCCTCGGTCTGGGTGACCTTGGCCCACTGGCTTCCAAGCCGGTCATGGAAGGCAAGGGCGTTCTGTTCAAGCGTTTCGCCGGTATCGACGTGTTCGATATCGAAGTCGAGTCGGAAAGCCCGCAAGCTTTCATCGACACCGTTCGCCGCATCTCGATCACCTTCGGTGGCATCAACCTCGAAGACATCAAGGCACCCGAGTGCTTCGAAATCGAGCGCACCCTGATCGAGCAGTGCGATATTCCGGTGTTCCACGATGACCAGCACGGCACCGCTATCGTTACCGCTGCCGGCATGATCAACGCCCTGGAAATCGCGGGCAAGAAGCTCGAAGACGCCAAGATCGTCTGCCTGGGTGCCGGCGCTGCCGCCATCTCTTGCATGAAGCTGCTGGTCAGCATGGGCGCCAAGGTCGAAAACATCTTCATGATCGACCGTAGCGGCGTGATCCACGCTGGCCGTGACGACCTGAACCAGTACAAGGCCCAGTTCGCTCACGCTACCGACAAGCGCACCCTGGCTGATGCCCTGGACGGTGCCGATGTGTTCGTTGGCCTGTCCGGCCCGAACCTGCTGAGCGCGGAAGGCCTGAAATCGATGGCTGCCAACCCGATCGTGTTCGCCTGCTCGAACCCGGACCCGGAGATCTCGCCAGAGCTGGCTCATGCCACCCGCAACGACGTGATCATGGCTACCGGTCGTTCCGACTACCCGAACCAGGTCAACAACGTGCTGGGCTTCCCGTTCATCTTCCGTGGTGCCCTGGACGTTCGCGCCAAGCGTATCAACGAAGAAATGAAGATCGCCGCCGCTATCGCCCTGAAGGACCTGGCCAAGCTGCCGGTGCCTAAGGAAGTTTGCGAAGCCTATGGCGTTGAAGGCCTGGAATTCGGCCGTGAGTACATCATTCCGAAGCCGCTGGACGCACGCCTGATCACCGTCGTTTCCGATGCCGTAGCCAAGGCTGCCATCGAATCCGGCGTGGCTACCCTGCCATATCCGAAGCACTACCCGCTCAACAGCGTTGACGAAGTATTCAACGGCTGAAGCAGGGTGCAAAAAAAAAACCGGCTCATATGAGCCGGTTTTTTTTTGGGTTCAAGCTGCAAGCTGTCGGCTCAGAACAAATCCATGGGCGCCGCTTCATCGGCCGGCAGCGGGCTGCCCGGCGCTGCACCGTTGCCCAGTTCATCCACCGATGGTGGCGAATCTTCAGCCTTGAACAGTTCGAAATACGCGTTAGGCGTGCTCGGGGAGGCCGCACGGCCGCTGACCGGGTCGACACGCAGGCTGAGGATGCCTTCCGGTTCTGCAGGCGGGTGGTTGGGCTTGTCCTTCAGGGCCGCGCCCATGAAGCTCATCCAGATCGGCAGGGCAGCCGTCCCGCCGTATTCGCGGCGACCCAGGGTTTCCGGCTGGTCGAAACCGACCCAGACGGTAGTGACGTAATCGGCGTTGTAGCCGGAGAACCAGGCATCCTTGGACTCGTTGGTGGTGCCGGTCTTGCCCGCCAGGTCCGTACGACCCAGGGCCAGGGCGCGGCGCCCGGTCCCGCGTTTGATCACGTCCTGCAGCATGCTGGTGAGGATATAGGTGGTACGGCCATCGATGATCTGCTCGGCGGTTACCGGCACTTGTGGAGCAGGGGCGGGCGGGCTGGCAGCCGACGGCGCCTCACCAGGCAGCGACGCCGTGCTGATCGGCTGCTCTGGTGCCGCCAGGCCTGCGTCGTCCTCGGCGCCCTGCGGCACGCGCGCAGGGTTGGCGGTGAACAGTGTCTCGCCGTTGCGGCTCTCGATGCGCTCGATCAGGTACGGGTTGATCTTGTAACCGCCGTTGGCGAAGGTGCTCCAGCCAGTGGCGATTTCCATGGGCGTGAGTGTCGCGGTGCCCAATGCCAGCGACAGGTTGGGCGGCAGATCCTGCTTGTTGAAGCCGAACTTGGTGATGTAGTCGATGGTGCGGCCTACGCCCATGGCCTGCAGCAAGCGGATCGATACCAGGTTGCGCGACTTGTACAGCGCTTCGCGCATGCGAATCGGGCCGAGGAAGGTGTTGGTGTCATTCTTGGGTCGCCATTCCTTGTCCAGGTATTCGTCGACGAACACGATCGGAGCGTCGTTGACCAGGCTGGCGGCCGTATAGCCGCTGTCCAGCGCCGCGCTATAGATGAACGGTTTGAAGCTTGAGCCGGGCTGGCGCTTGGCCTGCATGGCGCGGTTGTAGTTGCTCTGCTCGAACGAGAAACCGCCAACCAGCGCACGGATGGCGCCGTTGTAAGGGTCCAGCGTGATCAGCGCGCTCTGCGCTGCCGGTACCTGGCTGAACTTGAGTTTGCCGTCGTCCAGCCGCTGCACGCGCACCAGGTCGCCAACCTGGGCCACGTCTGCCGGCGATTGTGGCGCCCGGCCCTGCGCATTGCTATTGATGAACGGGCGTGCCCATTTCATGGTGTCCCATGCGACATCTTCTTCCTTGCCGCCGCGGGTCAGTACTTTCAGGCCGCTTTTTTCAACCTGGGTAACGATGGCCGGCTCCAGCCCGCCCAAGGTGCGCTGCTTGTTCAATTCCTGCAGCCAGGCAGCCTGGCCTTTGCCCGGGAAGCGCGATTCAGGGCCGCGGTAGCCGTGGCGCTCATCATAATCGGACAGGCCACCGTGAACGGCCTTGTTGGCGATTTCCTGCATGTCGCTCGGCACTGTGGTGGTGACGCGGAAACCCTCGGTATACGCATCGCTGCCATAGCGGCCAACCATTTCGGCACGGGCCATCTCGGCGATGTAAGGCGCGTTAACCTCCGGCGCCGATACGTGGTAGCTGGCGTTGAGCGGTTCGGCCAGGGCGGCCTGGTAGCTCGCCTCGTCAATCTTGCCGAGCTTGTACATGCGGCCCAGGATCCAGTCGCGACGCTCTTTTGCACGCACCGGGTTGGCCAGAGGGTTGAAGCGCGACGGTGCCTTGGGCAGGCCGGCGATCATCGCCATCTGCGCCAGGCTCACGTCACGGATCGACTTGCCATAGTAAACCTGTGCGGCAGCGTCGATGCCGTAGGCGCGGTTGCCCAGGTAGATCTTGTTCACGTACAGCTCGAGGATCTCGTCCTTGGTCAGTTCGCGCTCGATCTGCAGGGCCAGGAGAATCTCGTTGGTCTTGCGCGAGAAGCTGCGCTCGCTGGTGAGGAAGAAGTTCTTCGCCACCTGCATGGTGATTGTGCTGCCGCCGGTCTGTATATGACCGGTTTTCACCAGTTGGGTCGCGGCGCGCATCAGGCTGGCCGGGTCAACGCCGTAGTGATTGAGGAAATTGTCGTCCTCGGCTGACAGAAGCGCCTGAATGAATTGCGGGGGAATGTCCGCGAAACGGATGGGCGAGCGGCGCATTTCGCCAAACTCGGCGATCAGCTTGCCGTCGCTGCTGTACACCCTCAGGGGGATCTGCAACTGGATGCTTCTGAGCGAATCGACCGACGGCAGGTTGGGACTAAGATACAGAAACGCACCGCTCACACCGAGTACGAGCGCGCAGATGACTGCGACGAAAGACCACCAGAAGAACTTCAGCAGACGTATCAAGGCTTTTGGGTGTCCAGGTTGAGGGGTGAATTGCGCACGGAGCCGGCGGACGAAAAAACGCTGGGCATTATAAGCATTTTTCGCCTCGCCGGGTGACCGGCCGGGCGGCCCGCTGCACCTTCCGGCCATCAAGCCTTGGTGCTGGCGCGGGTTTCAGGGCTGACACAAAGGAGCAGCGATGCTTGGACGCATTGGCAAGGATGCCGGTTCACTGTTGGGGGTTGAAATTGCCGTCGATTCGGTTCGGCTTGTACAACTGCAACGCAGAAAAGGGCGCTGTGAGCGTCTTGCCTGGGAGGTTGAGCGATTCGAGCCCGCAGGTGCTGCTGATTGGTGGCAAGTGCCTGATCGCGTCGTGGCGGCGCTGCGTAGCGCTTGTCGGCGCAGTGGCAGTCGCCAGCGCCGGGTCGCAGTGGCCCTGGCTGCCTCGCAGGTAATCTGCAAGTTGTGCCAGCTACCGGCAGACCAGCCAGTAGCCGAAATGGAGGCGCAACTTCTGGCTGATGCGGACAGGTTGTTTCCTTTCCCGCTGGAAGACCTGGTGATGGACTTCCAGGTGTTGGGGGCTTCATGTGGGCAGGCTGGCGCGCGTGATGTTCTGGTGGTGGCCTGCCGGCAGACCTTGCTGCAGTCGTTGGAAGCGATTTTCGATGACGCTGGGTTGCTGCTGGAAGTCGTCGAGGTCGACAGCATCGCCTTGCGGCGAATGATGCCGCAACCGGGTGCAGACGGCTGCGCGCTGCTGCGCCTTGAGCCCGGCAGCGCTACGCTGCATTGCTGGTCACAGGGTGTATTGCCGCAGCGGCGCGAAGTGCCCCTGGGCCGGCTGGCCGAACTGTTTGTCGATGACCTGCAGGTGCAAGACCTGCTTCTGGCTGGGAGCCTGCAGCTTGAGCAAGGTCGGCTCGGTGATTTGATTGACCGGTTGGAAGTGCCTTATCGGGCGTTGCCCCAGGTGGCTGGCCTTGCATGTCACGACGACAACATGGCATTGGCGTCTGCCCTGGCGCTGGGAGCTTTGCGCTGATGCTGCGTATCAATCTTTTGCCCTGGCGCGAACAGCAACGCTTGGCGGCGCTTCGCCGTTTTCAGCTCATGCTGATTGGCAGCGTGGTGCTGGCACTCTGTGTTGTGTTGTTGATGGACCAGCTGGCGCGCCAGCGGGCGCAGCATCAGGCCGCTGCCAACCTGGGGCGCCAGGCCGCGATCGCGGGGCTCAATAGGCAGCTGGAGCAGCTTGACGTCATTCAGCAGGCTCTCGACGCAGCAAGGGCCCAAACCGCCTCGCTGGACGCTTTGTTTGCGGACCGAGGGCTTCTCACGGCGCTGTTCAGCGATCTGGAGCGGGCATTGCCCGAGGGCGTTCAGGTTGTCGAACTGAAGGTCGAGGGTGAGCGGTTGCACTTGGTTGGGCTGGCCGCTTCCAGCGCTGTGATAGCGCAATTGATGCGTGATCTCGGGCGCTCCGGGATATTGCTCGACCTGGAATTGAGGCGGATCAAGAGCTTGCCTGCTGGTGAAGAGTTTTTGCTGCTGGCGCGGATGTCGGACTCTTGGTCGTGAAGCTGCGCGTGCGTCTGGACTGGCAGGCGCTGGTAGCTCGCTCGCGCTTGTTCCGATGTGCCCTGCCGATAGCCGCGGCGTGCCTGGTGTTTGCGGTCGGCTGCCTGATTCGTTGGCCGGAATGGCGGCAACTGCAGCAGGCAGCGCAGGTAAACCAAAGGGCCCTTAACGACAAGCATCATGCCAAGGCCACCCAGGTGTTGGCGCATGTGCATGCACCGCAAGCGCTGAGTGAAGCCCAGCGGCACCTGCACGATATGCGATGGCGCCTGGCAGCCGGGGGCGAAATCAGCGATCTGCTCGATCAGTTGGCCGCGTCGGGGCATGTGCATGGGCTGCATTTCGAGCAACTTGAGGTACTGGATGAGCAGAAGAAGGCAGGTTTTGGACGAACGCCGCTGGATGTGCAGGTAGTTGGGCGTTACGCGGCGTTGCGACTTTGGCTCGATGAGTGGCTTGGGCAGGTTCGCCTGCTGCGTGTCGGCGACATGCATCTGGCCGATGCTCAAGGCAGGCCCGGCTTGCTGCGATTGAGGCTGCGGGTTGACGCCTTCCACGCCGATGGGCCGGTGGCAGAGCCGCAATCATTGGCCTGGATACCCGCCCGGGGTGAGGTCTTGCCAGCGGTTCTCGATCCGTTTTCGACGTGGTCGGGTCGCGTTGTCAGGCGAGGGCTCGCCTCTGTCCCGCTGGCTCAGCTGGAAATGGTCGGAAGCTTGTCCCGGGGCATGGAACATGAGGCTTTGCTGTCATCTGCCGGGAGGCTCTATCGCGTGCGTTCCGGTGACCGTCTGGGGCGCGATGGGGGGCTGGTGGAACGCGTGGATGAGCACCAGGTAACGGTGCGCGAGCGGTTGTTCGTGGGCGGCACTTGGCGCGAGCGCACGGCATTTCTGAGGCTCAGGCAGGGCGTGGACGGGGAGATCAGGGAAGATCATGAACAGGTTGATGAAGTGGGTGGTGGCGGCCTTGCTGCCGATGCCGTTGCTGGCGGCAACGCCTTATCGGGGTGAGCCGATTTCGCTGAACTTCCAGGACGTGGAAGTGCGCCTGGTGTTGCAGGTGCTGGCCGATTATGCCGGCATCAACCTGGTCGCCAGCGACACGGTGCAGGGCAGTATTACCTTGCGTCTGCAGGATGTTCCCTGGGATCAGGCTTTGGGGCTGGTGTTGCGCAGCAAGGGCCTGGCCCGGCGCGAAGAGGGCAAGGTGCTGTTGGTGGCGCCAGCGGCTGAGCTGGCCGAACAAGCCCTGGGCGCGCGTATAGGCTTGGAGCTGGACGCCCAATCGCAGCCGTTGCGCCGCGAGTTGCTGCCGATACACCACGCCGAGGCCTCAGAGCTTGCCGAATTGCTGCTGGCCACGCTGGCCGATGACGGCATTCTGACGGGGCGCGGTAGTTTGAATGTGGATGTGCGCACCAATACGCTGGTGGCGCACCAGCCTGAGGAGCGGCTTGCCGAGCTGCGCCAGTTGGTGGCGCAACTGGATGTGCCGGTACGGCAGGTAGAGATCGAGGCGCGCATCGTCGAGGCCAATGTCGATTACGAGAAAAGCCTTGGGGTGCGCTGGGGCCCGCGGCTCTACAGCGAAGCTGCTGTTTTGGGCAAGGACGTGTTTGTCGATCTTGGGGTGGAACGGGCCGGTTCCAGCATTGGCCTGGGGGTGTTGCGTGGGAGCGTGCTGCTGGACCTTGAACTCAGCGCCATGGAGAAGACCGGCAATGGTGAAATCATCTCCCAGCCCAAGGTGGTCACCGCCAATAAGGAAACCGCCCGCATCCTCAAAGGCACCGAAGTCCCTTACCAGGAGACCACGAAGAGTGGCGCTACCTCGGTTGCATTCCGCGAGGCTTCGCTGTCGTTGGAGGTCACTCCGCAGATTACGCCGGACGGCAAGGTGATCATGACGGTCAAGGTGACCAAGGACGAGCCTGATTTCGTCAATGCCTTGAACGATGTGCCGCCGATCCGCAAGAACGAGGTCAATGCCAAGGTACGGGTAGCTGACGGGGAAACCATCGTCATTGGCGGTGTGTATTCGACCACGCAAAACAATGTGGTCGACAAGGTGCCATTTTTCGGTGATCTGCCGTATGTTGGGCGGCTGTTTCGACGCGATGCATTACAAGAGAAAAAATCCGAGCTGCTGGTCTTCCTGACTCCGCGTATCATGAATGACCAGGCGATTGCTGTGAGTCGTTGATTCTGTGCGAAATTTGATACTTGTAGGGCCCATGGGCGCTGGAAAAAGCACCATCGGGCGCCTGTTGGCCAAAGAGCTGCGCCTGCTGTTCAAAGATTCCGACAAGGAAATCGAACTGAAAACAGGCGCCAACATCCCGTGGATCTTCGACAAAGAAGGCGAGCCGGGCTTCCGTGATCGTGAGCAGGCGATGATCGCCGAGCTCTGCGCGCTCGATGGCGTGGTCGTGGCGACCGGCGGCGGCGCGGTGATGCGCGAGGCCAACCGCCAGGCTCTGCACCATGGTGGCCGGGTGATCTACCTGCATGCCTCGGTGGAACAGCAGGTCGGGCGTACTGCGCGCGATCGCAATCGCCCTTTGCTGCGTACTGCCAATCCGGAGGCGACTTTGCGTAGCCTTCTTGAAGCACGCGATCCGCTCTACCGTGAGATCGCCGACATCGTGGTTGAAACCGACGAACGGCCCCCGCGCATGGTCGTACTGGATATTCTCGAGCGCTTGCAGCAGTTGCCGCCCCGGTAGGCCGGGACTATTCTCGGCCAGCGCCGAGGCGAGGTTCAACGTTACCGCGTGGGTCGCTCAGCCGACGCCGCGCCCAAGTACATTGTGGGGATACATGCAGACACTAAAGGTCGACCTGGGCGAGCGCAGCTACCCGATCTACATTGGCGAAGGCCTGCTTGAGCAGCCAGAACTGCTGGCGCCGCACATTGCCGGCCGGCAGGTTGCCATCGTTTCCAACGAGACCGTCGCGCCCCTGTATCTCGAACGTCTGAGCAAGACGCTGGGTGCCTATTCGGTGCTGCCAGTGATCCTCCCGGATGGCGAAGCCCACAAAAACTGGGAAACCCTGCAGTTGATTTTCGACGGCCTCCTCACGGCCCGGCACGACCGCCGCACCACGGTGGTGGCCCTCGGTGGTGGCGTTATCGGCGACATGGCCGGCTTCGCTGCGGCGTGCTATCAGCGCGGCGTCGATTTCATCCAGGTACCGACCACCCTGCTGTCCCAGGTCGACTCCTCTGTCGGCGGCAAGACCGGCATCAACCATCCGCTGGGCAAGAACATGGTGGGTGCGTTCTACCAGCCCAAAGCCGTGCTGATCGACACCACCACCCTCAACACCCTGCCCGAGCGCGAGCTGTCGGCGGGCCTGGCCGAAGTGATCAAGTACGGGCTGATCTGCGACAAGCCCTTCCTTGGTTGGCTCGAGGACAATATCAAGGCTTTGCGCGCCCTCGAGCCAGCGGCGCTGACCGAAGCGATCCAGCGCTCGTGTGCAGCCAAGGCAGCGGTGGTCGGGGCTGACGAACGTGAGTCTGGTGTGCGCGCAACGCTCAACCTGGGGCATACCTTCGGGCATGCCATCGAAACGCACATGGGCTACGGTGTCTGGTTGCACGGCGAAGCTGTGGCAGCGGGTACGGTGATGGCCCTGGAGATGTCGATGCGTCTGGGCTGGATCGATCAGTCCGAGCGCGATCGCGCAATCCGCCTGCTGCAGGATGCAGGTTTGCCGGTGGTGCCACCACAGGAAATGACCCCGGCGCATTTCATGGAGCATATGGCGGTCGACAAAAAGGTGATCGATGGGCGTTTGCGTCTGGTGCTCCTGCGCCAGATGGGCGAAGCCGTGGTTACCGACGACTATCCGAAAGAGATTCTTCAGGCCACGCTGTCGGCGGATTACCGCGCGATCGTGGCCCAGCTTTGAGGTTGTGACAGCGCAATGACCAGTTTGCATGCCGATGAGGCGTTTCTCGACCATTACCAGTTGAGCCACGATCCGTTCGCGCCGCGTGTGCCCGGCTTCAAGTTTTTCCCTGCCCAGCGCAAGCCTGTGCTCGGCCAACTGCACCACCTGGCCCGTTACAGCCAGCTGATGCTGGTGGTTACAGGCCCCGTCGGCAGCGGCAAGACGTTGTTGCGCCAGGCCTTGGTGGCCAGCACCAACAAGCAGTCGGTGCAGAGCGTCGTGGTATCGGCGCGCGGCGCCAGCGATGCCGCCAGCGTGCTGGGCCAAGTGGCCCAGGCGCTGGACGTGGCTCCAGCGGAAGTTCAGGCGATCCTCTCCAAGGTAGTACAGCTTGCCCTCACCGGGCAGGAAGTCTATTTACTGGTGGACGATGCGGAACAACTCGACGAGTCGGCACTCCAAGCGTTGCTGGAGCTGGCGGCAGGTGTCCCGGAGGGGCGCCCGCACGTGTTCCTGTTCGGCGAAGCGTCGCTGATCGCCGGGTTGGATGAGATCCATGTCGAGGAAGAGCGTTTCCACGTCATCGAACTCGCCCCCTACAGCGAGGAAGAGACCCGCGAGTACCTGGAGCAGCGCCTGGAAGGTGCAGGCCGGGGCATCGAGGTGTTCACCCATGAGCAGATCGTCGATATTCATGAACACTCCGACGGTTGGCCTGGCAACATCAACCAGGTCGCCCGCGATACCTTGATCGAAGCCATGATCGCCAGCCGTAGTACGGCGAAGCGACCAACCATGGGGTTCAAAATGCCTAAGAAACACGTGCTCGCGCTGTCCGCTGTCGTTGTAGTGGCCGTTGCTGCCGCGGTTCTCATGCCCAAGAAAAGCGACAAGGCGGCTACGGATGCGCCCGCAGCCCAAGCCCAATTGCCGCTGGGGGAAGCAAAGCCCGCTGACCCGGCCATCGAATTCTCAGGCTCGTCGCAGCCGATGCCACTGCCCCTGGTTGGCCAGTCGCAGCCGGTGATGCGCGAGCCGCTGGCGCAGGCCGCCGGCATGGGGGATGGTGAAGAAGGTGGCCCGGCGGACAGCACTGCGCTGCAGCCAGGCAATCCGCCAACGGTAACGACCATCGCACCACCGCAGGGTGAAGCTGCAGGCCCCGCACCGACCATGGCTCAGGCCACCACCAGTACGCCGCCGGCCCAGCCGGTTGCGCCTGCGCAGAAGCCGGTAGCAACCCAGCCGGCCAAGCCGGTTGCACCCGCCAGGCCCGCTCCGGCACCGACCCAGGTTGCCACTGCCAAACCTGCAACAGGCGGCAGCGGTAACAGCGGCTGGTACTCCGGTCAGAAGCCTGGCAATTATGTAGTGCAGATCCTTGGTACCAGCTCCGAAGCGTCGGCGCAGGCCTTCGTCAAGGCGCAGGGTGGCGACTATCGCTACTTCAAGAAAAGCCTGCAGGGCAAGCCGCTCTACGTGGTCACCTATGGTAGCTTCGCCAACCGCGATGCAGCGGTTGCGGCAATCAAGAACTTGCCAGCGAAGGTTCAGGCTGGTAAACCTTGGCCACGTACTGTCGCCAGCGTCCAACAAGAGCTGGCCACGGCCCGCTGATACCTTCCGGGCGGCACCACCCCGCCGCCCAGTTGCTGAGCGATAACTGACTTTCGTCTAGCCTGCTGCGCCCGAGCGCGGCAGGCTTTTCTGTCCCAGGCTGCCGGCCACAAGCCAATCTTGCAGTCATGGCTGAAACGCTTCAGACTCGAGCCAAGCCGCTATCACGGCGCATGGCGCAAAAACATTCAAAATTGCGACATAAATTTTCAATGGTGAGACATGAAAATTTGTGGGCATCGCTGTCGCTGTGCAACAATGGTTTTCCATGGCCACCGCAAAAAAGCTGGCATTTGATCGGCGTGGATGGTAAGTGGTTGTTAAAAAAGAGATTTGCCTCCGGTTGAGAGGTGAACCTGGTGAGAAAGTGTCTATGAAAACAGGTCTGTACCATCCCGAAGAATTCAAGGACAACTGTGGTTTTGGCCTGATCGCCCATATGACGGGCGAACCGAGCCACCACCTTCTGCAAACGGCCATGCAGGCCCTGACTTGCATGACCCACCGTGGCGGCATCAACGCCGACGGCAAGACCGGTGACGGTTGCGGTCTGCTCATGCAGAAACCCGATCAATTCCTGCGTGCCGTGGCCCAGGAGCACTTTGCCGTCGAGCTGCCCAAGCAGTACGCCGTTGGCATGGTGTTCTTCAATCAGGACCCGGTAAAAGCCGAAGCCGCTCGCGCCAACATGGATCGCGAAATCATCGCTGCCGGCCTGACCCTGGTTGGCTGGCGCAAAGTCCCGATCGACACCAGCGTGCTCGGCCGCCTGGCGCTGGAGCGCCTGCCGCAGATCGAACAGGTGTTCATCGGCGGTGAAGGCCTGAGCGATCAGGAATTCGCCATCAAGCTGTTCAGTGCCCGTCGCCGTTCGTCCGTGGCCAACGCCCACGACGCCGACCACTACATCTGCAGCTTCTCGCACAAGACCATCATCTACAAAGGCCTGATGATGCCGCGCGATCTCGCGGCCTTCTATCCCGACCTGGACGACGAGCGCCTGCAAACCGCGATCTGCGTGTTCCACCAGCGCTTCTCCACCAACACCCTGCCGAAATGGCCGCTGGCGCAGCCGTTCCGCTTCCTCGCCCACAATGGCGAGATCAACACCATCACCGGTAACCGCAACTGGGCGATGGCCCGTCGCACCAAGTTCGCCAACGACCAGATCCCCGACCTCGAAGAGCTCGGCCCGCTGGTCAACCGCGTAGGCTCCGACTCCTCGAGCATGGACAACATGCTGGAGCTGATGGTCACCGGCGGTATCGACCTGTTCCGCGGCGTGCGCATGCTGGTACCGCCAGCCTGGCAGAACGTCGAGACCATGGACGCCGACCTGCGCGCCTTCTACGAATACAACTCCATGCACATGGAGCCGTGGGACGGCCCGGCCGGCATCGTCATGACCGAGGGCCGTCATGCGGTCTGTCTGCTTGACCGCAACGGCCTGCGCCCGGCGCGCTGGGTGACCACCAAGAATGGCTATATCACCCTGGCGTCGGAAATCGGCGTGTGGGACTACAAGCCTGAAGATGTCATCGCCAAGGGCCGTGTCGGCCCAGGCCAGATCTTCGCGGTGGATACCGAGACCGGCCACATCCTCGACACCGATGCCATCGACAACCGCCTGAAGTCGCGCCACCCGTACAAGCGCTGGCTGCGTCAGCACGCCTTGCGCATCCAGGCGACGCTCTCCGACGACCAGGGCGCGGCCAGCTACGACGCTGACCAGCTCAAGCAGTACATGAAGATGTTCCAGGTCACTTTCGAAGAGCGTGACCAGGTACTGCGCCCACTCGGCGAGCAAGGCCAGGAAGCGGTCGGTTCGATGGGTGACGACACGCCAATGGCCGTGCTGTCGCAGCGCGTGCGTTCGCCTTACGACTTCTTCCGCCAGCAGTTCGCCCAGGTTACCAACCCGCCGATCGACCCGCTGCGCGAAGCGATCGTCATGTCGCTGGAGATCTGCCTGGGTGCCGAGCGCAACATCTTCCAGGAATCTCCTGAGCATGCCTCGCGGGTAATCCTCAGCTCCCCGGTCATCTCGCCCGCCAAGTGGCGTTCGTTGATGAACCTGGAACGCGAAGGCTTCGACCGTCAGCTGATCGACCTCAACTACGAGGAAGACATCGGCCTGGAAGCGGCCATCCGCAACATCGCCGATCAGGCTGAAGAAGCGGTGCGCGCGGGCAAGACCCAACTGGTGCTCAGCGACCGCTACATCGCCCCGGGCAAGCTGCCGGTGCACGCTTCGTTCGCCGTTGGCGCGGTCCACCACCGCCTGACGGAAAAAGGCCTGCGTTGCGACAGCAACATCCTGGTCGAAACCGCCACTGCCCGTGACCCGCACCACTTCGCCGTGCTGCTGGGCTTCGGCGCCTCTGCGGTGTACCCGTACCTGGCGTATGAAGTGCTGGCCGACCTGATCCGCACCGGCGAAGTGCTGGGCGACCTGGACGAGGTCTTCAAGTACTACCGCAAAGGCATCTCCAAGGGCCTGCTGAAGATCCTGTCGAAGATGGGCATCTCCACCATCGCCTCCTATCGTGGTGCTCAGCTGTTCGAGGCCGTAGGCCTGGCCGAAGAAGTGGTCGGCCTGAGTTTCAAAGGCGTGTCCAGCCGCATCAAGGGTGCGCGTTTCGTCGACCTCGAGGGCGACCAGAAGCTGCTCGCCGCTGAAGCCTGGAGCGCGCGCAAGCCGATCCAGCAGGGTGGCCTGCTCAAGTTCGTCCACGGTGGCGAGTACCACGCCTACAACCCGGATGTGGTCAATACCCTGCAGGCCGCCGTGCAGCAGGGCGACTACGCCAAGTTCAAGGAGTACACCACGCTGGTCGACCAGCGCCCAGTGTCGATGATCCGCGACCTGCTGAAAGTGAAGGTGGCCGACGAGGCCCTGCCGCTGGATCAGATCGAGCCGCTGGAGGCGATCCTCAAGCGCTTCGACTCCGCCGGTATCTCGCTGGGTGCGCTGTCGCCAGAGGCTCACGAAGCGCTGGCCGAGGCGATGAACCGCCTGGGCGCGCGCTCCAACTCCGGTGAGGGCGGTGAAGACCCCTCGCGCTATGGCACCATCCGCAGCTCCAAGATCAAGCAGGTGGCCACCGGCCGCTTCGGTGTGACCCCGGAATACCTGGTCAATGCCGAAGTGCTGCAGATCAAGGTTGCCCAGGGCGCCAAGCCGGGCGAGGGCGGCCAGTTGCCCGGCGGCAAGGTCAACGGCCTGATCGCCAAGCTGCGCTATGCGGTACCGGGCGTGACCCTGATCTCGCCGCCACCGCACCACGATATCTACTCGATCGAAGACCTGGCCCAGCTGATCTATGACCTCAAGCAGGTCAACCCCCAGGCCCTGGTATCGGTCAAGCTGGTGGCAGAGGCGGGCGTTGGCACCATCGCCGCCGGCGTGGCCAAGGCCTATGCCGACCTGATCACCATCTCCGGTTATGACGGTGGTACCGGCGCTTCGCCGCTGACCTCCATCAAGTACGCCGGTGCCCCGTGGGAGCTTGGCTTGGCCGAAACCCACCAGACCCTGCGCGGCAACGACCTGCGCGGCAAGGTACGGGTACAGACCGACGGCGGCCTGAAAACCGGCCTGGATGTGATCAAGGCCGCCATCCTCGGCGCCGAAAGCTTTGGCTTCGGTACCGCACCGATGATCGCCCTGGGCTGCAAGTACCTGCGCATCTGCCACCTGAACAACTGCGCCACTGGCGTGGCCACGCAGAACGACAAGCTGCGCAAGGACCACTACATCGGCACCGTCGACATGGTGATCAACTTCTTCACCTTCGTCGCCGAGGAGACTCGCGAGTGGCTGGCCAAGCTGGGTGTGCGTAGCCTGGGCGAGCTGATCGGCCGCACCGACCTGCTCGACGTGCTGCCAGGCGATACCGAGCGCCAGCACTACCTGGACCTGTCGCCGCTGTTGGGCAGCTCGCACATCCCGGCTGACAAGCCGCAGTTCTGCGAAGTCGACAAGAACCCGCCGTTCGACAAGGGCGAGCTGGCCGAGAAAATGGTCGAAATGGCCCTGCCGGCCATTCGCGATCAGGCCGGTGGCGAGTTCGCGCTCGACATCTGCAACTGTGACCGCTCCATTGGTGCGCGCATCTCCGGCGAAATCGCCAAGCTGCACGGCAACCAGGGCATGGCCGCAGCGCCGATCACCTTCCGCTTCAAGGGAACTGCGGGCCAGAGCTTCGGCGTGTGGAACGCCGGTGGTCTGAACCTGTACCTGGAAGGTGACGCCAACGACTACGTTGGCAAAGGCATGACCGGTGGCAAGGTCACCATCGTGCCGCCAGCCGGCAGCCCGTTCGAAACCCAGCACAGCGCCATCGTCGGCAACACCTGCCTGTACGGCGCCACGGGCGGCAAGCTGTTCGCCGCCGGCACCGCGGGCGAGCGCTTCGCTGTGCGTAACTCCGGCGCCCATGCTGTTGTCGAGGGTACTGGCGATCACTGCTGTGAATACATGACCGGTGGCTTTGTCTGCGTTCTGGGCAAGACCGGTTACAACTTCGGCTCTGGCATGACTGGCGGCTTCGCCTACGTGCTCGACATGGACAACAGCTTCGTCGACAAGCTCAACCACGAGCTGGTGGAAATCCAGCGTATCAGTGGTGAAGCGATGGAAGCCTACCGTAGCCACCTGGCGCGGGTCCTTGGCGAATATGTGGAAGAAACCGGCAGCGAGTGGGGGCGTGAGCTCTCGGAGAACCTGGACGACTACGTGCGGCGCTTCTGGCTGGTCAAGCCGAAGGCGGCCAACCTCAAGCAACTGCTGTCCAGCACCCGTGCCAACCCGCAGTAAAAACAGCTGCAAGTGGCAAGCCTCAAGCTGCGAGTAATAGCAGCTCGAGGTTTGCCCGGCTTAAGTGATCGTCTTGCGGCTTGCAGCTTGTAGCTTGCAGCTGCTGTTAAGAGGTTTTGAAAAATGGCTGAACGTCTGAGTAACGACTTCCAGTTCATCGAAGTGGGCCGCAAGGACCCGAAGAAAAAACTGCTGCGCCAACGCAAGAAGGAGTTCGTGGAAATCTACGAGCCTTTCAAGCCCCAGCAGTCCGTAGAGCAGGCACACCGCTGCCTGGGCTGCGGTAACCCGTATTGCGAGTGGAAGTGCCCGGTGCACAACTTCATCCCGAACTGGTTGAAGCTGGTCTCCGAAGGCAACATCCTGGCTGCGGCGGAACTCTCGCACCAGACCAACACCCTGCCGGAAGTCTGCGGCCGTGTGTGCCCGCAGGACCGCCTGTGCGAGGGTGCCTGCACCCTGAACGATGGCTTCGGCGCGGTGACCATCGGTTCGGTCGAGAAATACATCACCGACACCGCCTTCGCCATGGGTTGGCGCCCGGACATGTCCAAGGTCAAACCGACCGGCAAGCGCGTTGCCATCATCGGTGCTGGCCCGGCAGGCCTGGGCTGTGCCGACGTGCTGGTGCGCGCCGGGGTTACCCCGGTGGTGTTCGACAAGAACCCGGAAATCGGCGGCTTGCTGACCTTCGGCATCCCTGAGTTCAAGCTGGAAAAGACCGTGCTGAGCAATCGTCGCGAAGTCTTTACCGGCATGGGTATCGAGTTCCGCCTGAACACCGAAGTGGGCACCGACATCACCATGGAACAGCTGCTCGCCGAGTACGACGCCGTGTTCATGGGCATGGGTACCTACACCTACATGAAAGGCGGCTTCCCGGGCGAGGACCTGCCGGGCGTGCATGACGCGCTGGACTTCCTGATCGCCAACGTCAACCGCAACCTGGGCTTCGAGAAGTCGCCGCAAGACTTCGTCGACATGCAGGGCAAGAAGGTCGTGGTGCTGGGCGGTGGCGACACCGCAATGGACTGCAACCGCACCTCGATCCGCCAGGGCGCCAAGGCGGTGACCTGTGCCTACCGTCGTGACGAAGCCAACATGCCGGGCTCGCGCAAAGAGGTGAAGAACGCCAAGGAAGAAGGCGTGAAATTCCTCTACAACCGTCAGCCGATCGCCATTGTCGGTGAAGACAAGGTCGAAGGCGTGAAGGTGGTCGAGACCCGTCTTGGCGAGCCGGATGCCCGTGGCCGTCGCAGCCCTGAGCCAATCCCGGGTTCCGAAGAAATCCTCCCGGCGGACGCCGTGGTGATCGCTTTCGGCTTCCGCCCAAGCCCGGCACCTTGGTTCGAGCAGCATGGCATCCAGATGGACAGCCAAGGCCGCGTGGTGGCCCCGGAGAAAGGCAAGTTCAAGCACCAGACCAGCAACCCGAAAATCTTTGCCGGTGGCGATATGGTGCGCGGTTCGGACCTGGTGGTGACCGCCATCTTCGAAGGTCGTACCGCTGCCGAAGGTATCCTGGATTACCTCGAAGTCTGATGTGACCGATGGGGCCGCACAGCGGCCTCATCGCTTTTTGTATACAAAATTGCTTGATCCACGGCACCCAATAGACAAAACGCATGGTCTCAACCGTGCCTTTTGCGCTGGCGTCTGAGAAAATGCCCGCACTTTTTTGCCGGATGCCGACATGACTGCCCTGAAGAACGATCGTTTCCTGCGTGCACTGCTCAAGCAACCCGTAGACGTCACCCCTGTATGGATGATGCGCCAGGCCGGCCGTTACCTGCCGGAATACCGCGCCAGCCGCGCCAAGGCCGGTGACTTCATGAGCCTGTGCATGAACCCGCAGTTCGCCTGCGAGGTCACCCTGCAGCCGCTGGAGCGCTACCCGCTTGACGCAGCGATCCTGTTCTCGGACATCCTCACCATTCCCGATGCCATGGGCCTGGGCCTGTACTTCGAGACCGGCGAAGGTCCGCGTTTCAAGAAGGTCATCAGCACCCCGGCCGACATCGAAGCCCTGCCAATCCCTGATCCGCAGAAAGACCTCGGCTACGTGATGGATGCCGTCAGTACCATTCGGCGCGAGCTCAACGGCCGTGTGCCGCTGATCGGTTTCTCCGGCAGCCCGTGGACCTTGGCCACCTACATGGTCGAAGGTGGTTCGTCCAAAGACTTCCGCAAGACCAAGGCGATGGCCTACGACAACCCGCAGGCCCTGCACCTGCTGCTGGACAAGCTGGCACAGTCGGTCACCAGCTACCTCAACGGGCAGATCCTGGCCGGCGCCCAAGCCGTGCAGATCTTCGACACCTGGGGCGGCAACCTGTCGGCGGCGGCGTATCAGGAGTTCTCCCTGGCCTACATGCGCAAGATCGTCAGCGGCCTGATCCGTGAGCACGATGGGCGCAAGGTGCCGGTAATCCTGTTCACCAAGAACGGCGGCCTGTGGCTGGAAAGCATCGCCGAAGCCGGCGCTGATGCCCTGGGCCTGGACTGGACCTGCGAGATCGGCGACGCCCGCCGCCGCGTTGGCGACAAGGTTGCCCTGCAAGGCAACATGGACCCGACCGTGCTGTACGCCAAGCCTGAGGCCATTCGCAACGAAGTGGCACGGATCCTGGCGAGCTATGGCAAGGGTACCGGCCACGTGTTCAACCTGGGTCACGGCATTACGCCGGAGGTCGACCCGGAGCATGCGGGTGTGTTCATCAACGCCGTGCATGAGCTGTCGGCGCAGTATCACCAGTGATCTGAATGGCAGTCAGTCAAGCGATTTGGGGCCGCTTTGCGGCCCATCGCCGGCAAGCCGGCTCCCACAGGTACGGCGCACAGCTCAACAACTGCGCGGGCCTTGTAGGAGCCGGCTTGCCGGCGATGGTCTGCGTAGCAGACCTGATCACGCTAACTGACTGGCACTAGCCTGCAGGCCGGTTTTTGTTGCATTAAGTTTTAATTCAGCGATCGTCGTTAATCTGGTCCCATCGAAACCGAAACAGGACCCGACCCTCATGAAAGCTCGTTACTTCGCTCTGATTCTCGCCCCCTTGTTCAGTACCGCTGCCTTGGCCGCCGGCTATACCGGCCCGGGCGCCCAGTCGGTGACTACCGTCGCTGCTGCCAATGACGCAGCCGATGACACCCCCGTGGTGCTGCAGGGTTATGTCACCAAGAAGATCAACAACGACGACAAGTACGAATTCAAGGACAACACCGGCACCATCACCGTTGAGATCGACGATGAAGACCTGCCGCCGACGCCGTTCAACGACAAGACCAAGGTCAAGCTGACCGGCGAGGTGGAAAAGCACCTGATGAGCCGTGAAGTGGATGTGGATATTGTCGAGATCGTGAACTGATCTGAAGCCCCAATCGCCGGCAAGCCGGCCCCCACAGGTAAACCACTGTATTCAAGGGCAGTGGGATACCTGTGGGGGCCGGCTTGCCGGCGATTGGGCTGCACAGAGCAGCCCTGTTTCAGGCAGCCTTGGGCGCCAGCTTGCTAAGGTGCAACGCCACCAGCAACGCCACCGCCAGGAGGCTGCCGATGAACAGCCCGATGCCACTCCAGCCCCATTGGTGCCAGAACACCCCGCCTGCCGTCCCCGCCACACTCGACCCCGCGTAATAGCAGAACAGGTACAGCGAAGACGCCTGGCCCTTGGCCTTCAGCGCTCGGCGGCCGATCCAGCTGCTGGCCACCGAATGCGCTCCGAAGAAGCCGAAGGTAAAGATCAGCATCCCGACGATAATCATCGCCAGTGGGTTGGCCAATGTCATCAACAGCCCGCCCGCCATGACCAGAATGCTCGCCCAGAACACCCGGCGGCGCCCCAGTTTATCTGCCAGCGCACCCACTTGTGCCGAGCTGTAGATACCCGACAGATAGACCACCGAGAGCAAACCGACCAGCGCCTGGTTCATGTGATACGGCTCGGCGAGCAGCCGATAGCCTATGTAGTTGAACAGAGTGACGAATGCGCCCATCAACAGGAAGGCTTCGAGGAACAGCCAGGGCAGACCCGCGTCCTTGAAGTGCATGACGAAGCCATCTAGCAGGCTGCGCGGTTTGAGCGTCTGCGCCCTGAAATTGCGCGATTCGGGCAGCACCTTCCAGAACACCAGCGCTGCGATCAGGGCCAAACCACCGATGGTCAGCATTGCCGTGTGCCAGCTGACGAAGTCGATCAGCACGCCTGTGATCAGCCGACCGCTCATGCCGCCGATGGCATTGCCACCGATATACAAGCCCATGGCCAGGCCGATGTGCTGCGGGTGGATTTCTTCACTCAGGTAGGTCATCGCCACAGCTGCCAGGCCGCTCAGCGACAGGCCGACCAGCGCCCGCGTGGCGAGTACGCCTTCCCAGGTCGGCATCACTGCGCTGACCATGGTCGATAACGCGGCGCAGAGCAGCGCAAAAACCATCACCGGCTTGCGCCCGATGCGGTCGGAAATCGGCCCGGTGATCAGCAGGCCGAACGCCAGCATGCCGGTCGACACCGACAGTACCAGGCTGCTCTGCGCGGCATTGATCGAAAACTCCTGCGACAGCAGCGGCATCATCGGCTGCACGCAATACAGCAGGGCGAAGGTCGCGAAGCCGCCGCTGAACAGGGCCAATACGGTCTTCATGAAGGCAGGGGTGCCTTTCTCGATCCAGATTTCGTTCAGCGGGGCAGGCTCGGGGTCGGCAGGAAGGGGGGCTACAGCAGTTTTCACGGGCGGGTACCTCTGGCGCAATGGAAAAAGCATATAGCTGCCTAATGATTAGATCCAATATATTGTTCGACCTATTTAAGACGTTTTGCGACTTGTTCTGGAGGCCCCATGGAACTGCGCCACCTGCGTTATTTCATTGCCGTTGCCGAAGAGCTGCACTTCGGGCGGGCGGCCCAGCAGTTAGGCATTTCTCAGCCACCCCTGAGTCAGCAGATTCAGGCTTTGGAACAGGAGTTGGGCGCGCGCCTGTTCGAACGTACCAATCGTCGGGTCGAGCTGAGTGAGGCCGGTCGGCTGTTCCTCGAGGAAGCCCGTCAGGTAATTGCGCAGGTAGAGAAGGCGGCCGATGTTGCGCGCCGTGCGCAACTGGGTGAGCTGGGCGAAATGAAGATCGGCTTTACCTCGTCGGCCCCTTTTACCTCGAAGATTCCCAAGGCGATTCATGCCTTCCGCCAGCGCTTCCCGGCGGTGCACCTGAACCTCAAGGAAATGAGCAGCCGCGATGTCGCCGAAGGGGTGTTCGACGAGTCCATCGAGGTCGGCCTGATGCGGCCCATGCCCTTGCCGGAAGGGCTGGTGGCCACGGAGCTGTTTCGCGAGCCGCTGGTGGCGGTGATCAATGCCTCACATGCGCTGGCCGAAGGGACCGAGCACGGTGTGCACATGGCGGCGCTGGCCCACGAGCCCTTCGTGTTCTTCCCGCGCAGTTACGGCAGTGGATTGCACGCCCAGTTGCTGAGCCTGGCGCGACAGGCGGGTTTCAATCCGCATTTTGCTCAGGAAGCAGGGGAGGCCATGACCATCATTGGGCTGGTGTCGGCGGGCCTTGGGGTGTCGATTTTGCCTGCTTCCTTTCAGCGCATGCGCATCGAGGGCGTCGTGTACCGAACGCTTCTGGATGAAGACGCCACCTCTGCTGTATGGCTGGTCCAGCGCCAACATGGCGGATCGGCAATGGCCAAGGCCTTTGCCGCATTGCTGATGGGCGTAACCGCAGGGGGCAATTGAACCCTTGCCATCGGCGTCGGGCAATTGGCGCTGGCCAATGCCGCTGCGCCGCCACATACTCGGGCATTCGTTGATACACGGAGGTCTCTCATGCGGCGCGTGGTGTTCAATCAGAAAGGTGGTGTGGGCAAGTCGAGCATCGCTTGCAATCTGGCGGCGGTCAGCGCCAGTGAAGGTTATCGGACCCTGCTGATCGACCTGGATGCCCAGGCCAACTCGACTCAGTACCTGACCGGCCTTACCGGCGAAGACATTCCGATGGGCATCGCCGACTTCTTCAAGCAAAGCCTCTCCAGCGGGCCGTTCAGCAAGAAGAACAAGGTCGATATCTACGAAACCCCGTTCGACAACCTGCATGTGATCACCGCCACGTCAGAGCTGGCCGATTTGCAGCCCAAGCTTGAGGCCAAGCACAAGATCAACAAGCTGCGTAAGTTGCTCGACGAGCTCGACGAGGATTACGAGCGGATCTACATCGATACCCCGCCTGCACTCAACTTCTATGCGGTATCGGCGCTGATTGCGGCAGACCGTGTGCTGATCCCGTTCGACTGCGACAGTTTTTCGCGCCAGGCGCTGTATGGGCTGCTGGCCGAGATAGAAGAGTTGAAGGATGACCACAACGAAGAGCTGGTGGTCGAAGGCATTGTCGTCAATCAGTTCCAGTCCCGCGCCAGCCTGCCCCAGCAGATGCTCGACGAACTGCTGGCCGAAGGCCTGCCGGTATTGCCGGTATACCTGAGCAGTTCGGTGAAGATGCGCGAGTCGCACCACGCCAGTTTACCGCTGATCCACCTGGAGCCACGGCACAAGCTGACCCAGCAGTTTGTCGAGCTGCATGACTTGCTTGAGCGCACCGCGTGAAATGCTCATCCTTGCGCGAGGAGTAGATAAGCGCTAGCATCTCCCAAAACGGGAGATCTGCTTGGATGCGCGTCATTGCCAAAAGTACATTGGTGAAATTCTGGGAGTTACCAGGGCATGAAGATGCCAAGGCACCGTTGGAGAGTTGGCACGATATGGCACAAAAAGCCACATGGCGAACACCGCAAGAGGTGAAAAGCCAGATTGGCAGCGCTAGCATATGTGGCAACAACCGCGTGGTCTTCAACATCGGAGGCAATAAATACCGGCTAGTGGTTGAAATGCAGTATCGAGCTGGTATTGCCTGGGTGAAATTCGTCGGAACGCACAAGCGATATGACGAAATTGACGTGGAGACGATCAGTGAATATTAAGCCAATCCGCAATGACGACGACCTTAAAGCCGCATTTCTGCGACTGGAATCCATTTATCAAGCACAAGCCGGTACGCCCGATGCTGATGAAATGGAAGTTCTTGTGACATTGATTGAGGTGTACGAAAACAAGCACTACCCCATTCAGCCCGCAGACCCAATCGAGGCTATCAAATTCTGCATGGACCAGCAGGGGTTGACAGCGCGGGACCTGGAGCCTTACATCGGCCCAAGCGGTCGCGTATCTGAAGTCTTGAACGGGAAGCGCAGGCTAAGTCTGTCCATGATCAAACGGCTTCACGATGGCCTCCGTATTCCCTATGAATCCCTACTGGCGAACGCTTGAGGCTTAAACCCCTTGGCTGCGTAGCCACTCCAGCAACGACTGCAGTGGAAACGCGCCGGCCTGGCGGCTGACTTCGCGGCCGTTCTTGAACAGGATCAGGCTGGGAATCGAACGGATACCCAACTGGCCCGCAAGGTTGCGGTTGGCTTCACTGTCGAGCTTGGCCAGGCGGCAGCGGCCGGTGAGCTGGCGGGCGGCCTGTTCGAAAGTGGGGGCGAAGGACTTGCACGGGCCGCACCAGTCGGCCCAGACGTCGATCAGCAGCGGCAGGTCGCCTTTGATCTGGCTGGCATAGTTGCGTTCGTTGAGCTCGAACGGCTGGCTCAACAGCACATCCTGTTTGCAGCGGCCGCATTTCGGCGCATCGCCCAGGCGGGATGAAGGCAGGCGGTTGAGGCCGTCGCAGTGGGGGCAGGGCACTAGCAGTGAGTCGGACATGTCGTTTCCTTGTGGTGTTTGTTCGGACGCTATCGCCGGCCAGCCATCAGGAGGAGCAGCTGATTTCCAGGTGTTTGCCCCACGCGGGCGGTCGCTCGGCGTAGGCCTGCATTCCGGCTTGTTCCTCGAAAGGCGTGCTCAACACCTGATGCAGCCGCCGCACTTCACTGTAGTCACCGGCCTCGGCGGCTTCGATGGCTTTTTGCGCCAGGTAGTTGCGCAGTACGTACAGCGGGTTCACCGCATGCATGCGCTCGCGGCGCCCATCGCCATTACCGGCTTCACGCTCACAGCGGGCCAGATAGTCCGCGCCCCAGGCATCGAAACCTGCCAGGTCGATGAAATCGTCGCGTACGCCCTTGAGTGCCTCGGCCACCGGTTGATCGCCCAGCCTGCGGAAGAACAGGTTGTAGTCCACACCCCCGCTCTGCATGCGTTGCAGCAGGCGCTCGACCAGCGCCATGTCGTCGTCCTCGGCCGTGGTCAGGCCCAGGCGTCGGCGCATCAGGTCCAGGTAATGTGCCTGGTACAGTGGCAGGAACAACCCCAATGCCTCCTTTAAAGGCTCGACCTCGATCACGGTGGTCAGGGCCTGGGCCAGTGCGCTGAGGTTCCAGTGGGCGATCGGTACCTGGTTGGCATAGCTGTAGCGGCCACGATCATCGGAATGGTTGCAGATGAAGTTGGCGTCGAAGTCGTCGAGGAAGGCATAGGGGCCAAAATCGAAGGTGATGCCCAGGATCGACATGTTGTCGGTGTTCATCACCCCATGACAGAAGCCGTACGCCTGCCAGTGAGCAATCAGTTCGGCGTTACGCTCGACGATGGTGCGGAACATGGCCAGGTAGGGTTGTTCGGCCTCACGGCATTCGGGGTAGTGCTGTTCCAGCACATGATCGATCAGTACCCGCTGCTGTTCCGGTTGCTTGGTGTAGTAGAAATATTCGAAGTGGCCGAAGCGCACGTGGCTCTGCGCCAGGCGCGTGAGCATGGCCGCACTTTCGCGTGTTTCGCGCCATACCGGGGTGCTGGAGCCGATCACGCACAGTGCCCGGCTGGTGGCGATACCCAAGGCATGCAGGGCCTCGGATGCGAGAAACTCGCGGATGGAGGAACGCAGTACGGCGCGGCCGTCGCCCATGCGTGAATACGGCGTCTGGCCGGCGCCCTTGAGGTGCAGGTCCCAGTGTTCGCCTGCGTCGTTGAGCACTTCGGCCAGTAGCAGGCCGCGCCCATCGCCCAGGCGTGGGTTATACGAGCCGAACTGATGTCCGGAATAGACCATCGCCCGCGGGTCGGCCTCTTCCCAGAGCTTTTGGCCGCTGAACACTTCGGCGAACAAGGGCAAATCGGCTTGGGCCGGGTCGAGGTCGAGCAAGGCCATGGCTGACTCGCTTGCCACCACCAGGCGAGGCTCTGCGATGGGCTCGGGCAAAACCTGAGTGGAGAACGCATCGCCCAGGCGGGCGAAGCGGTTGTCGAAGGTGAGTTGGTCGAGGGCTTTCACGGGCTGCTCCTGGGGATCGGTGCCAAGGGGCCGCTTTGCGGCCCAATCGCCGGCAAGCCGGCTCCCACATGACTATCGCAGCGGCGCGGACCCTGTGGGAGCCGGCTTGCCGGCGATCGAGGGCGCAGCCCTCGTATGTATTTTGGGTGTTCAAGCGCTACGGCGTCTACTCACACTGGTTGAGTGCCATCCGGTTTCGGTTGCTCCACCGGTATCAGCTGCTGCTTGCCGCCCTGCATGTCCATCAGGTACACCTCGACCTGGCGAACAGAGATCTTGATGTTGTGCGCTTTGAACTCGCGATTGATAAAGCGGTTGATCTCGTCCAGCGTCGGGTTGCGGTCGCCCAGGTCCCGTACATGCATGCGCAGTTCGTGGTCCAGCGAGCTTTCGCCGAAATTGAGGAAGTACACGAGCGGCTCCGGGTCCTTGAGCACCCGTGGGTTCTCGTGGGCGCCCTTGAGCAGCAGCTCGCGCACCAGGTCCAGGTCGGAGCCATAGTCGATGCCCAGTTTCAGCGTGACGCGGGTGACCGTGTCGGTCAGCGACCAGTTGATCAGCTGGCCGGTGATGAAGGTCTTGTTGGGGACGATGATGTCCTTGCGGTCGAAGTCGGTGATGGTGGTGGCGCGGATACGGATCTTGCTCACGGTGCCGGACAGGTTGCCGATGGTGATGGTGTCGCCGATGCGCACCGGG
The DNA here is from genome assembly GCF_003936645.1 of Pseudomonas sp. p106. NCBI lineage: Bacteria > Pseudomonadati > Pseudomonadota > Gammaproteobacteria > Pseudomonadales > Pseudomonadaceae > Pseudomonas > Pseudomonas sp. p106. The sequence continues at coordinate 241,083 of NZ_RHQR01000005.1, forward strand.
CGCTCGAACAGGATCATGATGCCGGAGATGAAGTTGGCGAATATCTCCTGCATGCCGAAGCCCAGGCCGACCGACAGGGCTGCCACCAGCCACTGCAACTTGTCCCAGCTTACGCCGAGGGTCGACAGGGTACTGACGATGCCTATACCGACGATGGTGTACGACAGCAGCGTGGTGGTGGCATAGGCGCTGCCCTGGGCCAGGTTCAGCCGCGACAGCACCAGCACCTCCAGCAGGCCCGGCAAGTTACCGGCCAGGGCGAAGGTGATGCCGACGATCACCAGCGCGCCGAGCAGGTCGCCGAGGCTGATCGGCACCATGCTGGCGGCCGTGCCGGTGCCGCTGGTGTATTCGTACAGGGTGAAGTTGTTGAGGTAGGCGAACACCGTGATCAAGTCGGCCCACACCCAGTACAAGCCGGCAATGAAGCCACCGAGCAAGGCCAGGCGGATCAGGCGCAACGACTGCTGGTTGACCTGCTCGATGTCCAGTGTCGGCTCTTCGGTGATGACTTCGCCATCCAGCCCTTCCTTGGCGGCCGCACGCTTGCTCAGGGCACGCTGGTAGGCCAGGCGTCGCGCGGCAACCGACAGGCCGCGTACGAAGGCGGCCTCGATCACCAGCCAGAACATCAGCAGATAAAGGGTGTAGATCAACCGGTCGGTGAGTTTGAGTGCGGTGTAGTAATAGCCAAAGCAGACTGCCACGAACAAGGCGATCGGCAAGGCCGTGAAGGCCAGCCCGACGGCCCTGCGGAACAGCGAGGCGTCGCGGTGCGCGGGGCTGCTCAGCAACAGGCGGCTGAGCAGCCAGGCCATCAGTGCATAACAGGTCAGCACTACCCCGATGCCCAGCACGTCGTCGGCCAGTGCCGACGGCTGGTGCTCGGCCACCGCCACGACGCCGACCAGCGCCAGCACCACGGTGCCCAGCCTGCGCACCCAGCCGCGCAGGAACTCGACTTGCGGCTTGTGCCAGCGGAAGTGGACTTCCGCCACCCCGCCCGGGGCTAGTATGCGGTAGGCGGTGTAGAACACCAGCCAGGCCTGGGCCAGTTGCCAGAGCGCGGAGCCAAGGTTGGCGTTCTGCCCGCGGGCGTCGATCTGTAGGGCATAGCTGCACAGGGCAAGGCCCAGGCTCACTGGCATCGCCAGGAGGATATTGATCAGGATCGCCTGGGGCGTATGCCACTGGCTGTCACGGCGAAAATGGCCGATGTCCTGGTGCACCTTGCTCAGCCGCTGGTACAGGTATTTGCGGCGCCACAGCAAGGCGCCGATCACCAGCAGTAGCGGCAGGAACAACAATGGGCGCTGGCTCAGCCCGTCGCCCAGCTCCTTCAGGCCAGACCCCCAAGGCACGTCCGCGACCTGCTTGGCAAAGCGCTCCGGAACAGACTTCAACCAGTCCCAGTCCAGCGGCTTGTTGCTCGGGATCCAGAACATCTGTTCGTCGAGCGTGGTGCGCAGGCCTTGCGCAGTGCTGAGCAGCTGCTTCTGGTTGAGCTGCAGGGTGATCGATTCGTTGAGCAGCGCCGACAGTTCTCGGTTCAGGCGTTCGAGCAGGTCGCTGCGGGTGATCGCCACTTCCAGCAGGGCTTTGCGCAGGGCCGGGGTGACGTCTTCCTGCGGCTGGTTGGCCAGCAGCTTGTCGACGTAGGTCACGGGGCTGCTCATCTGCTCGCGCTGCTGGTTGATCTCGAACTGGTACAGGCGGATGTCAGCGATCTGGTCGGCCAGGTCACGGTCGAGCTTCAGGTGCGGCAGGGCCTGTTTCTGCTTGTAGAGGATCTTCGAAAGCAGCAGGCTGCCCTTGAGCACGCTGATCTGCTCGTCCAGGGCCTGGTCGGCCTGGGTCAGGCTGTCGAGCTGCTGCTTGGTGCGCAGGTTCTGCTGGGTCAGCTCGTTAAGGCGGTCGGTGCTCTTGAGCAGGTAGTCGGAAAGCTTGAGGTTGGCTGCGCTTTCGCTGGCCAGCAGGCTGCTGCCGCCAGCCTTCTGCGCTTCGATCGACTGCTGGGTGACGGTTTGCTGGGATTGGGCCAGACGCTTCTCATTGATCAGCGTCTGCAGGTCCTGGATTTCCTGTTCCAGGCGTGCGGTGCGTTCAATCAGCAGGTCGTGGCGGGCGTTGCCCAGGTCTTGCAGCAGGCCGTTGCCGGCCAGCTCCTGGCGGCGCAGCAGGGTCACGGCGTTGAGCGAGGCCAGTTCGGCATTGAGCTGGTTACGCTGGTCGGCATTGATTGATTTGCCGCCATCCTTGCCGCTCTTGAGGATAGTGTTGATCTGCTGGCTGCGGGTCTGGTTGTTGCTGATCTCAGCCTGAGCGCGCTCGGGGCGGGTCTGCGAATTGATGATCAGGCTGTTGGCGTCGGACAGCGCTTTTTGCAGCTCGCCCTGCAGGGTGTTGCGTTCGCTGAGCATCTGTTCGAGTTGCGGCACGCTAAGGCTGGCGTAGCGCTGTGCCACCGGTTGTGGCTTGCTGGCCTTGAGCTTGGCCAGTTCTTTCTGGCTGTCGCTGGTCTCTTTGGGGGCGCCAGTCAGCTGTTGCTTGAGCGCGGCAAGCTTCTTCTCGCTGTCTTCCTTGTTGGCAAGCAGGCTCAGGGTTTGTTCGAGCACCTGCTGCAAGGCCTTCTGATCGGCCTCGGGCAGCTTGCGTTCGGCGATCTTGTCGAGGCTGTTCTGGATACTGGCAGCGCTCGGGGCTTCGGCCGCAGCAGCGGCGAACGGCAGGGACAGGCACAGCCCGAGCAGGGCTGTGCGAAGGTACACGCGCAGGGACATAGGCAGACTACTTGTGGATCATGCAGAAACGAAGTTTAGAGGAACAATCCTGGTCCGGGTCGCGTTCCTTCGGGGAATCTGACGCCCACTTTCTGGATCTTGTTCCCGTCCATGGTCGCCACGGTCCAGATCGTGCCGTGCCATTCGACCTGATCGCCCACTACTGGAGCGCCCCCGACCTTCTGTCGGATGAACTGCGCCAGCGGCATTTTTGCGTCCAGGCCGTCGAGTTTCAGGCCGTAAAGGGCTGCCACCGCGCCCAGTTCGGCATCGCCTTCGAGCACGAAGTCGCCGAAAAAGCGCAGGTCCAGGCCGCGTTGCGGGGCTTGGCTGAACAGTTTGCCCAGTGCTGGCAGGTTGTGTTCGTGGCCGATCACGCAAAGCATGTCGCCGACTTCGAGCACGGTACTGCCGGAGGGGTGCAATAGCTGTTCGCCACGGAACAGCGCGGCGATGCGGGTGCCCTCGGGCATCTTCAGTTCGCGCAGGGCGGCACCGATGCACCACTTTTCCGCACCCAGGCGATAGACGAACAACTCCCACTCGCTGGTGATGTGCACCTCGAGCGCAGACCGCGAGATCGGTGCCGGGTCCGGTGGTACCGTGACTTTCAGCAGTTTGGCCATCCACGGCAGGCTGGTGCCCTGCACCAGCAGCGATACCAGCACGATGAAGAACGCCAGGTTGAAGAACAGCTGCGCGTCAGGCAGCCCGGCCATCAGCGGAAACACCGCGAGGATGATGGGGACCGCGCCGCGCAGGCCGACCCAGGAAATGAAGGCTTTCTCGCGGCCATGGAAGGCCTTGAACGGCAGCAGTGCGGCAACCACCGACAGCGGCCGCGCGATCAGGATCATCCACAGCGCCAGGCCCAGTGCGGGCAGGGCGATCGGCAGCAGGTCATGTGGCGTGACCAGCAGCCCCAGCACCAGGAACATGCCGATCTGGGCGAGCCAGGCCATGCCGTCGAGCATGTGCAGTATGCCGTGGCGGCTGCGGATCGGCTTGTTGCCCAGCACCAGGCCGCACAGGTAAACGGCAAGGAAGCCGCTGCCGTGCAGGGCGTTGGTCAGCGAGAACACCGCCAGCCCGCCAGCGATGACCAGAATAGGGTACAGGCCACCGGCCAGGTTGATCCGGTTGACCAGTTGCAGCATCAGCCAGCCACCGCCCAGGCCCAGCAGGCCACCGATGCCGAACTCGCGCAGCAAGTGCCCCAGCAGGCTCCAGTGCAGCCCGGTCTGGCCGCTGGCGATCATGTCGATCAGGGTGACGGTGAGGAAGACGGCCATGGGGTCGTTGCTGCCCGATTCGATCTCCAGCGTGGCCGTGACCCGTTCGTTCAGGCCTTTGCCCCCGAGCAGCGAGAATACCGCTGCGGCGTCGGTGGAACCGACGATGGCGCCGATCAGCAGGCCCTGGATGAGGCTGAGGTCAAACAGCCAGGCCGCGACCAGGCCGGTGAGGGCAGTGGTGATCATCACGCCGATGGTGGCCAGCGACAATGCCGGCCACAAGGCCACGCGGAAGCTCGCTACCCGCGTGCGCAGGCCGCCGTCGAGCAGGATCACCGCCAGTGCCAGGTTGCCCACCAGGTAGGCGGTCGGGTAGTTGTTGAAGATGATGCCGCCACCGTCCACGCCTGCGAGCATGCCGACCGCGAGGATGATGACCAGGATTGGAATGCCAAGGCGCGAGGACAGCGAGCTGACCAGGATACTTGCGCCCACCAGCAATGCGCCGATCAGGAACAGGCTGTTGATGGTGCTTGCATCCAAAGGCAGGTACTCCGGGATAACGCGGGGAAGAGGACTCGATAGCTTTGAAGAACTAGCAGGTCGCGTGCCAATCGATTCTAACCTGATGAATTGGCAGCATGTAAAGCGTTTCTGCAGATGTAGAAAAGGCACCGCGGTGGGTGCCTTTTCTTGTGTTGCCTATGCCGGCGATGAGGCCGGTGCAGGTCAGGCCTGCTTCACTTCACGCATTGGCTTGCCTTTTACCGGGGCGCCGTTGGCCACGTAGTACTTGGCAGTGCTGCGAGGCAGCGGCTTGCGGTTGCGGATCTTGTCCGAGATTTTCTCGGCGATCATGATCGTGGTGGCGTTGAGGTTGCCGGTGATGATGATCGGCATGATCGACGCATCCACCACGCGCAGGCCCTGCATGCCGTGCACGCGGCCTTCGCCATCGACCACCGCCATGTCGTCGGTACCCATCTTGCACGAGCAGGACGGGTGGAAGGCGGTTTCGGCGTGCTCGCGGATGAACTTGTCCAGCTCTTCGTCCGTCTGCACGTGCGCGCCCGGGCTGATCTCGCGGCCACGGTACGGGTCCAGCGCTGGCTGGGCCATGATCTCGCGAGTCAGGCGGATACCGTCACGGAACTCCTGCCAGTCCTGCTCGGTGGCCATGTAGTTGAACAGGATGCTCGGGTGCTGGCGAGGGTCCTTGGACTTGACCTGGACGCGGCCACGGCTAGGCGAACGCATCGAGCCCATATGTGCCTGGAAACCGTGTTCCTTCACGCCGTTGGAACCGTTGTAGTTAATCGCGACAGGCAGGAAGTGGTACTGAATGTTCGGCCATTCGAACTCAGGGCGGGTACGGATGAAACCGCCTGCCTCGAACTGGTTACTGGCGCCGATGCCGGTGCCGTTGAACAGCCACTCGGCACCGATGGCCGGCTGGTTCCACCACAGCAGCGACGGGTACAGCGACACCGGCTGGGTGCAGGCGTACTGCAGGTAAAGCTCGAGGTGATCCTGCAGGTTCTCACCGACGCCCGGCAGGTCGTGCACGACCGGGATGTCGAGGCTTTCCAGCAGGGCGCGCGGGCCCACGCCGGAGCGCTGCAGCAATTGCGGCGAGGCGATGGCGCCAGAGCTTACGATGACTTCCTTGCGGGCGCGGGCTTCGACGCGCTCCTCGCTGTCGCCGACCAGATAGGTCACGCCAACGGCGCGCTTGCCTTCGAACAGCACGCGGTCGCTCAGGGCATGGGTGACGATGGTCAGGTTCGGGCGCTTCTTGGCCTGGTCCAGGTAACCGCGGGCGGTACTGGAGCGGCGGCCGTTCTTGGTCACCGAACGGTCCATCGGGCCGAAGCCTTCCTGCTGGTAGCCGTTCAGGTCTTCAGTGCGCGGGTAACCGGCCTGTACGCCGGCCTCGACCATGGCGTTGAACAGTGGGTTGTTGCCGGCTTTGGGCGTGGCAACGCTGAGCGGGCCTTCACCACCGTGGTAATCGTTGGGGCCGATGTCACGGGTTTCCGCCTTGCGGAAGTACGGCAGGCAGTCCAGGTAAGCCCAGTCTTCCAGGCCCGGCAGTTTTGCCCAGCCGTCGAAGTCCAGGGCGTTACCGCGGATGTAGCACATGCCGTTGATCAGCGAGGAACCACCCAGGCCCTTGCCGCGGCCACATTCCATGCGGCGGCCGTCCATGTGCGGCTCCGGGTCGGTCTCGTAGGCCCAGTTGTAGCGACGGCCTTGGAGCGGGAATGCCAGGGCGGCCGGCATCTGGGTGCGGAAGTCGAGGCGGTAGTCGGGGCCACCGGCTTCGAGCAGCAGGACGGTGACGCTGGCGTCTTCGGTCAGGCGAGTGGCCAGGGTGTTACCGGCCGAGCCGGCACCAACGATGATGTAATCGTATTCCATGGGCTTTCTCCTCGAAAGCAGCGGCAAGCTTCAAGCTACAAGCTGCAAAAAAACACAGCCGTGCGAAGCTCGTGAATGGATTAGGGCTGCAAGGGCCGGGGCGTGATGCACCCGGCACTTGCTTGCAGCTTGTTGCTCGCGGCTTGGAGCTGAGTTTCTCAGAAGACCGACGCGTAGCCGCCCAGTTCGACCTGGACCGACTTGATGCGAGTGTACTGCGCCAGCGAACTGATGCCGTTTTCACGGCCGACGCCCGACTGCTTGTAGCCACCGACCGGCATTTCGGCTGGCGATTCACCCCAGGCGTTGATCCAGCAGATGCCGGCTTCGAGCTTGTGGATGATGCGGTGGGCGCGGGTGATGTCGTTGGTGCACACGCCTGCGGCCAGGCCGTATTCGGTGTCGTTTGCGCGACGGATGACTTCTTCTTCGGTTTCGTAGGTGAGGATGCTCATCACCGGGCCGAAGATCTCTTCCTTGACGATGGTCATGTCGTCGGTGCAATCGGTGAACACGGTCGGGGCCACGAAGGCGCCCTTGGCGAAATCACCTTCGGTCAGACGCTCGCCGCCGCACAGTACGCGGGCACCTTCTTGCTTGCCCTTGGCGATGTAGCCCAGCACGCTTTCCATGTGCTGGAAGCTGACCAGCGGGCCGAAGTTGGTGTTTTCGTCTTCCGGGTTGCCGGCGCGGATACGGGCAACGCGCTCGGCGATCTTGGCTTCGAAGGCCGCTTTCATCTGGGCAGGGATGAACACGCGGGTACCGTTGGTGCAGACCTGACCGGAGCTGTAGAAGTTGGCCATCATGGCGATGTCGGCGGCCTTGTCCAGGTCGGCGTCGGCGCAGATGATCAGCGGCGACTTGCCACCCAGCTCCATGGTGACTTCCTTGAGCGAGGAGCTCGAAGCGCTGGCCATGACTTTCTTGCCGGTGGTGGTGCCGCCGGTGAAGGAGACTTTCTCGATGCGCGGGTGTTCGGTCAGCCAGGTGCCGACTTCACGGCCGCTGCCGGTCAGCACGTTGAACACGCCGTCCGGCAGGCCAGCTTCGGTGTAGATCTCGGCCAGTTTCAGGGTGGTCAGCGAGGTGACTTCCGAAGGCTTGAAGATCATCGCGTTGCCGGCGGCCAGGGCTGGGGCGGACTTCCACAGGGCGATCTGGATCGGGTAGTTCCAGGCGCCGATACCGACGGTCACGCCCAGCGGCTCGCGGCGGGTGTAGACGAACGAGCTTTCGCGCAGCGGAATCTGCTCGCCTTCGATGGCCGGCACCAGGCCTGCGTAGTATTCCAGCACGTCGGCGCCAGTGACGATGTCGACGTAGCGGGTTTCGGAGTACGACTTGCCGGTGTCCAGCGTTTCCAGCATGGCCAGTTCGTCGTTGCGCTCACGCAGAATGTCGACGGCACGGCGCAGGATGCGCGAACGCTGCATGGCAGTCATTGCGGCCCAGATTTTCTGACCGCGCTCGGCGCTTTCGACGGCTTTCTCGACGTCGGCCTGAGTGGCGCGCTGCACGTGGGCGAGGACTTCGCCGGTCGCCGGGTTGATGGCTTCGAAGGTGGCGTCGCTGCCAGCGTCGACATAACCGCCGTCAATGTAGAGTTTTTGCGTTCCGAAACGGGCCATAGTGTCCTCGCAAGTGCAGTGTGTGAGTGGCTTTCGCGTCACGCTCCGGCCGGCTGGGCAAGGGCTGTGCGCGTTTTTTCAGAGGCCGGTGGTTGCGTGTCCGGGCGCTGCTGTTTAGCCAGTTGTAGTTCCAGGTATTCGTAAGCGATCTGTATCGCCTGGCCGGTGTCGAAGGCATCGCCCGACAACGCTCCGCGCAGCCACAGCCCGTCGATCAAGGCAGCCAGGCCGCGGGCGGCGGTGCGCGCTTCATCGAGCGGCATGGCGCGGCGGAACTGGCAGCACAGGTTGGAATACAGGCGGTGATCGTTGATCCGCTGCAACCTGTGCAAGGACGGCTGGTGCATGCTGGAGGCCCAGAAGGCCAGCCAGGTTTTCATTGCCGGGCCATTCACCTGGCTGGCATCGAAGTTGCCTTCGATGATCACCCTCAGGTGGGCTCGCGGGCTGTCGTCGGTCAGCGCTTGGCGACGAGCGATCACGCCCTCGTTGAGCATGTTCATGATGTAGCGCATCGTCGCCGCTATCAGGCCGTTCTTGTCCTGAAAGTAGTGACTGATGATGCCGTTCGACACACCGGCCAAACGGGCAATCAGCGCAATGCTGGCATCTCCCAGGCCGACCTGATCGACTGCTTGCAGCGTAGCTTCGATCAATTGCTGGCGGCGGATGGGTTGCATACCGACCTTGGGCATCTTGCTATCTCCTCAGGCCTGACGAGCAGACGAAGTGCGGCTGACTCGGCGAGGACCAGTCTATTTTGTTTTGATTGAACGTTCAATCAATAAAGAATAAGCTCTGCGACAATTTGTGCCATTGACAGTTTTTCAGGCTGTTTCGAGGGCACGGATTGACACCCCAGGAAATCGCGTAACCCCCGGAATACAAGGCGTTGACGGGTATGAGCGATGCGAACTGCAGATTCTGCCGAGCGGTCATCGACCTGCGGCAGGCCCTTGGAGCGGGCGGGGTGCTCTGTGACGAATGCGCGCACCAATCTGATTTGGCGAAGCATTTGCGCCGACCACCTGTCTGGTTTTTGCAACGTTTCTATCAGGGATCACGGTTTCCAAGGTGCTTTTATAACACCTGACGCAGTGGGGGTATTCCACCAATTGCTCGGGAAAAGACTGATTAGCCTCCACAGCCGCACTGCCCGGAGCATTCGTGCAATGAGTTCTGCCTCCCTTACCAAACCCCCCGCCGAGAGGGTACGGGTCAATCGCGTGGTGTTTTTCACTTCCGCGCTGATGATCCTCGTTCTGACTGCCTTGCTTATCGCTGTTCCCGAAACCGCCGGTCAGGTACTGGGCGTGGCCCAGAAGTGGCTGACGCGCACCTTCGGCTGGTACTACATGCTGGTGATCTGCGGTTACCTGCTGTTTGTCGTTTACCTGGCGTTCTCCGATTACGGCAAGCTCAAGCTTGGCGGCAAGGATGACCAGCCCGACTTCAGTTACGGCGCCTGGGCCGGCATGCTGTTTTCCTCCGGTATCGGCATCTCGCTGCTGTACTTCGGCGCCTCCGAGCCGCTGGACCACTACTTCAATCCGCCCCAGGGCACCCCTGCCAGCCTCGAGGCCGCGCGCCAGGGCCTGCAACTGACCTTCCTGCACTGGGGCCTGCATGGCTGGGCGATCTACGCCCTGGTCGGGTTGGCCGTAGGCTACTTTGCCTACCGGCACAACCAGCCGCTGGCACTGCGCTCGGCACTGTATCCGCTGGTCGGCGAGCGTTGGGTCAAGGGCGCTGCCGGCAATGCCGTGGACATCTTCGGCATGTTCGTCACCCTGCTCGGTCTGGTGACCAACCTGGGGATCGGTGCGATGCAGGTGTCTTCGGGCCTTGAATACCTGTTCGGCATGGACCACAGCCAGACCAACCTGCTGGTGGTGATTCTGGTCATGGCCGGCGTGGCTACGGTGGCTGCGGTGTCAGGTGTGGAAAACGGCATCCGCCGCCTGTCCAACCTGAACATCATGCTGTTCAGTGGTTTGCTGATCTTCGTGCTGCTGGGCGGCGAGACCCTGCACCTGCTCAACGGCCTGGTGCAGAACATCGGCGACTACCTCAATGGCATCGTGCTGAAGACTTTCGACCTTTATGTCTACGAAGGCGAGGCCGGCAACTCTGAGCGCTGGTTGGGCCTGTGGACCGTGTTCTACTGGGCGTGGTGGATCTCCTGGGGCCCGTTCGTCGGCATGTTCATTGCCCGTATCTCCAAGGGCCGTACCGTGCGCCAGCTGGTCTGCGGCGTACTGCTGATCCCGCTGGGCTTCACCCTGGCCTGGTTGTCGATCTTCGGTAATACCGCCCTTGACCTGGTGATCAACCAGGGCGCCGTGGAGCTGGGCAAGACCGCGCTGGAGCAGCCGTCGATGTCGATCTACCAGCTGCTGGAGTATTTCCCAGCCGCCAAGATCGTGATCGGTGTGGCGGTGTTCGTGGGCTTCGTGCTGTTCCTCACCCCGGCCGACTCCGGTGCGGTGATGATGGCCAACCTGTCGTGCAAAGGCGGCAAGGTCGACGAAGATGCCCCGCACTGGATGGTGGTGTTCTGGTCGGTGATCATCACCCTGGTCACCATTGGCCTGCTGTTCGCCGGTAACTTCGAAGCCATGCAGACCATGGTGGTGCTGGCGGGCCTGCCGTTCTCGGTGGTGCTGGTGCTGTTCATGTTCGGCCTGTACAAGGCCATGAAGCAGGACGTTGCCGTGGAGCAGGAGCGTGCCGAGCTGGCCGCCCGTGGCCGTCGCGGTTTCACCGAGCGCCTGAGCCAGCTGGAGCTGCAGCCGACCCAGGCCGTGGTGCAGCGCTTCATGGACAAGCAGGTCAGCCCGGCCCTGAAAGAAGCAGCCGAGCAACTGCGCACCCTGGGCTTTGATGTCGAGAGCCGTGTTGGCCAGTCGCGCAACATGATGGGCCTGCGGGTGATGATGGAAGAGGGCAACCCCTTCGTTTACGAGGTGAGCCTGGACGGTTACATGGCCGCACCGAGCGATGCGCCGGTCGAGGGCGAGCCGCAGGTGCGCCAGCGCTTCTATCGCGCCGAAGTGTACCTGCACGATGGCAGCCAGGAGTACGACCTGATGGGCTTCGCGCCTGAGCAGATCGTGCGTGATGTACTCGACCAGTTCGAGAGCCATCGCCAGTTGCTGGGCCGCGTCTACAGCTGATCCGGTTAGCCCTTGGGCGGCCGGATGCCGGCCGCCCAACGGCTCCAGCTTTATGTAACGCAGCGAACTTTGCCCCTTGGCACATCCTTGCGCTCCATTTGTCGCGAGGAAGCCGCCCCATGCCCATTCAGCCAAGTCCTGTGCCTGACTTTCGTCGGGCAGTTGCTACCGAGTTTTTCAGTCGTCCAACCCTACGTAGTGTTCTGAGCCAGCAGATTCTCGAATTGCTGGTCCCCTGTCATGCCGCTTTGGCCGGCGCCAGGCTGCCCGATGCCGAACCGCTCATACTCAACATCCCTGCCCGCATTGCGTCCGGCCCGCAGACCTACGACGCGTGGACGCCCCGGCCATTGCTGGAGGTCATGCTTGAGGCATTTCACGCCCGCCAACCCCTGGCATCGCTGGGGGCTGACGGTGGGGATTTCCTGCTGGCAGTCCGGGAACCCTGGTTCCTGCGCGACCAGCAGGGCAACAAATTGCCGTCTGGGGCGATTTCGATCCGGCCCCAACTGGCTGCCTTGGATGACCTCCTGCTTATGCTTGCGGACAACTTCTGCCAAGCCCTGGTCGATTACTGGACGGCGTCAGGCAGTCAAGGCGTGAGCCGGGACCTGTGGCTGCAGCACCTGCTCAAAACGGCATTGCTGCAGAATTTGAGATTGCAAAGCCTGGACGACCAGCAACGTCAGTGTTTGCTCAGCTTGCTCAAGAATCACGGCGCCACTCCTTCTGTATTTATGGTCCAGGTGCAACTCGATAACGACGCTCAGTGGTTGCCTAACCTGCTGGTCAGGGGCGAGTGGGACGAGCGCGAGGTGTTTCTGTGGTGCGCCCCGTCCAGCCTGGTGAGGGCATTTGCATCGCTGGATGACTTCGCTGAAACGTTACGTGACGAGTTTGCCGAGCACCAGCGCTTCGAATCCATGGCATGGCACCGCTATGAGTTGGAAGGTGACGTGTTTGCCCAGCAAAGCAGCCTGTTGTTGGAGATCATGCTTGATGACATAGGGCGTTTGCGTTACGCGCAGTTGCCAGACTGTTCGCTGCTTGAGAGGGCTTTTTCTGCGCTGAGCGACCCCGCGCGCTGGTTCATTGAAGGTTACGGCCAAGCCAGCGAGGCACAGATTGCATTGCCGCCTGGCCTGCGAAATAGCAATGCTGCAAATAACTTTGTCTATCAACGGGGCGTGTTCGAACTGGCTTTGGCTCAGGCTCAGTCCGAAGGGGGTGGGGCGCTTGAGGATGTACTTGATCTGCGCAGCTACACCCGTCAGGCGCTGCGGGCGCGAATGCTTGCTGATTTCCCGGTCGAGGCCAACTATTTTCCGGATGACCTGGTTCTGCAACTGACCATCAATGCCGGCTGGCCCGGTGGTGCCGGCGTCGGGCCGGGCGATTCGGCGGTTGAGCACCGCAGCATGACGTTGACCGATTTCGCCATCGGTAACCTCTGGTCGCTGCAGAGCGCGCAGCTTACCGGCATAACGCACCGTGAAAACCAGTTGATCATGGACTGGATGAATGTCGACTACGTCAAGTCGCTGGTGCAGCGTGTCGACATCGGCAAGCACTACCCCACCTACGTCGCGCAGAAGCTGGACGACCCCGCTACACAGACCGAGCGGATCAAACGCTTTGGCCGTGAATGGCGGTGTTCACTACTGTTCAGCGCGCTCTATGCCCGCTTGCAGGGCGGGCTGAGCGACGCAGGCTTGCAGTGTGTGACCGATTTTTGCCACGGCTACCTTGACCCGCAATTGCCAGCGCTGATGCTGATGCCTCTGGCCTTCAGGCGTGAAGCGAGCGCGATCGAGCAGGATGAGGTCAGTGGCATGTATGTTCTGTTCGCTGCTGAGCCTGCAAAGGTTTTGCTGTATCGGCCTCTGTACAACGCAACGCCGCTGCTCGAGTTTGCCAGCCTGGACCTGATGATGGCTGCAATCCGCAAGCCCGGGCCATTGCAGGACAGCGTCCTTGAGTGGATGTCGCCCGCCTCGCGTGCCGCCTACGCATATGGCGGCTTTTACGAGCCGCATTGGCCAGGGCCTATCCTGGCAAGCGATTTGCTGCCTGAGCGAGGGCGCCCACCAACTTTCGCAGCGCAGTTCTGGCGCAATGATGTGGATGTGAGGCTGTATAAGGCCAATCGCAACCTGCTGGTGGAACTGGCTGACCGCGAATCGGTTTCCAATGCCGAGAGTCGCTGGGCGGTTCTCGTTCAGGGGGCTTGGCTGTTGTTCGACGTTGTAACGTTGCTGCTGCGTGGGCCTGTGGCCGTCGTTGCCTGGCTGGTACAGGCCATTTCCGGATTGCACGACGACCTGGTGGCCTTGCGCGATGGCAGTGCGTTCGAGCGCAGTGCAGCTGTGGTGGACCTGTTGCTCAACGCCTGCATGGCCTTGATGCATTTGCGTTTGCCGCGGTTGCACTTAAGCGAGCCTGTAAGGGACCTTCCCGCTCGGGGCGCAATGCCTGCGTGGCCTGGCGCACAAGCAATGGTTGTTCCCATACAAGGCAAGGTTGGTGTTCCAGGAGGGCTGGCGAAGCATGGCTCTACCCGGCTGGATTTTTCCTGGCGTGGCACACAGGGGTTCAATGTGCTCTCACCGCAGCAGCGCAAGGTGGTGTCCGGTATGCGCGTGGATGTATCGCTGGAAGGCCTGGAACCGCTTGCAGCGGGAGCGGAACGCGGGTTGTACCGCGTTGGCGAGCACTATTACCTTACGCTAGGCGATGGTGTGTACCGGGCCACCTTTGAGGAGCAAGGTTTGCGTATGGTGGGGGCCGACGGCGGCCTGGGGCCCTGGTTGGCGTTCGAGCACGGACAATGGCGTGTCGATCGTGGCTTGCGCTTGCAAGGCGGCATGCCACGCAGTCGCCTTGAAGCCTTGAAAGAGGAAAATCGCAAGAAAATCGAGCAACTCAAGAGCGAAGAAACAGTACTGGCCCGCCAGCACAATGCGCTGGCAGATACGCTGAACAGGCACCGCGACCTGCTCGGTGAAAAGGACAAGCGCATCGCAGTGCTCGAGGCGCTTGCCGAGCCGGACGACTTGGCCCTTCGCGAACTGGAACTGACCCAACGCCTGCGCAAGCAGATCAACTTGAAGATTGTCTATGAGGTCAAGAGCCTGATCGGGAACTCACTCGAGCATGAGCGAGTGGTCGCCAGCCTCTTCAGCATGCGCCATGACAACAATGCCTACAGCAATGCTGTCAGGGAGCAGCGCAGCAGGATCCGCCACAGCCTGATCGAGAATATTTCGACGTTCTATAACGAACTGGCTTCCATCATCAATGATGAGGATGTGCAAAGCCTGGCCGACCAGGTCGTCATACACCCTGAGCAGGCAGAGGAGATCAGCCAGTACGAGCACTTTCGCAGCGTACTGGAAGAGGTCATCAAGTGGGAGTCGGACCTTGTGGACATGTCCCGACTGCTCGACACCCTGCTCGACGAAACGCTCAAGGACGACAGTTACGTTTTCAGAAACGATGAAACCCACCAACGCATCAACAAGGAAGCCGAGCTCAAAGGTACTATTGAGGCGCGTCGGGTATCGGCCATCGATCTGGACTTTCGCCTGCTCCAGGACTTGGCGGAGGTCAGCCTGGACCGGCTGGCCGATGTGGAGGAACGGGTGTTGTCGCAATACCTCGAGTACCTGGCCGGCGACAGCCTGAAAAGTGCAGGCAACGCGCACGGCGATCTGGCTGGCAGTAACCTGGCGCTGGCCGAGCAGATCGAGGTCTTGAGCGGCATCCTGGAAGGTTATGAAGAAGCCGCAGCGATGGCCGATTACCTGGGCAGTGTGGGCGGCGCCGCGATCAGGCAGGAACCGTTGCAGCAGTACAAGAGAACGCTGCGCGGTTTGCAGCGTGCCGCCCAGAACGAGCTGGCCCAAGCGGTACGCGAGCAGGAACTGTCCGAGCCTGCCGCGCCGCGTCCGGTGTTCTACACCCCGCGCGGCGGGCGGCGCAAGCTGGTCCGCACCCATCGCGGGCGCAAGGTGCTGGGCGAGGAAGTCGAGCTGGATGGGGTGGCGGTCGTCCAGCAGCGCGACGAACGTACCCGGCATGTGCTGAAAACCTTCCGTCAGCAAGGTGATGAATGGGTCGAGGATGCGCCACAGCCCGATGAAGCGAAGCCGCCATTCTCGCCGCAGATCCCACGCTTGGCACGCAAGCGGGCTCAGGCACTGCTTGACGAGGTCGATCGGATCAACAAACTGGCCAGAAGCTTTTTCCAGGCTGAGCAACCCAATGGTTTGGCCACGGTCGTCGATGGGCACCTGGAAAAACTGCGGATTGCTCACAGTACTTTGCCCCGCATGACCCCTGACGATGCTTTGTTCGAGCAGCTGGGGGCGGCCATTGAACGCTTGCAGGCCACCCGTCGCGATCTGCTGACCGGTATCTACCTGTCAACCGACCATCCGGATGCCAGTAGCCTGCGCTTTCTGCTCGACAACCACCAAGTGACGATACACCGCGCAGGGCCACGCAAGCTGCTGGCAGCGGGCGATTACCTGGATGTCTACGAAATCAGGCGTATGCCGCGGGCCGGGCAGGCTCAAGGCGACGGGCTGTGGGAGGCGCACTTCCACTACCTGGACATGGATACGACGGCGCGGCAATTCAGCAAGGGCCATCTGAAGCTGTGGGCGCAGCGCAAATTGGGGCGCCTGGCGCAGCTGCGGGCAGCGACCAGCGGTGAAGCCCTGGTGGCGATCTACCGGGGTAATTTACGCCTGAACCAGGTGGAGGGCCTGATCCCTTTCGACTGAAATGCCTCAGCGGTTGCTGTAGCGGCCGTGCTTGCCGTGTGCGGGCATTGCCTGATTACCGCGCTCGGCGATCATCTGTGAGAGCGTGATCAGTTCGATGCCCTGGCTCTTGAGCCGGGGCATTTGCTGTTCCAGTACTTGCAGGGTCTGCGGATAAGGATGCCCGATCAGCACAGCCGAGCCTTGCCTGTGTGCCAGTGCCACGCCTTGCTGCAGCTGTGTGGTGATGGCCTCTGTGGTGCGTACGTCGTCCAGAAACACGTCGCGCGACACATGCCCAAGGGCCTGTGCCTGTGCCTCGGCGGCAGCGACGGTGGCAGCACTGGTACGGCTGTCTACGAAAAACAGATGCCGCCGCTGGAGTTCCCCCATCAGCCAGGTCATGGCGCCACGCTGGGCGGTCATGCGGCTGCCCATGTGGTTGTTGATGCCGGCGGCGTAGGGCACTTTGGCCAAGGCTGCGTCCAGTCGCCTGGCGAGCTCCGGCAAGGCGATGTCCGGGTGCCAGGCATAGGGCCCGGTGGCGGGGTCCATGGGCATATGCAGGATTACCGTCTTGCCCGCCTTGTGCGCCTGGCGGGCGAACTCGCTGGCGTGGGGGGTATCCGGCATGATCGCCATCGTCACAGGGCCAGGCAGCGCAAGCGTTCTGCTGTCGCGCTCGGTGCTCTGGCCCAGGTCGTCGATGATGATGCTCATGTAGGCCTTGTTGGCCGGCGCTGCATGGGCGAACGCGGCCGACAGGCATAACAGCACGGGCAGCAGATACCGCAACGGATGAATCATTTGCCGGAGGTGATGTTCAGCCCCTTGAGCAGGCTGAGCGCCTGGCTCAGCTGGAAGTCATCGTCCTGCGGACGCTCCTTGCGCTTGCTGCTGCCGGTCGGGCGGTCAGCGCCACCGTTGCCGTTGCCCAGGTGGCCTTGCAGGTCGGCTTCCTTGAAGTTCTCGGTATCGACCTCTGCTGTGAGTTTGGCCGGGCGCACCTCGATGTCCGGCACGATGCCCTGGGCCTGGATCGAGCGGCCATTGGGGGTGAAGTACAGTGCGGTCGTGAGCTTCAGGGCACGGTCGTTGGCCAGTGGCAGCACGGTCTGCACCGAACCTTTGCCGAAGCTGTCGGTGCCCATCAGTACGGCGCGTTTCTGGTCTTGCAGGGCGCCGGCGACGATTTCCGAGGCCGAGGCGCTGCCGCCGTTGATCAGCACGACCAGTGGCACGGCTTCGCTGGCGTCGGCCGGGTCGGCGGAGAAGCGCAGTTCGGAGTTGGCGATACGCCCCTTGGTGTACACGATCAGGCCCTTGGTCAGGAAGTGGTCGGCCACTTCCACCGCTGACTGCAGCACGCCACCGGGGTTGTTGCGCAGGTCCAGAACAACGCCGCGCAGTTTCTTGCCGTTGTCTTTGCGCATCTTGGCCAATGCCTTGCCCACTTCGTCGCCGGTCTTGACCTGGAACTGGGTGATGCGGATGTAGCCGTAGTCGTTTTCCAGCAACTGGCTCTTCACGCTCTTGACCTGGATCACCGCGCGGACCAGGTTCACGTCGAACGGGGTGCCGCCGTCACGTACCAGGGTCAGGGTGATCTTCTCGCCGACCTTGCCGCGCATCTTGTCCACGGCTTCGGTCATGCTCTGGCCGCGGGTGGGCGCACCGTTGATCTTGACGATCAGGTCGCCTGCCTGCACGCCGGCGCGCGAAGCGGGGGTGTCATCGATGGGCGAGACCACCTTGATGAAGCCGTCTTCCTGGCCGACTTCGATACCCAGGCCACCGAACTCGCCACTGGTGCTTTCCTGCAGTTCCTGGAAGTCCTCGGGGCCAAGGTAGGCCGAATGCGGGTCGAGGTTGCTGAGCATGCCTTTGATGGCATTCTCCAGCAGCGTCTTGTCGTCTACCGGCTCGACATAGGCCGCCTTGATGCGGTCCATGACCTCGGCGAAGGTGCGCAGCTCTTCCAGTGGCAGCGGCGCCCTGGCGGTCACCTCGGTGGCTGGCACCGCGGCGGGCTTGGCGGGCGCCGGCTCGGCAGCGATGGCCAAAGGCATACCAGTCGCCAGGGCGATGGTCAGGGCCAGCTGGGTGAGACGAGGCGAGTGCAGCATGTCGAACGAACTCCTGATCCTGTAGGCGCTCCCTGGGGAGCATCGGCCCAGCGTGGGGCGCCGGGCCGTAAAAAAGTGACTAGGCTTTAACCTTAACCTTTGCACCACTGCGAAGGGTCGGTTGGCCTGCCCTGCTGGCGGATGGCGAAGTACAAGCCGGCGGCATCCTGGCCGCCGCTGTCGCCAACGGTGGAAATGGCCTCGCCGGCCTTGACGATGTCCCCGGCGCTCTTGAGCAGGCTCTGGTTGTGGCCGTACAGGCTCAGGTAACCATTACCATGGTCGAGAATGACCAGAAGTCCAGCACCGCGCAACCAGTCGGCGAACACCACGCGCCCGCCGTGCACGGCACGCACCTGGGTGCCGGGGTTGGCGCTGATCATCACGCCGTCCCACTTGGCTCGGGCATCGCTGCCACGGGCTTCACCGAAACGTGCCAGCAATCGACCATTGACGGGCCAGGGAAGTTTGCCCCGTGCGGCAGAAAAAGCACCGCCGTAGGTTGAGCTGCTGCTGGAAACCAACGGGCCTAGGGTGGTGCGCGCCTTTTTTGGCGGTTCGCTGTCTTGCTGTGCGGCCAGCGCTTCCTGCTGTCGGCGCTTTTGGGCCTCTTGCTCGGCCAGCAGGGCCTTCTTGCGCGCTTCTTCGGCCTCACGGGCCTGACGGGCCAGGGTTTCCTCAATGGTCTTGAGCACCTTGGCAAGGTCGGCCTGGTCTTGTTCACGGGCCTGCAGCTTCTTGTCGCGGTCTTTCATGTCACTGTTGAGCTTGGCCAGCACCTGCTGACGTTTGCCACGTTCGGCTTCCAGGGCCTGGCGGCGGCTGTCGAGATCGGCGCGCTGGGCCAGCAACTGTTCTTGCTGGCGGGAAATGTCCTGTTCGACATTGGCCAGCTGGCGCAAGGTCTCGTTGAAGGCACGCAGCTGCTCCATACGCGCCTTGCTCAGGTAGTCGTAGTAGCTGAGGGTGCGGGCGAACTTTTCTGGGTTCTGCTGGTTGAGCAGCAGCTTGAGGTATTCCTCACGGCCATTGTTCTGGTAGGCGGACCGCGCCTGAATGGCGATCAGTCGCTGTTGTTCAATGCGCGAGCTCTGGAGTTTTTTTTTCTCGGTATCAAGGCGCTCCAGCTCGCCCTCGGTCTTTTTTAGTTCTTGCTGCAGAGCCTCCACCTGCTTTTCGAGGTTGCCGATGTCGGTCTCGGTGGCTTTGAGGTCTTTCTGCACGCCGGATTTTTCTTCCTGGAGCTTGCCCAGCGTTTTCTTGAGCTCGGCGATGTCCTGGCGGGTGGCGTCCAGTTGTTGCTGGGTCTGTGCGCGCTCGTCGGCGAAGGCCGGGCTGAGCAGGCAAGACAGGGCTAGGAGAATCAGGGCGCGAAGCATGAGGTTGGGCGTACCAAGGATGGAGACTGGCCTAGTATGCCCGCCCGGGGCTGCAAAAAAAACGCCTCACGGCGTCAGCGGCAAGCTTCAAGCTACAAGCGGCAAGCAAAAGCAGGCGCCAGGCCAGGTTTCGCTTGCCGCTTGCCGCTTAATCCTCGAGCAGAATCGAGGTACCGGTCATTTCCGCAGGTTTTTCCAGCCCAAGCAGCTTGAGCATGGTCGGCGCCACGTCGGCCAGCACGCCGCCCTCGCGAACCTTGACCTGGCGCTTGCCGACATAGATGAACGGTACCGGCTCGGTGGTGTGGGCCGTATGCGCCTGGCCGGTGCATTCGTCTTCCATCTGCTCGACGTTGCCGTGGTCTGCGGTGATCAACGCTTCGCCGCCCACCTTGTCCAGTGCCTCGACGATGCGACCGACACAGCCGTCCAGGGCTTCGACGGCCTTGACTGCGGCATCGAACACGCCGGTATGGCCGACCATGTCACCGTTGGCGTAATTGACCACGATCACGTCGTAGCGCTGCTGCTCGATGGCCTCGACGATGCGGTCGGTGACCTCTGGGGCGCTCATTTCCGGCTGCATGTCGTAGGTGGCGACTTTCGGCGACGGGATCAGGATGCGCTCTTCGCCTTCGAACGGTTCTTCGCGCCCCCCAGAGAAGAAGAAGGTGACGTGTGCGTATTTCTCGGTCTCGGCGATGCGCAGCTGGGTCTTGCCGTTTTTGGCCAGGTATTCACCCAGCACGTTGTTCAGGCTGGCCGGGGCAAACGCCGCCGGGGCCGGGATTTTCGCCGAGTACTGGGTCAGGCCGATGTAGGCGGCCAGCTTTGGCAGGCGTGCCCGTGGGAACTCGTTGAAATCGGCTTCGACGAACACGCGCGACAGCTCACGTGCGCGGTCGGCGCGGAAGTTCATGAAGATCACGGCATCGCCATCTTCGACCTTCACCGCTTCGCCAATACGCGTGGCCTTGACGAATTCGTCGCTCTCGTCGCGCGCATAGGCCGCTTCGAGCCCGGCAACAGCGCTGTCTGCAGTGTGTTCGGCAACGCTGTCGACGATCAGGTTGTAGGCGGCACTGACGCGGTCCCAGCGGTTGTCGCGGTCCATCGCGTAGTAACGGCCGATCAGGCTGGCGATTCGGCCTTTGCCAAGCTTGGCAAAGGCCGAATCGAGCAGCTCGATGGACGATTGCGCGCTGCGCGGCGGGGTGTCACGACCGTCGAGGAACGCATGCAGGTAGATCTTCTCGGCGCCACGCTGCGCGGCCAGTTCGGCCATGGCAATCAGGTGGTCCTGGTGGCTGTGTACGCCGCCGTCGGAGAGCAGGCCGAGGATATGCACGGCCTTGCCGGCACCTGCAGCCTGGTCCACCGCGCCTGTCAGCACCGGGTTCTTGAAGAACTCGCCGTCGCGAATGGCCTTGGTGACGCGGGTGAAGTCCTGGTAGACGACACGGCCGGCGCCCAGGTTCATGTGACCGACTTCGGAGTTGCCCATCTGCCCGTCCGGCAGGCCGACGTCCATCCCTGAACCGGAAATCAGGCCATGCGGCGCGGTGGCACGCAGGCGGTCATAGACCGGAGTGTTGGCGGCATAGATGGCGTTGTATTCGGGGCTTTCGCTGTGGCCGAAGCCATCCAGGATGATCAGGACCAGGGGTTTGGGCGTACTCGTCATCAATCAAACTCACGGTTGTTCAAAGATGATAAAGACACGCATTTTAGGGCAAATGCGCCACCTGCGGCGAATATTCGTCCTGTTCCCTGACCAGCGCGGCGCCCGCGAGAACGGGAAGGTAGTTTTCCCACCGGCCTGTCGGACTTTGGTGGTCATTGGGGGCTGTGTATACTGGCCGGCATTTTCAATCGCCTGGAACACCGCTGATGGTTGCTCACCTGATTCAATTCGCGACAGATCACTACATCCTGGTTGCGATCTTCGTTGTTCTGCTGGTCCTGCTGCTGCTCAATGAAATCCGCCGTGGCGGCCAGAGCCTGAGCAATGGCCAACTGACCGCCCTGGTCAATGCCGAGAAGGGCCTTGTCATCGATATCCGCCCTGCCAAGGAATACTCCGCCGGCCACATCGTTGGTGCGGTGAACATCCCGCAGGACAAGGTCGCCACCCGCATGACCGAACTGGACAAGCACAAAGAGAAGACCCTGATCGTCGTCGACGCAATGGGCCAGCAGTCCGGCACCATCTGCCGCGAACTGCTCAAGGCTGGTTATACCGCCGCCAAGCTGAGCGGTGGCGTTTCCAGCTGGAAAGCCGATAACCTGCCCCTGGTGAAGTGATATGAACGACGTCATCGTCTACTCCAGCGACTACTGCCCCTACTGCATGCGTGCCAAGTACCTGCTCGAGAGCAAGGGCGTGGCCTTCGAGGAAATCAAGGTCGACGGCAAGCCGCAGGTACGCGCCGAGATGAGCCAGAAGGCCGGCCGGACTTCGGTGCCGCAGATCTGGATCGGCAGTACCCATGTCGGTGGCTGCGATGACCTCTACGCCCTGGAGCGCGCCGGCAAGCTCGACGCGCTGCTCAAGGCCTGATTTGCACTGCATTCAAAAACATTAGGATAAGGATCTGCCATGACTGACCAACAGACCAACGGCGCAGCAGCCGAAGACAACAGCCCTCAGTTCTCCATGCAGCGTATCTACGTGCGCGACCTGTCGTTCGAGGCCCCGAAAAGCCCGCAGATCTTCCGTCAGACCTGGGAGCCGAGCGTTGCCCTGGACCTGAACACCAAGCAGAAGGCTCTGGAAGGCGACTTCCACGAGGTGGTGCTGACCCTGTCGGTGACCGTCAAGAATGGTGACGAAGTGGCGTTCATCGCTGAAGTTCAGCAGGCTGGTATCTTCCTGATCAAGAACCTCGACGCCTCTTCCATGAGCCACACCCTCGGCGCGTTCTGCCCGAACATCCTGTTCCCGTACGCCCGCGAGACTCTGGATAGCCTGGTGACCCGTGGTTCGTTCCCGGCCCTGATGCTGTCGCCGGTCAACTTCGACGCCCTGTACGCGCAAGAGATGCAGCGCATGCAGGAAGCGGGCGAAGCACCGACCGTGCAGTAATTTTGCCTGGTAGCAAAGAGGCGGCCTTCGAGGTCGCCTTTTTATTACCCGGCTGCCTGCCTCGGGCTTGTCAGCTCCCGGCAAACCCCGGCTGCCTGCCTCGGGCTTGTCAGCTCCCGGCAAACCCCTGCTGCCGCCACGCCTCATACACCGTCACCGCCACGGTGTTGGACAGGTTCAGGCTGCGGCACCCCGGCCGCATCGGCAGGCGCAGGCGTTGCTCGGCCGGCAGGCTGTCCAGCACCTCGGCCGGCAGGCCGCGGCTTTCCGGCCCGAACAGGAAGGCGTCGCCCGGCTGGTAGGCAACCTCATGAAACGGGTGCGAACCCTTTGTGGTAAAGGCGAACAAGCGTGGGTTGCCCAGGCTCTCCAGGCATCCGGCCAGGCTTTCGTGGCGCTTGAGCGTGGCATACTCGTGGTAATCCAGCCCTGCACGGCGCAGCCGCTTGTCGTCGAGCTCGAAGCTGATCGGTTCGATCAGGTGCAGCGCGCAGCCACTGTTGGCGCAGAGGCGAATGATATTGCCGGTATTGGGCGGAATTTCAGGTTGAAAGAGGATGACGTGAAACATGCACGGCTCCAAGCGTGAAGATGGCGAGCATTCTACCCCCGAACCTGATGTGCGTTCGAAGGGCTTGCCGAAGGTTTTGCTCTCGTTGGCGATCGTCGGCTTGATGGTCGGTTTGATGATCGGCCGTCTGACTGCACCCGAAGCGCTCGTGCTTGAGCGGGTGGAGGTGGTGCAGGACGGGCTGGACCTGTGGTTCAACGATGAACCGAAGCTGCATGGCGAGAATGTCCAGGGTACGGTCGCGTTGCTGTTCCAGGCCGAAGGTAAAGCCCAGCGTGGGCAACTGACCCTGCAGGGCAAGCCGGTGAGCTGGCGTTTGCAGAAAAGTGAGGAAGGGTTGCTGCTGAGCGTGATTGCCGCGCGCCCTCTGCGTGGCGAATGGGCCGGTGCAGAGGACGCGGGGCGCTGGCGGGTGCAGGTGAGGCTGCACGAATAAAAGAGGGGATGTCCCGGCCTGCCTGTACCAGGGTCCCCAAAGCTTGCGCTACTGCGTGTAAAAGAGGGGATTCCCGGCCTGCCTGTACCGAGGTCCCCAAAGCTTGTGCAACTGCGTATAAAAGAGGGGTTCACCCGGCCTGCCTGTACCGAGGCCCCCGAAACTGGAGATACATTACGTATTGCAGGTGGCGTGCCAGTTTTGAAAAACCCGGAAACATTGGGTTTCAGGGCGATCTGGCCGGTTTTTGAGGGGATTTGTGCCTTGGCGCGGTGCAGCTGGCACAGCTTCGGTGCATTGGCCAGAAATGGTTGGGGCCGCAAAGCGGCCCCAACGGTGTTACTGATTCAGCGGGAAGTCAGTGATCATCGCCCTCATCGTCATCCCCGCCATCCACGTTCATCCCCAGTTCCTTGATCTTGCGGGTCAGGGTATTGCGCCCCCACCCCAGCAGCACCGCTGCATCCCGGCGGCGCCCGGCAGTATGCTTGAGCGCCGTCTCGATCATGATCCGTTCAAAGCTGGGCACGGCGCTGTCCAGCAGGTTGGATTGCCCGCGTGCCAAGGCTTGGTCGGCCCATTGGCGCAGCGCCTGCTCCCAGTTGGTCACCGGTGCAGCGTCCTGCGGCAGGTTGAGCAATTCGGGCGGCAGATCGCCGACCAGCACTTCGCGGCTGGACGCCATGACGGTGATCCAGCGGCAGGTGTTTTCCAGCTGGCGGACGTTGCCAGGCCAAGGCAGGTTGCGGATGAATTCTTCGGTTTCCGGCTTGAGCAGCTTCGGTTCGACGGCCAGCTCCTGAGCGGCACGGCCAAGGAAGTGGCGTGCCAGCGCGGGGATGTCCTCGCGGCGGTCGGCCAGGCGCGGGATATGAATACGGATCACGTTCAGGCGATGGAACAAGTCTTCACGGAACTTGCCAGCCTGTACCAGTGACTCGAGGTTTTGATGGGTTGCAGCGATGATTCGCACATCGACCTTTACGGGCACATGGCCGCCCACACGATAGAACTCCCCATCGGCCAGCACCCGCAGCAGGCGGGTCTGCGTATCGGCAGGCATGTCACCGATTTCGTCGAGGAACAAGGTGCCGCCGTCCGCTTGCTCGAAGCGGCCGCGTCGCAGGTTGGCCGCGCCGGTGAAGGCGCCTTTTTCGTGGCCGAACAGCTCCGACTCCATCAGGTCCTTGGGTATGGCGGCCATGTTCAGGGCAATGAACGGTGAGGCCGCCCGCGGGCTGTGGCGGTGCAGGGCGTGGGCTACCAGCTCCTTGCCGGTACCGGACTCGCCATTGATCAGTACGGTGATGTTGGAGTGGCTCAGCCGGCCAATGGCGCGGAACACCTCCTGCATCGCCGGGGCTTCACCGATGATTTCCGGCGTACGGGCCAGGGCCTGGGGCACATCGAGGCCTTGCTGCTCCTGCGCATGCTGGTTGGCGCGTTTTACCAGCGAGACCGCCTCATCGACATCGAACGGTTTGGGCAGGTATTCGAAAGCGCCCCCCTGGTACGACGCCACTGCGCTGTCCAGGTCGGAATGGGCGGTCATGATGATGACCGGCAGGCGCGGGTGTTGGTCGCGAATCTGTGCCAGCAGGTCGAGGCCGCTGGCGCCGGGCATGCGAATGTCGGAAATGATCACGTCCGGCTGCTGCCGGGCCAAGCGGCCCATCACGCCATCGGCGCTGTCGAAGCTCTGGGTGGTCATGCCCTCCTGTTGCAGGGCTTTTTCCAGGACCCAGCGGATGGAGCGATCATCGTCGACGATCCATACGGTTTCACTTCGGCTCATGAGGCGGTGGCTCCTTGTTCCAGCGGCAGGAAGATCGAAAAGGCGGTGTGGCCGGCGTGGCTTTCACACTCGATCAGGCCTTGGTGCTGACTGATGATGTTCTGGGTAATGGCCAGGCCCAACCCGGTACCGTCCGGGCGGCCACTGACCATGGGATAGAAGAGGGTGTCTTGCAGTTCACTGGGGATGCCGGGGCCGTTGTCGATGATCTCGACGCGGGCCACCAGTCGGTGGCGCACATGGCCGATGGTGAACTGGCGCATCGCGCGGCTGCGCAGGGTGATGCGGCCCAGGCGCAACTCGTTCTGTGAGCTGATCGCCTGCATCGCGTTGCGCACGATATTCAGTACCGCCTGGATCATCTGTTCGCGGTCGATCAGCACGTCCGGCAGGCTCGGGTCATAATCACGCACCAAAGTGATGCATCCTTGGCTTTCTGCGTCGACCAGGCTGCAGACCCGTTCAAGGACTTCGTGAATGTTGGTCATGGCCAGCGATGGCAGCTTGTTCGAACCGAGCATGCGATCGACCAGGTTGCGCAGGCGATCGGCCTCTTCGATGATCACGTTGGTGTAGTCGCGCAGGCCATCTTCGGGCAACTCCCGGGCCAGCAGTTGCGCCGCGCCACGGATGCCCCCCAGTGGGTTCTTGATCTCGTGGGCGAGGCCGCGGACCAGCATCTTGGTGGTTTCCTGCTTGCTCAGCTGGGCTTCTTCCTTGGTGATGCGCAGCAGGCGGTCACGCGGGTGTACCTCCAGCAACAGCAGGGTGTTGCCCTGGTGCAGGATGGGCGTCACGGCATAGTCAACGGTGATGGTCTGGCCGGTCAGCGAGGTCAATTGGGCTTCGCGCTTGGTGAACGGGTGCGCCTGCTCGACCGCCTGGCGCAGGGAGTTGAGCGCCTCGGACGATTCGGTGAACAGTTCGCTGATGAACTGCCCGTGGCTGCGCTGCCCACTCACGGCCAGGAGCATTTCCGCAGCCGGGTTCATGTACTCCAGGCGCAGCTCGGCGTTAAGCAAGAGCGTGGCGGTGGTCAGGTTGTCCAGAAGCAGACGGTGCTGTGCATCGCTGATGGTCATAAGGCGTCGTTGACCTCTTTTGGCGCTTGCCGGGCATGGCGGTGAGCGTGGCCGGCGCACTATGGATCTGCTCATGCCAGGCTCTTTGCGTAGAAAATGCAAGAAACAAACCAAGGCTCCGAAAAGAAGCGGGATTGCTTTATAAACCCCCGAAATTGCGCCTATTCGGACCAGAAAGCACTGATTTACCGTTCAACGTGACCTGTTTTGGGGTGCGGGGCGGGGCAGGCAACGTTGCATCGCACCAATATAGAGCATCGGTGCGCGTGGCGTATGGCGCCAAGGTGTTGGGGCGCTTCCGATCGGGACGGCTGGAAAAACAAAAACGGCCTTCATGAGAAGGCCGTTTCCGGGATTTCATCGGCGCAATGCGCCAATCAAATCAGCAGCTGTAGTACAGCTCGTATTCCAGCGGGTGCACGAAGGTACGGACCTTGATCTCTTCTTCGCTCTTCAGTTCGATGAAGGCATCGATGAAGTCGTCGGAGAACACGCCGCCCTTGGTCAGGAACGCACGGCCTTTATCCAGCTCTTCCAGAGCTTCTTTCAGGCTGCCGCAAACTTGCGGGATATCTTTCGCCTCTTCAGGCGGCAGGTCGTACAGGTTCTTGTCGGCAGCATCGCCTGGGTGGATCTTGTTCTGGATGCCGTCCAGGCCAGCCATCAGCAGGGCCGCGAAAGCCAGGTACGGGTTGGCCGATGGGTCCGGGAAGCGCGCCTCGATACGGCGGGCTTTAGGGCTGCCGACGTAAGGGATACGGATCGAGGCGGAACGGTTGCGTGCCGAGTAGGCCAGCATTACCGGGGCTTCGAAGCCTGGAACCAGGCGCTTGTAGGAGTTGGTCGACGGGTTGGTGAAGCCGTTCAGGGCCTTACCGTGCTTGATGATGCCGCCGATGAAGTACAGGGCGGTTTCGGACAGGCCGGCATAGCCTTCACCCGCGAAGGTGTTCTTGCCGTCTTTCCAGATCGACATGTGCACGTGCATGCCCGAGCCGTTGTCGCCGTACAGTGGCTTTGGCATGAAGGTGGCGGTACGGCCGTAGGCGTCGGCAACGTTGTGCACGACATATTTCAGGGCCTGTACTTCGTCAGCTTTCTTCACCAGGGTGTTGAACTTGACGCCGATTTCGTTCTGGCCGGCAGTCGCCACTTCGTGGTGGTGAACTTCGACGGTCTGGCCCATCTCTTCCAGTGCGTTGCACATGGCAGTACGGATTTCGTGGTCGTGGTCGAACGGCGGAACCGGGAAGTAGCCGCCTTTGACGCCAGGACGGTGGCCTTTGTTGCCGCCTTCCACGTCAGCGCCAGTCATCCACGAGCCTTGCTCGGAGAAGATCTTGAACATCGAGCCGGAGATGTCCGACTGAAACTTCACTTCGTCGAAGATGAAGAACTCAGGCTCTGGGCCGGCGAAGACGGTGTCACCGATGCCGGTGCTCTTGAGGTACTCTTCAGCGCGCTTGGCGATCGCACGCGGGTCGCGATCGTAGCCCTGCATGCTCGACGGGTCGACGATGTCACAGGTGATGATCAGGGTCGGCTCTTCGGTGAACGGGTCCAGTACGGCGGTATCGTCGACCGGCATCAGGATCATGTCGGAGGCTTCGATGCCTTTCCAGCCAGCGATGGAGGAGCCGTCGAACATCTTGCCGACTTCGAAGAAGTCTTCGTCCAGGCCATCACGCGCTGGCATGGTCACGTGATGCTGAGTGCCTTTGGTGTCCGTGAAACGCAGATCAATCCACTTGACGTCATGATCTTTGATGAGTTGAACCGACTTCGACATGTTGTCCTCCGGATGGTCTAGAGCGCGGTGGGCCGCTGCCCTGGAAAAAAGGGTGTTGCCGGGCGCGGATAGTCGGCCAAGCTTACCTGCCTCACAAGGGAGCAAATTGCATGCCAGTGCCCGAAAATGGCGAGGCCGGGATAAAAGGGGGCGTTTGCGGGCATTTGGCGGCGGTTTGGCGGCGAAAAACGCACCC
Source organism: Pseudomonas sp. p106 (assembly GCF_003936645.1). Classification (NCBI taxonomy): domain Bacteria; kingdom Pseudomonadati; phylum Pseudomonadota; class Gammaproteobacteria; order Pseudomonadales; family Pseudomonadaceae; genus Pseudomonas; species Pseudomonas sp. p106. Next base: position 269,551 of record NZ_RHQR01000005.1, read on the forward strand.
TTACGAGGCGGCTTTTGCTGTTGGTGCACCAATAGCGTGCACAGATCGGGTTGTGTGCTTCCTTTAAGGGCCTCATCGCTGGCAAGCCAGCTCCCACACCCTAAGCGCAGTCTTGAGGCCTACCGACGTCCTGTAGATGCTGGCTTGCCAGCGATGAGGCCAGTACAGGCAATATAAATCCAACCTTCTGTACAAAAGTTGGTCAAATCCTGAGCAATTTCCGATATAATTCGCGCCCCTCATTTTTCGGCAGGCCCTGCGCGCGCTGTTAACCAATGAAACTTATCGTCAAAGTCTTCCCAGAAATCACCATCAAGAGCCGGCCGGTACGCAAGCGCTTCATCCGCCAGCTCGGCAAGAACATCCGCAACGTGCTCAAGGACCTCGACCCTGAGCTCGCGGTCGATGGTGTCTGGGACAACCTCGAAGTGGTCACCCGCGTCGAAGACGAAAAAGTCCAGCGCGAGATGATCGAGCGGCTCACCTGCACCCCGGGCATTACCCACTTCCTGCAGGTGGAGGAATACCCGCTCGGTGACTTCGACGATATCGTCGCCAAGTGCAAGCAGCACTTCGGCCACCTGCTGGCCGGCAAGTATTTCGCCGTGCGCTGCAAGCGCGGGGGCCACCATGACTTCACCTCGATGGACGTCGACCGCTACGTTGGCAGCCAGTTGCGCCAGCAGTGCGGCGCCGCTGGCATCGAGCTGAAGCAACCTGAAGTGACGGTGCGCATCGAAATCCGCAACCAGCGCCTGTACGTGATCCACAACCAGCACCAAGGCATTGGCGGCTACCCGCTGGGCGCCCTGGAGCAGACCTTGGTACTGATGTCCGGCGGTTTCGACTCCACCGTGGCGGCCTACCAAATGATGCGTCGCGGCCTGATGACCCATTTCTGCTTCTTCAACCTCGGCGGCCGTGCCCACGAACTGGGCGTGATGGAAGTGGCCCACTACCTGTGGAAAAAGTACGGCAGCAGCCAGCGCGTATTGTTCATCAGCGTGCCGTTCGAAGAAGTGGTCGGCGAGATCCTCAACAAGGTCGACAACAGCTACATGGGCGTGACCCTCAAGCGCATGATGCTGCGCGGCGCTGCGCGCATGGCCGATCGTCTGGAAATCGATGCGCTGGTCACCGGCGAGGCGATTTCCCAGGTGTCCAGCCAGACGCTGCCGAACCTGTCGATCATCGACTCGGCCACCGACAAGCTGGTGCTGCGCCCATTGCTGGCCAGCCACAAGCAGGACATCATCGACCAGGCGACCGAAATCGGCACCGCCGACTTCGCCAAGCACATGCCTGAATATTGCGGCGTGATCTCGGTGAACCCGACCACCCATGCCAAGCGTCACCGCATGGAGCATGAAGAGAAGCAGTTCGACATGGCCGTGCTGGAGCGCGCCCTCGAACGTGCCAAGTTCATCTCGATCGACCACGTGATCGACGAGCTGGGCAAGGACGTGGAAATCGAGGAAGTAAGCGAAGCGCTGCCAGGCCAGATCGTGATCGACATCCGTCACCCTGACGCCCAGGAAGACGAGCCTTTGGTGCTCGAGGGTATCGAAGTTCAGGTGATGCCGTTCTACGCGATCAACAGCAAGTTCAAGCAGCTGGATGAAACCCGCCAGTACTTGCTGTATTGCGACAAAGGTGTGATGAGCCGATTGCACGCACACCACCTGCTCAGTGAGGGACATGCCAATGTGCGTGTTTATCGTCCGGCATAAGACCCCAGGGCTGTATGGCGGCAGCATCCGCCATCGCCCTCCCGACCGCCGGGCCCGCTGAGCCTTTTACCTTCATATTGGCCGCCTAGACTGGCGGCAACCGAATCCTCTGATCGAGATACAGTTGTGATCGAAAATCTGCGTAACATCGCCATCATCGCCCACGTTGACCATGGTAAAACCACCCTGGTCGACAAACTCCTGCGTCAGTCCGGCACCCTGGAACGTAACGAGCTCAACGACGAGCGCGTAATGGACTCCAACGACCAGGAAAAAGAGCGCGGGATTACCATTCTGGCGAAAAACACCGCCATCAACTGGAACGGCTACCACATCAACATCGTCGACACCCCCGGCCACGCCGACTTCGGTGGCGAGGTTGAGCGTGTAATGTCCATGGTCGACTCCGTGCTGCTGCTGGTCGACGCCCAGGACGGCCCTATGCCGCAAACCCGCTTCGTGACCAAGAAGGCCTTCGAAGCCGGCCTGAAGCCGATCGTCGTGATCAACAAGGTCGACCGTCCGGGCGCCCGTCCTGACTGGGTTCTGGACCAGATCTTTGACCTGTTCGACAACCTCGGTGCTACCGACGAGCAGCTGGACTTCAAAGTGGTCTACGCCTCGGCCCTGAACGGCATCGCCGGTCTGGACCACACCGCCATGGCCGAAGACATGACCCCGCTGTACCAGTCGATCGTCGACAACGTACCTGCGCCGGACGTTGACCGTGAAGGCCCGTTCCAGATGCAGATCTCGGCACTGGACTACAACAGCTTCCTGGGTGTTATCGGCGTTGGCCGTATCGCCCGTGGCCGCGTGAAGCCGAACACTCCGGTGGTCGCCATCGACACCAACGGCAAGAAGCGTAACGGCCGTATCCTCAAGCTGATGGGCCACCACGGCCTGCACCGTATCGACGTCGAAGAAGCCCAGGCTGGCGACATCGTCTGCATCAGCGGTTTCGACGAGCTGTTCATCTCCGACACCCTGTGCGACCCGACAGCCGTCGAAGCGATGAAGCCGCTGACCGTCGACGAGCCAACCGTTTCGATGACCTTCCAGGTCAACGACTCGCCGTTCTGCGGCAAGGAAGGCAAGTTCGTCACCAGCCGTAACATCAAGGACCGTCTGGACAAAGAGCTGCTGTACAACGTTGCTCTGCGCGTTCAGGAAACCGATTCCCCTGACAAGTTCAAGGTATCGGGCCGTGGTGAGCTGCACCTGTCGGTACTGATCGAAACCATGCGCCGTGAAGGCTTCGAGATGGCCGTAGGCCGTCCTGAAGTGATCATCCGCGAAGTCGGTGGCGTCAAGCAGGAACCGTTCGAGAACGTCACCATCGACATCCCTGAAGAATCCCAGGGCAAGGTCATGGAAGAAATGGGCCTGCGTAAAGGCGACCTGACCAACATGGTTCCGGATGGCAAGGGCCGTGTTCGCCTGGAGTACAACATTCCAGCCCGTGGCCTGATCGGCTTCCGTAACCAGTTCCTGACCCTGACCAACGGCGCAGGCATCCTGACCTCGATCTTCGATCGCTACGACACCATGAAGTCGGGCCAGATGTCCGGCCGCCTCAACGGCGTACTGGTTTCGGTCGAGACCGGCAAGGCACTGACCTACTCCCTGGAAACCCTGCAGGCGCGCGGCAAGCTGTTCGTCGAGCACGGCCAGGAGATCTACAACGGTCAGATCATCGGCCTGAACAGCCGTGACAACGACCTGGGCGTGAACCCTACCAAGGGCAAGAAGCTCGACAACATGCGTGCTTCGGGCAAAGACGAAGTCATCGCCCTGGTTCCGCCGGTTCGTCACACCCTCGAACAGGCTCTGGAATTCATCCAGGACGACGAGCTGTGCGAAGTTACGCCGAAGTCGATCCGTCTGCGCAAGAAGATCCTGGACGAAGGCGAGCGTACCCGCGCTGCCAAGAAAGCCAAGAACTGAGTTAGCTCAGGCTGAATGAAAACGCCCCCGGTCGAAAGGCCGGGGGCGTTTTTTTATCTGGGCTTTTTGTATCGGTTTTATCGGCCTCATCGCTGGCAAGCCGGCTTCCACAGGTCCTTGCGCAACTGTTTTGGCGAGGCCAATGATCAGCGCGTGGTCGCCTTGGGCTTGTAAGCGCAATACCCCGGCCGCGGGCCTACCTTCGGATGGTTCCGGCAAGTATCCGGGCGCTTGTCATAAATGGTGCACAGCCGGCTCTTGCGGTCCAGATACATGCAATCATCGTTGCTCATCCGGGTCAGGGTGAAGATCCCCGACTTCTGGTTGAAGCGTTCGATGATGCCTTCCTTCTGCAGGCGTTTGGCCACGTTCTTCGGGGGTTCGTCCTTTTCGAACTCGTCCACTACGCCGATGCGTATCAGGTCTTTGATCTTCACTTCCACAGGCAGGGTGCAGCAGGTCGAATGGCAACCCCCGCACATGTGGCTGGCATAGCGTTGCCAGGTTTCCAGGCGGTCGACTTCGGCTGCGGCAATCAGGGTCGTTTTCATCGTTATAGGTGGCGGATCACGGTCTTGGGGCGCGCGATCATACCGGAGTTGTTCAATTTGTGAACAACCTTTTGCCGGATTGGCCAAGCCGGCATGAAAACTGCGAACAGAGGCTGTCAGTCCCTGTCGAAGGGTCTAGTCTCAACACTCTCCCGCCGCTTTTGCCAATTTGCCCGAGGATGCCGCATGTCCCAGGAACCCAAAGCACGTGACGCCGAGGTGGCCGACTTTCGCGCCGCTGTACTGGACAAGCTGACCTACGCGGTCGGCAAAGACCCGGAGCACGCCTTTGACCACGACTGGTTCGAGGCCATTGCCCTGGCTGCCCGTGATCACATGGTCGATCACTGGATGGATCACACCCGTCAGGCCTACCGGCGCAGCCAGAAACGGGTCTATTACCTCTCTCTGGAATTTCTCATCGGGCGGCTGCTCTACGACAGCCTGAGCAACCTTGGCCTGCTGGACATCGCCCGTGATGCGTTGGAGGGGCTGGACGTGGACCTTGAGCGCATCCGGTTGCTGGAGCCGGACGCCGCATTGGGCAACGGTGGCCTGGGCCGCCTGGCTGCCTGTTTCATGGAGAGTATGTCGACGCTGGGCATCGCCGCCCACGGCTACGGCATCCGCTATGAGCACGGGCTGTTCCGCCAGGCCATGATCGACGGATGGCAGCAGGAACAGACCGAAAACTGGCTGGATTTCGGCAACCCTTGGGAGTTCGAGCGCGCCGAGGTGATCTACCCGATCAGTTTCGGCGGCAGCGTCGAAACGGTGCAAGATACCCATGGTCAGCAACGTCAGGTGTGGTGGCCGGGCGAGACGGTACGGGCGGTCGCCTACGACACGCCGGTGGTCGGCTGGCGCGGCTCCAGTGTCAACACCTTGCGCCTGTGGCGCGCACGGGCGCTGGAAGAGCTGCACCTGGAGCGCTTCAATGCCGGTGACCACCTTGGCGCGGTGGCCGAAGTGGCTCGCGCCGAGAGCATCTCGCGTGTGCTGTACCCGGCCGACAGCACAGAAGCGGGGCAGGAATTGCGCCTGCGCCAAGAATACTTCTTCGTATCGGCGTCGCTGCAGGACCTGCTGCGACGCCACCTGAACATGCATAAGGACTTGCTCAACCTGCCAGATGCTGCGGCCATCCAGCTCAACGACACGCACCCGTCGATTGCCGTGGCCGAACTGATGCGGCTGTTGGTCGACCAGCATGAAATCCCGTGGGAAAAAGCCTGGGAGCTGACCGTCGGTACCCTGGCCTACACCAACCACACGCTGCTGCCAGAAGCGCTGGAGACGTGGCCGGTGGCCCTGATGGAGCGCATGCTGCCGCGGCACATGCAGATCATCTACCTGATCAATGCCTACCATATCGATGCCCTGCGCGCGAAAGGCCTGCATGACTTCGACGTGCTGCGGGCGGTGTCGCTGATCGAGGAAGACAACGGCCGCCGGGTGCGCATGGGCAACCTTGCGTTCCTCGGCTCGCACAGCGTCAACGGGGTATCGGCGCTGCACAGCAAGCTGATGAAAAGCACGGTGTTCTCCGAGTTGCACAAGCTCTACCCCGAGCGAATCAACAACAAGACCAACGGCATTACCTTCCGCCGCTGGCTGTACCAGTCCAACCCGCAGTTGACGGCGATGCTGGTGGATGCCTTGGGGCCAGAGTTGCTTGACGACCCGCAAGGGCGCCTGGCCAACCTGGTGCCGTTCGCCGACAAGGGCGGCTTCCTCAAGCAGTTCGCCGCGCAGCGCCTGCACAGCAAGCGCGCGTTGGCCAGCATCATCCAGGAGCGGGTGGGCGTTACGGTCAACCCTGAGGCGCTGTTCGATGTGCAGGTCAAGCGCATCCACGAGTATAAGCGCCAGCTGCTCAATCTGCTGCACACCGTGGCGCTGTACCAGGCCATCCGTAACGACCCGGGCACCAACTGGGTGCCGCGGGTGAAGATCTTTGCCGGCAAGGCCGCAGCCAGCTACCACCAGGCCAAGCTGATCATCAAGCTGGCCAATGACATCGCCCGGGTGGTCAACAACGACCCTACCGTGCGCGGCCTGCTAAAGGTGGTGTTCCTGCCCAACTACAACGTCAGCCTGGCCGAGAGCATCATCCCGGCGGCGGACCTGTCGGAGCAGATTTCCACGGCCGGCTACGAGGCGTCGGGCACCAGCAACATGAAGTTCGGGCTCAATGGTGCACTCACCATTGGTACCCTCGATGGCGCCAACGTCGAGATGTGCGAACAGGTGGGTGCCGACAACATGTTCATTTTCGGCCTGACCGCGCAGCAGGTGGAGGCGCGCAAGCGTGACGGTGATTTTGGTGCCGTGGCCGCGATAGCCGCCTCCCACCGCTTGAACGATGTGCTGCAGGCGATCCGCAGTGGCGTGTTCTCCCCCGATGATCCGTCGCGCTATGCCGGGCTGATCGACGGGCTGGTGGCTTACGACCGCTTCCTGGTCTGTGCCGACTTCGATGCTTACTGGGATGCCCAGCGGCGGGTGGAGGAGTTGTGGCATACGCCGCAGGCGTGGTGGCGGATGGCGGTGCTCAACACCGCGCGAATGGGGTGGTTCTCTTCGGACCGGACCATTCGCGAGTATGCGACCGAGATCTGGAAGGTGCTGGATTGAGGCTTGGGGCCGCACAGCGGCCCCACCTGACCATCGGCCTGGTGAGCGCTGAACTACCGACCTGTTGTGCCGTCTGACTGCCCAGGCGTGTCTCTTTACTCGCTAGCATTGAACTCTCCCTGTAAACTGCGGGGGTTTTTCTCCCCCATCCTTTCGGAGCCATACATGTCCCGCGTTACCTTGAGTCGCTATCTGATTGAGCAGACCCGCAGCAACAATACCCCTGCCGATCTGCGCTTCCTGATCGAAGTGGTGGCGCGTGCGTGCAAGGAAATCAGCCATCACGTGTCCAAGGGCGCCCTTGGCGGCGTGCTGGGCAGCATGGGCACTGAAAACGTGCAGGGCGAAGTGCAGAAGAAGCTCGACGTGATTTCCAACGATATCCTGCTCGAGGCCAACGAGTGGGGCGGCCACCTGGCCGGCATGGCGTCCGAGGAAATGGACAACGCCTACCAGATCCCGGGCCGATACCCCAAAGGTGCCTACCTGCTGGTCTTCGACCCGCTGGACGGCTCGTCGAACATCGACGTCAACGTTTCGGTCGGCACCATCTTCTCGGTACTGCGTTGCCCTAACGAATACCTGAGCCAGAACGAAACCCTGAACGAAAACGCCTTCCTGCAGCCAGGTACCGAGCAGGTCGCCGCCGGTTATGCCATCTATGGCCCGCAGACCATGCTGATCCTGACCCTGGGCAACGGCGTCAAGGGCTTCACCCTGGACCGTGAGCTGGGCAGCTTCGTGCTGACCCACGAAAACATCCAGGTCCCGGCAACCACCGCCGAGTTCGCCATCAACATGTCCAACCAGCGCCACTGGGAAGCCCCGGTCCAGCGCTACGTGGGCGAGCTGCTGGCCGGTGAGACCGGGCCGCTGAAAAAGAACTACAACATGCGCTGGATCGCCTCGATGGTGGCCGACGTGCACCGTATCCTGACCCGTGGCGGTCTGTTCATGTACCCGCGCGACGCCCGCGAGCCGAGCAAGCCGGGCAAGCTGCGCTTGATGTACGAAGCCAACCCGATGTCGTTCATCATCGAGCAGGCCGGCGGCGCTTCTACCAACGGTTACGAACGCATCCTCGACATCAAGCCAGAGAGCCTGCACCAGCGTGTATCGGTGATTCTCGGCTCGAAGGAAGAGGTCGAGCGCGTCACCGCCTATCACAAGGAGTAAATCATGCTCGCACCTTGGCAGCCGTTGCTGGAGTGGTGGTTCGGTTGGGGCACCAGTCCCCAGGCCGTGGCTGACGAGAAGAGCACGCTGTGGTTCGGCAAGCATCACGATGCCGAAGCCCAGGCGCTGTTTGGCGAGCTCGTCGAGCATGCCCTGGCGGGTGGGCTCGAGGAGTGGCAGCAAAGCCCTCAGGGCTGGCTCGGCCTGTTGATACTGCTGGACCAGCTACCGCGCATGATCTACCGCGACACGCCGCGCGCTTTCGAGGGCGACCGGCGTGCCCAGGTGGTGGCAATGCAGGGGCTGCAGAAAGGCTGGGATTACCAGCTGCTGCCGATCCAGCGGGTATTCGTGCTGCTGGTGCTGGAGCATGCCGAGGTGCTGGACTGGCAGAACCTGTGCGTTGAGCGGTACCAGGTGCTGCTGGATGAGCAGCCCGAGGCCAACCGTCGGTTGTTCGAAGGGTTCCTCGACTATGCCGAGCAGCACCAGCGGGTGATTGCCCGGTTCGGGCGCTTCCCGCATCGCAATCTGTTGCTGGAGCGGCCGAGCACCAGTGAAGAGATGGACTTTTTGCTGGAGCCTGGCTCCAGGTTTTGAGTGATGAATGGGGCCGCAAAGCGGCCCCGTTCGTTTCAGATCCTGAAACTCCCTACCAGATGCTTCAACCGTTCGACCTGGTGTTCAAGGTCGGTGCAGGCACGCAAGGTGCTCTGCAGGTTCTGCACCCCTTCCTGGTTCAGCGTATTGATCTCGGTGATGTCGACATTGATCGACTCGACCACCGCCGTCTGCTCCTCGGTAGCGGTAGCCACTGACTGGTTCATGCCATCGATTTCGCCAATACGCTGGGTCACGCTGCCCAGGCGCTCACCGGCCTGGTTGGCAATCCCGACGCTCTGGTCGCTGTGCTCACGGCTCTGGTTCATGGTGCTGACGGCCATCTGGGCACCGGCCTGCAATTCCTCGATCAGGCGCTGGACCTGCTGCGCCGACTCCTGAGTGCGGTGCGCCAGGTTGCGGACTTCGTCGGCGACCACGGCAAAACCACGGCCGGCTTGACCGGCACGGGCCGCCTCGATCGCGGCATTCAGGGCCAGCAGGTTGGTCTGCTGGGAAATGCCGCTGATCACATCGAGAATCTGGCCGATGTTGGCGGTGTGGGCATTGAGCGTTTCGATGTTGCCGCATGAATCGCTGATGCGCGCCGACAGCTGGTTCATCACATCGATGGTGCGCCCGACCACCTGCTGGCCGTCTTCGGCCAGGCCGCGTGCCTCACTGGAGTGTTGCGAAGCCAGCGCTGCGTTCTGGGCGATCTCCTGGGCTGCGGCACCCAGCTGGTTGATGGCCGCGGCCACGCTGTTGGTGCGGCTGGACTGCTGGTCGGCGTTGTAGATCGAGGCATTCGAGGCGCTCACCACCTGCGTGGCCACCGCATTGACTTGGCCAGTGGCCGAGGCCACTTCGCGGATCGATTCGTGAATACGCTCGACGAAACGGTTGAACGACTGGCCAAGGCTGCCGAACTCGTCCTGCGCGTGGATGGCCACGCGCCGGGTCAGGTCACCTTCGCCTTCGGCAATGTCATGCATGGCGCGACCCATCAGGTGCAAGGGCTCCATCAATACGCGGATCAGCAGGCCGAGCAGGGCGATGATGACCAGTATCGCGATCAGCGTCGCGACGATGGCCGAGGTACGCAGCTCGCTGAGCATGGCGAATGCCGCGTCCTGGTCGACCACAAGGGCCACGTACCAGTCCGCTGAGGGCACGCCGTCGACGTGGGTGAAACTGATGAACTGCTTGCGCCCATCCAGCTCGACTTCCTTGAGGCCGCTGCTGATGTGCGGCGTGTTGCCTGGGTAGACATCCGCCAAGGGCTTGAGCGCCTGCCGACCAACGGTGTAGAACGAAAAAGGCCTGTCAGGGAACCAGGGACCGTTTTTCCCGTCGAAGGTCCCTGCAGGCCTCTCGCCTGCATCCACCTTTCAGGAGTGTTCCTTCATGTCGTTGCGTTCCCTCGCCCTGTTGTCCCTGTGCGTCATCCTGACTGCGTGCAGCAAGATCAATCAGGAAAACTATTCCAAGCTCAAGGCCGGCATGAACAAGGCCGAGGTCGAGCAACTGCTCGGCACACCCACCGAGTGCTCCGGCGCACTGGGCATGAGCAGCTGTACCTGGGGGGACGAAAAGAGCTTCATCAGCGTGCAGTATGCGGCTGACAAAGTACTGATGTATTCAGGGCAGGGCCTCAAATGACGCGTCTGCACCTGCTGCTGGGGTTGTGCCTGGTGATGCTGCTGGGTGGCTGCGCCACGTCGGCCAACGACCCGTTGGCACCCAAGACCGCCGGCGATATCGACCTCAAGCGCTACCAGGGCAAATGGTACGAGCTGGCGCGCTTGCCCATGCCTTACCAGAGCGAATGCGCCCAGTCCGAGGCGCATTACAACCTCAAGCCTGATGGTTCGTACGGGGTGCTGAGCCGCTGCCGCACCATGGGTGACGAATGGCTGCGCGCCGAGGGGCATGCCAACATCCAGCAGCCGGGGCATACCGACAGGTTGTGGGTGGAGTTCGATAACTGGTTCACCCGCCTGGTACCGGGCCTGACCAAGGGGGAGTACTGGATCCTGTACGTGGACGACCGCTACCGCACGGCCATTGTCGGCAGCCCCGACCGCAAGTACCTGTGGATACTGTCGCGTACGCCGACCCTGCCGGCGTGGGAGCGCGAGAGCCTGCTGGCCAAGGCACGTCAACAGGGCTACGACACCAGCCGCTTGATCTGGCGCATGGCGGACAAGCAGATCGTGCAGATGCATTGAGGCCTTAGGGGGCCGCTTTGCGGCCCTTTTGTCGTCAGCCCAATAACTGTCGCAACACCTCGACATACGCCCGAGCGCTTTCCTCTTCTTGCCCGTGGCGCCCCTGGCGCACCACCCACTGCCCGTTGACCATCACATCGCGTACCTGGCGGTCGCTCCCGGCAAACAGCCAGCGGTTGAGAATTGCATCTTCGTCGGCCGTGGCGATATACGGGTCTTGCCCATCCAGCACCAGCCAGTCGGCACGTTTGCCCACGGCCAGCTCACCCACGGGCTGCCCCAATGCCTGAGCCCCACCCATCAGTGCCGCGTCATACAGGGTGCGGCCAACCATCGGCTGATCTTCGCGATAAAGCCGGTTGCGCCGCTGGTCACGAAGGCGCTGGCCATATTCGAGCCAACGCAGCTCTTCGACCACGCTCAGCGATACATGGCTGTCAGAGCCGATACCCATCCGGCCACCCTGGCTCAGGTAGTCCACTGCCGGGAAAATCCCGTCACCCAGGTTGGCTTCGGTGGTCAGGCACAAACCGGCCACCGCGCCACTGCCGGCCATGGCCGCCACTTCGTCAGCCTGCGCGTGGGTGGCATGCACCAGGCACCAGCGCGCATCCACCTGCACATGCTCATACAGCCACTGCAACGGGCGCAGGCCGCTCCAGGCCAGGCAGTCGTCCACTTCCTTCTGTTGCTCGGCGATATGAATATGGATCGGACATTGCTGATTGCCCGCTGCCAATACCTGGGCAATCTGCGCCGGCGTGACCGCCCGCAGCGAGTGGAAGCACAAGCCCAGCTGCTGCGCGGGTTGTGCAGCGATTGTCGCAGCGAGTTGCGCGTGCAATTGCAGGTACTGCTCGGTGGAATTGATGAAGCGCCGCTGCCCCTCGCTGGGCGGCTGGCCACCGAAGCCGGCATGGCTGTACAGCACCGGCAGCAGGGTCAGGCCGATACCGCTGCTGGCCGCCGCCGCGCTGATGCGGCGGGACAGTTCGGCTGGGTCGGCATAGGCCTTGCCCGCCTGGTCATGGTGCACGTAGTGGAACTCGGCCACCGAGGTGTAACCGGCCTTGAGCATCTCGATGTACAGCTGGCGGGCGATGACCTGCAGTTGCTCCGGGGTGATCTTGCCGACCAGGCGATACATCAGTTCGCGCCAGGTCCAGAAACTGTCGTTGGGGTTGCCCGCCACTTCTGCCAGGCCGGCCATTGCGCGTTGAAAGGCATGCGAGTGCAGGTTGGGCATGCCGGGCAGAAGTGGCCCGGCCAGCCGTTCGGCGCCGTCGGCCGAAGCGCCGGACTCGATGTGGGTCATTGTGCCATCGCTGGCGACCTCGATTCGGACATCGCTGGCCCAACCATCGGGCAGCAGGGCGCATTCGGCGAAGTAGGCGGACATCTGTGAAATCCTGTTATGGCTGACTTGTATATACATATACAGTTGTTTGCCTGCCGGGTAAACTGCGGCAAGCTACCGCCCATTCAATCGCACAAGGATCCAACGCCGTGCCGACACCTCCTGTCTCCGCGCTGGTTGCCCAGATGGGCGAGGGCCCGGCGCCGCTGTACGCGCGGGTCAAACAGATGATCATCCAGCAGATCGACAACGGCAGCTGGCCGCCCCATCACCGGGTCCCTTCGGAGAGCGAACTGGTCAGCCAGCTGGGATTCAGCCGCATGACCATCAACCGCGCCCTGCGTGAGCTCACTGCCGAAGGCCTGCTGGTGCGCATGCAGGGGGTAGGGACATTCGTGGCCGAACCCAAGAGCCGCTCGGCGTTGTTCGAAGTCAACAACATCGCCGACGAGATTGCCGCGCGTGGCCACCAGCATAGCTGCCAGGTGATCACCCTTGCTGAAGAAGCGGCCGGTTCCGAGCGCGCTTTGGCACTGGACATGCGCGAAGGCCAGCGGGTGTTCCATTCGCTTATCGTGCATTACGAAAACGGCATCCCGGTGCAAATCGAGGACCGCTACGTCAACGCGGCGATCGCGCCCGACTACCTCAAGCAGGATTTCACTCGGCAGACGCCTTACGCCTACTTGTCCCAGGTCGCACCGCTGACCGAGGGTGAGCACGTGGTCGAGGCGATCCTGGCCGAGCCCCACGAGTGCCAACTGCTGCAGATCGAGCGGGGCGAGCCTTGCCTGCTGATTCGCCGCCGTACCTGGTCCGGTCGCCAGCCGGTGACGGCCGCGCGGTTGATCCACCCCGGCTCCCGTCATCGCCTGGAAGGACGTTTCAGCAAATGAACCCGTTGCAGTTGTTGCGTGCGCAGGACTACCCGCGGATGCCGTGGAAGAACGGCGGCGGCTTCACCGAGGAAATCACCCGCGACAGTGGCGAGGGCCTGGAGGGGTTCGGCTGGCGCCTGTCGATTGCGGATATCGAAGCGTCTGGTGGTTTCTCGATGTTTGCGGGCTACCAGCGGATCATCACGGTCTTGCAGGGGGATGGCATGCGCCTGCTGGTCGACGGGCAGGCCAGCCGGCCGCTGTTACCGTTCGACGCCTTCGCTTTCGCTGGCGAGAGCCAGGTCAGTTGCAAGCTGCTGGGTGAGAGGATTCGTGATTTCAACCTGATCTACTCGCCGCAGCGCTATCGCGCGCGCTTGCAGTGGTTCGATGGTACCAGCCGGTTGTTCAGTTCGGCGTCGACTGTGCTGCTGTTTTCGGGCAGTAACCAGGTTGAGGTGCAGTTGGCCGGGCATGGTTTGGAGCGGTTGGGCTTGTATGACTGCCTGCGGCTCGAGGGGAACGACACGCTGCTGGAGTTGCAGGTTCAGGGGCGGTTCTGCCTGATCGAGCTGATTCCAACCTGAGCTGGCTGAGGCTGCTGTGCAGCCCTTTCGCGACACAAGGCCGCTCCGGAAACCGCGCCCGTCTGGGCAAACGCGATCTGTGTAGGAGCGGCCTTGTGTCGCGAAAGGGCCGCGCAGCGGCCCCGGTTTTCTCCAGGCTGTTCAAAAGCGCTCCCACTATTTTGGTTGTCCATGCTTGTACATACAAGTAAAGGTGTGTTTGTATATCCAACACGACACACCTGCCCGCGGACGACCGCAGAGGACCCTTCCCGTGACCGACAACAATAAATACCGTGACGTTGAAATCCGTGCCCCACGTGGCAACACGCTGACCGCCAAAAGCTGGCTGACCGAAGCGCCACTGCGCATGCTGATGAACAACCTCGACCCGCAGGTCGCAGAAAACCCCAAGGAACTGGTGGTTTACGGTGGTATCGGTCGCGCCGCCCGCAACTGGGCCTGCTACGACAAGATCGTCGAAACCCTGACCCGCCTGGAAGATGACGAAACCCTGCTGGTGCAGTCGGGCAAACCGGTCGGGGTATTCAAAACCCACAGCAACGCTCCACGCGTTCTGATCGCCAACTCCAACCTGGTGCCGCACTGGGCCAACTGGGAACACTTCAACGAACTGGACGCCAAGGGCCTGGCCATGTACGGCCAGATGACCGCCGGCAGCTGGATCTACATCGGCAGCCAAGGCATCGTCCAAGGCACCTATGAAACCTTCGTCGAGGCCGGCCGCCAGCACTACGGTGGCAGCCTCAAAGGCAAGTGGGTACTGACTGCAGGCCTTGGCGGCATGGGCGGCGCCCAGCCCCTGGCCGCGACCTTGGCCGGCGCCTGCTCGCTGAACATCGAATGCCAGCAGAGCCGTATCGATTTCCGCCTCCAAACCCGCTACGTCGACGAGCAGGCCAAAGACCTCGATGACGCCCTGGCGCGCATCGCCAAGTACACCGCCGAAGGCAAGGCCATCTCCATTGCCCTGCATGGCAACGCCGCAGAAGTCCTGCCGGAGCTGGTCAAGCGTGGCGTGCGCCCGGACATGGTCACCGACCAGACCAGCGCCCACGACCCGCTCAACGGCTACCTGCCGGCCGGCTGGACCTGGGAGCAGTACCGTGACCGCGCGCAGACCGAGCCGGCTGCCGTGGTCAAGGCTGCCAAGCAGTCCATGGCCGTGCACGTACAAGCCATGCTCGACTTCCAGAAGCAGGGCATTCCGACCTTCGACTACGGTAACAACATCCGCCAGATGGCCAAGGAAGAGGGCGTAGCCAACGCGTTCGATTTCCCAGGCTTCGTACCGGCATACATCCGCCCGCTGTTCTGCCGCGGTGTGGGGCCGTTCCGCTGGGCTGCGCTGTCCGGCGAAGCCGAGGATATCTACAAGACCGATGCCAAGGTCAAGGAACTGATCCCCGACGACGCCCACTTGCACCGCTGGCTGGACATGGCCCGTGAGCGCATCAGCTTCCAGGGCCTGCCAGCGCGCATCTGCTGGGTTGGCCTGGGCCTTCGCGCCAAGCTGGGCCTGGCCTTCAACGAAATGGTACGCAGCGGCGAGCTGTCGGCGCCGATCGTCATCGGCCGTGACCACCTGGACTCAGGCTCCGTATCGAGCCCCAACCGTGAAACCGAATCGATGCGTGACGGTTCTGACGCCGTCTCCGACTGGCCGTTGCTCAACGCCCTGCTCAACACTGCCAGCGGCGCTACCTGGGTTTCGCTGCATCACGGTGGTGGGGTAGGCATGGGCTTCTCGCAGCACTCGGGCATGGTCATCGTCTGCGATGGTACCGATGAAGCCGCCGCACGCATCGCCCGCGTGCTGACCAACGACCCGGGCACCGGTGTCATGCGCCACGCCGACGCCGGCTACGACATCGCCGTGGACTGCGCCAAGGAACAAGGCCTCGACCTGCCAATGATCACAGGCTGATCGCTGCACTTTGACCGATACTGAACAACAAGAAAGGGCCTGCGGGCCCTGACAGAATGGAGTAGCGAAGTGACCGAACTGACCCTCAAGCCTGGCACCCTGACCCTGGCCCAGCTGCGCGCAATCCACGCCGCACCCGTGCGCCTGCGCCTGGACGCCAGCGCTGATCAGCCGATCAACGACAGCGTCGCCTGCGTCGAACAGATCCTTGCCGAAGACCGCACGGCCTACGGTATCAACACCGGCTTCGGCCTGCTGGCTTCGACCCGTATTGCCAGCCATGACCTGGAAAACCTGCAGCGCTCGCTGGTGCTGTCCCACGCCGCCGGTATCGGAGCGCCGCTGGACGACGACCTGGTGCGGCTGATCATGGTGCTCAAGATCAACAGCCTCAGCCGTGGTTTCTCCGGCATCCGGCGCAAAGTGATCGATGCGCTGATCGCCTTGGTCAACGCCGAAGTCTATCCGCATATACCGCTTAAAGGCTCTGTCGGCGCCTCCGGCGACCTGGCACCGCTGGCGCACATGTCGCTGGTGCTGCTCGGCGAAGGCAAGGCACGGTACAAGGGCCAGTGGCTGTCGGCCACTGAAGCCCTGGCCGTCGCTGGCCTGGAGCCACTGACCCTGGCCGCCAAAGAGGGCCTGGCGCTGCTCAATGGCACCCAGGCGTCCTCGGCTTACGCCTTGCGCGGCCTGTTCTACGCCGAAGACCTGTACGCCGCCGCCATCGCCTGCGGTGGTCTGACCGTGGAAGCGGCACTGGGCTCGCGTTCGCCATTCGATGCACGGGTGCATGCCGTGCGTGGCCAGCGGGGCCAGATCGATACCGCCGCCTGTTTCCGCGACCTGCTGGGTGATACCAGCGAGATTTCCCAATCGCACAAGAACTGCGACAAGGTTCAGGACCCGTACTCGCTGCGTTGCCAGCCGCAGGTCATGGGCGCCTGCCTCACCCAGTTGCGCCAGGCCGCCGAAGTGCTCGGCATCGAGGCCAACGCGGTGTCGGACAACCCGCTGGTGTTCGCTGCCGAGGGCGATGTGATCTCGGGTGGCAACTTCCACGCAGAGCCTGTAGCCATGGCCGCTGACAACCTGGCCCTGGCCATCGCCGAAATCGGTTCGCTGAGCGAGCGCCGCATTTCGCTGATGATGGATAAGCACATGTCGCAGCTGCCGCCGTTCCTGGTGGAAAACGGTGGGGTCAACTCCGGCTTCATGATCGCTCAGGTCACGGCTGCGGCCCTGGCCAGCGAGAACAAGGCCCTGTCGCACCCCCACAGCGTCGACAGCCTGCCCACCTCGGCCAACCAGGAAGACCACGTGTCGATGGCCCCAGCTGCGGGCAAGCGCCTGTGGGAAATGGCCGAGAACACCCGCGGCGTGCTGGCCATCGAATGGCTGGGCGCCTGCCAGGGGCTGGATCTGCGCAAGGGGCTCAAGACCTCGGCCAAGCTGGAGCAGGCGCGCCAGGCGCTGCGCAGCGAAGTGCCGCACTACGACCGTGACCGTTTCTTTGCGCCGGATATCGAAAAGGCCGTCGAGCTGTTGGCCAAGGGCAGCCTGACCGGCCTGCTGCCGGCAGGCGTTCTGCCCAGCCTGTGATGCCTTTGGGGCCGCCATGCGGCCCATTCGATCTCACGACCACAAAAACAAGATCAGGACGTGACATGCAACAAGCTCAAGGTCTCAAGCGTGGGCTATCGGCCCGCCACATCCGTTTCATGGCGCTCGGTTCCGCAATCGGTACCGGGCTTTTCTACGGTTCGGCCTCTGCCATCCAGATGGCCGGGCCGGCCGTGCTGCTGGCCTACCTGATTGGCGGCGCAGCCGTGTTCATGGTCATGCGCGCCCTCGGCGAGATGGCCGTGCACAACCCGGTCGCCGGCTCCTTCGGCCATTACGCCACCACCTACCTCGGCCCCATGGCCGGCTTCATCCTCGGTTGGACCTACGCCTTCGAAATGGTCATCGTCGCCATCGCCGATGTCACCGCCTTTGGTATCTACATGGGCTTCTGGTTTCCTGAAGTGGCCCGCTGGATCTGGGTGCTGGGCATCGTCTTCCTGATCGGTGGCCTGAACCTGTGCAACGTCAAGGTGTTCGGCGAGATGGAGTTCTGGCTGTCGCTGCTCAAGGTCGGTGCCATCGTCGCGATGATCCTTGCCGGCCTTGGCATCATGGCTTTCGGCTTAAGCCAGGTTGGCACCGGGCATGCGGTCGGTTTGAGTAACCTGGTCGAGCACGGCGGCTTCATGCCCAATGGCGTCGGCGGCTTGATCGCGTCCTTCGCGGTGGTCATGTTCGCCTTCGGCGGCATCGAAATCATCGGCGTCACTGCCGGTGAGGCCAAGGACCCGCAACGGGTCATCCCCAGGGCCATCAATGCCGTGCCGTTGCGTATCCTGCTGTTCTACGTACTGACCCTGTTCGTGCTGATGTGCCTTTACCCGTGGCCGCAGATCGGCAGCGAAGGTAGCCCCTTCGTGCAGATATTCAGCAACCTGGGCATCGGATCGGCGGCGGCAGTGCTCAACGTCGTGGTGATTTCCGCTGCGGTTTCTGCCATCAACAGTGACATCTTCGGCGCGGGTCGCATGATGTACGGCCTGGCCCAGCAAGGCCATGCGCCACGCGGCTTCAGCCAGCTGTCCAGGCACGGAGTGCCGTGGATGACCGTGGTGGTGATGGGGGCTGCGCTGTTGATTGGCGTGGTGCTCAACTACCTGATCCCCGAGAACGTGTTTCTGCTGATCGCGTCCATCGCCACGTTCGCCACCGTGTGGGTGTGGTTGATGATCCTGGTTACCCAGGTTGCCATGCGCCGCAGCATGAGCCGCGAGGAAGCGGCTCGGCTCAAGTTCCCGGTACCGTTCTGGCCCTACGGCCCGGCCATGGCCATTGCGTTCATGGTGTTCATCTTTGGCGTGCTCGGTTACTTCCCCGATACACAGGCAGCGTTGCTTGTCGGTGTGATCTGGGTGGTGTTCCTGGTTGCGTCCTACCTGTTGTGGTGCAAGCCGCGAGCAGGGCAGGGCGAGGTGGCCCAGGCAGCGGCCGAGCTGCATCGCTAGTTCAGGAGATTGCATATGAGAACCCTCTGGCAGCACTGCCATGTGGCAACCCTGGTGGACGGCCGTTACTCGATCATCGAGGACGCAGCGATCGTTACCAGCGGCGGCGTGATCGAATGGCTCGGCCCACGTAGCGAAATGCGGCCGGTCGAGGCGCAACGTACGGTTGACCTGGGCAATGCCTGGGTCACCCCCGGGCTGATCGACTGCCACACCCACGCCGTGTTCGGTGGCAACCGCAGTGGCGAGTTCGAGCAGCGCTTGCAGGGTGTGAGTTATGCCCAAATCGCTGCGCAAGGCGGGGGCATCGCCAGTACCGTGCGGGCCACCCGCGCGGCCAGCGAGGATGAGCTGTTCGCCAGTGCCCGCCAGCGGGTACAGGCGCTGATGCGCGATGGTGTAACCACAATCGAAATCAAGTCCGGCTACGGCCTGGACCTGGCCAACGAGCGCAAGATGCTCCGTGTGGCCAGGCGCCTGGCCGACGAATTGCCGGTTGCTGTGCGCGCTACCTGCCTGGCCGCCCACGCCTTGCCGCCGGAATATGCCGGTCGCGCCGACGACTACATTGCGCATATCTGCGACCAGATGCTGCCTGCACTCGCCGCCGAGGGGTTGGTGGACGCTGTGGACGCGTTTTGCGAGCACCTGGCGTTTTCCCCGGCGCAGGTCGAGCGGGTGTTCATCAAGGCCCGCGAACTGGGCCTGCCGGTCAAGCTGCACGCCGAGCAGCTCTCGTCGCTGCACGGCTCCAGCCTGGCAGCGCGCTACCAGGCGCTGTCGGCCGACCACCTGGAATTCATGACCGAGGAAGACGCCGTGGCCATGGCCGAGGCCGGCACTGTCGCCGTGCTGCTGCCCGGCGCGTTCTACTTCCTGCGCGAAACCCAACTGCCTCCAATGGACGCCTTGCGCCGCCACGGCGTGAGGATTGCCCTTGCCAGCGACCTCAATCCTGGCACATCGCCAGGTCTGTCGCTGCGGCTGATGCTGAACATGGGGTGCACGCTGTTTCGCATGACGCCGGAAGAAGCCCTGGCTGGCGTTACCATCCATGCCGCCACGGCGCTGGGCATGGGCGACACCCATGGTTCGCTGGAGGTCGGCAAGGTGGCGGACTTTGTCGCCTGGCAGATCGAGCGCCCCGCCGACCTGGCCTATTGGCTGGGCGGCGACCTGCCCAAGCGCGTGGTGCGCAAAGGCCATGAAATATCCCACTGAGCGAGGCGAGATGGACAAGGTACTGAGCTTCCACCAGGGCCGTTTGCCCCTGCTGATCAGCATGCCCCATGCGGGGCTCAAGCTGACCCCGGCCGTGCGCGACGGCCTGGTCGACGAGGCGCGCAGCCTGCCGGACACCGACTGGCATATCCCGCGCCTCTACGATTTCGCCCATGAGCTGGGGGCCAGTGTGGTGGCGGCAGAGTATTCGCGCTTCGTCATCGACCTTAACCGGCCGGATGACGACACGCCTTTGTACGCAGGTGCAACCACGGGCCTGTATCCGTCGGTGTTGTTCGAAGGGCAGCCGCTGTTCAAGGAAGGCTGCGAGCCTTCTGCCAATGAGCGTAAGGTTTATCTCGAGCGAATCTGGCGGCCGTATCACCAGCTCATCGAGCACGAGCTGGCACGCTTGCGCAGCGAGTTCGGCTACGCACTGCTATGGGATGCCCACTCGATCCGCTCTTTCATCCCCCACCTGTTCGAAGGCAGCTTGCCAGACTTCAATCTGGGCACCTTCAATGGTGCCAGTTGTGCTCCGGCACTGGCCGAACGGTTGCAAAGCGCATGCGCACAAGCGCAAGGCTATAGCCATGTGCTCAATGGCCGCTTCAAGGGCGGGCACATCACCCGGCATTATGGCGACCCTGGCGGACATATCCATGCTGTGCAACTGGAGCTGGCGCAAAGTACCTACATGGAAGAGAGCATACCGTTCGATTATCGCGAAGATTTGGCACAACCGACGCAAGCCGTCCTGCACCAGCTTTTGACGGCCATGTTGGCGTGGGGGCGGGAGCACTATGCACAGTGACTGGCGAAGGCCTGGCCGGTTGGGAAGGCCCTCGCAGTTCGTTTCAGGGTGTGATCATTCGTGCCGGCCCTGCATACGGGTCAGTTCCTGAAGCAGCTCCAGCTCTTGATGGTCTTTGTCGTTTTGCAGGTTTTGCTGCAATACCAGCTCCTCCGTCAGCGGCAGGTCGAGCGCAGCCAGTTCGAGCACGTGCTCGCCAAAGCGTTGCTCTATCTCGGCAAACTGGCCGGGATATTCAGCGCGCAATCGGCGGGTCCAGTCATCGTTTGCCAGCATGTACTGGATGAACGCATCACTGTTTTCCTTTTGCCTGACGCGTTCCAGAACACTGGAAATCTCGCCCGGTGCCAGCATGGCCGCGCCGCGAAAACGCATACTGTCAGCAATCGGCAGGTCCAGCTCCCGGGCCAGCTCCCGGCGGTAAGCCAGGCGTACCGAGACAAGGTCACCCTGGCCTGTCCGGCTGTTGGCCAGCAGTTCCAGCTGACCGATCCGGTACAGTTGAAGCAGGCGCCGATAAAAGGCCGGCAAGGAATCGCCCGCGTCAGTGAGGATGCGGTTCGACATCAGGTAAAGCTCGATATTGTTGAACTCCTGCAGCGCGCCATCGTGGCAGGTCTGTGAGCCGGTCACCGGGTCGGGCAGGGCCGCCGCGGCGATGCTGCTCATGGTTGGCAGCTCATGCTCATGGGTTGCCGCTATCACCAGCATCATGCGCACGCGCTCGCAGAATGCGGCTTGCGAGGTAGGGTCGAGGTAGGGCGCCGCATTGCGCAAGCGGCCAGCGAGGGCCAGCAGGTTATGGCCCCCTTCGAGGGTCTGCAGCCTTTGCCAGCAGTCGCTCAGTGCTTCGTTCTGCGCTTCGTTGCCAAGCGCCCAATCCTCCAGCCTTGGTGAGTCGTCGCCAGCGAAGGGCACTGGGAAGTGAGGATGATCGAGCAGTGAACCCTCATCAGAAGATTCAAGCAGGACAAGGTTATCGGGGATGTCGAGGGCGAAGGAGAGGCTGTGCTGACTGTCAGAGAACGTGCGCACTCGTTGGATCGTATCCTCTGACAGAGGGTTGTCGAACATCGAAATCGACGAGATCGGCATCGGGTTGTGGATGTTTTCCAGAATATGGTCGGGCAGCTCCGAGATATGGTTGGAACTCAAATCCAACAATTCCAATGGCAGCAGGGCATCGCACCAGGCTGGCCAGGCGTGCAGGTTCATGTTGGTCAGGCTCAGTGATGTCAGGTTCGACGAGAGGTTTGCTGGTATCCGGGTAATGGCACCGACCTGGTTACCCGACAGATCCAGCGACGAAAGTTGCGGCAAACGGCTGAAGGTTTCGATCATGGCCTGGTCGATCTCCAGGCCCATGCTGCGAAATTCCAGATGCGCGAGCCGCTGCAACCGTGCCAGGGCCGATGGCAGCGATGGCATTGGCGCTAAGTGCGCTTCGAGGGTCAGCCGGGTGATATTGGGGAAGCGGCCCAGCAATTCGTCGAGCTGAGCGGTTGAGCCGCTGACGCGCGTCAGCGTCAAGGCGGTTACGCGCTCACCGAAGAAGCCCGGCAGCCGTCTCGGGAAGTGCTCAAGCGCCACATCTTCAAGCTGCAGCCTAAGGTATTGCAGGCCCTGCTCCTGCCTGGACCAGAACTCGGTGATCGCCACTTCGATGCGTTGCCTGTCTTCAAGCACCGCTTGGGTCAGCGGGGCATTGGAGCTTGAGGCTTGCGCCCAGCCCTCGATCGCCTCGCGCAGTTGTTGGCGCTCATTCTGGATCCGCTCGAGTCGTTGGGTCAGTTCAGGCGGGTGATCCACATTGACCTGCACATTCATCCGGCTCTCGCTCAGTAGCAGGCGCTGCAGATGGCTTTCATTGATGTCGTTACCCTCCAGCGAAATACTCGATGGACGTTGGATCGCTTCTGCTTCGTTGAACAGGAACGAGGGCAGCGACCGGAGGTTGTTGTTACGCAGCGAGAGGTGAGCAATTCGCTCCAGGGCGTCGCTGCCCAGCCCGATAGGCCATTGATGCAGTTGCATGGTGTTCAGGCCGAGGTAGTCCAGAGAAAGCTCATGGAAGCTGGGGCTTTCGCGCTGGGCGAAGCGATTGCCGCTCAGGTCCAGGTGCCTGAGCTGAGGCATCTGGGCCAGTTGGCTCAAGTCATTGGAGGTGAGTGCGACGTTCTGGTTGATGAACCTCAGTGCTCGCAACCCAGGCAAGTGTTCGGTGATCGTAGGGATGCTGAAAATGAAAGAGGACGGTGTAGCGGTGGGGTCGTAGGCTCGGCTGATCTCCAAAGATTCAAGTTGCGGCACCTGCCTGAGCAGGCGTTGCAGCAGGCGTTCGTTCTGCGCCCAACCGGCGAGGGTGCCTGATGGCAGGTCGTAAATCCGCAACCTGCGAATGTTTGAGGTGAAGAACGCCGGCAGCGTCATGGGGATATCGGCCAGGGGCACGTGCTCCAGGCTCAACTCGTTGGTGTGGCTGTCACCCTCGATCAATGCCGTGTCGTACCAGTGCTGCATGATTGCTTGCCGCAGGGCGCTGTATTGCTGCGCTGCCTGATCGGACTCTGACGAAATGCCCTCGTTCCAGTCGTCCAGCCGGCTTTGCATCTCCAGGCGTTGATCCACCAGTTGCTCCAGCCGTCCAAGCACTTGCTGCGGGTTGCGTCCATTGCGGGCGATGATCATCAGAATCTGATCCGCCGATCTGGGTGTGTGTTCGGTGAGCCCTGTTGCGTTGACGGCATCAAGCAAGATATGGCGGCTGATACCTGGCGCTGTCGGCAGGCCACCACTCAAGGGATACCCAATGCGCCCGTCGGCGAGCCGCATGGGGGAGCGGTAACCTGGCCGCACAGGTCGCATGCCCAGCACCTGCCTGAGTGAGGCACGTGACAACAGTGGGCCTTCCTGCAACCGCAGGCGCAAGTTAGCCCCTTTTACAATGCCCAGTTGGGCCATTGCCTGGGGCAGCGCTGAATATAGAGCCGTACACAGATCGCCATGTACGGTGACCGGGGTTTGCTCCCCTGCCTCGGCGTGGACGATATACCCTGCCTCAGCGCTGGTAATGACCCTGAAATGCCGTGCATCCGTTGGCCCCACGTTTTCGCGATGAGCAGGCCAGAAACGGTGCTGGCGAAGCTCGAGCCTGATCTCACTTGGCCAGCCAGGCAGCTGTTCGAGTGAGTGCATGATCAGCCGATCGGTGTCGCCGTTACGAACGCTGCTCAGGAATAACCCTTCATAGGCCCGGGCGAGGCGTACCTGCTGCTGGAAGACGCGTATCTCTTCATTCAGGCGCATAGGCAGCTTGCCCGTGCCGAGTGCCGCAAGTTCGGCGCTGGCGGCGTTGCGTAACAACTCATCGGTGATTGCTGCGGGCAGGTTCGGATATACCCGCTGAGTGACTGCCGCGCCGGTAGCCTGGCTTGCTGGCAGGCGCGCGTAGGCACGTTCGAGCTCAGCGGGCCATTGGCTCCTGTCAGGCAACTGGCGGACGGCCTGGTCCAGCCTGAATCGGGCCAAGGTGTCTTCAAGCAGGGCAGGCAGCCTCAGGTTCTCGGTCAGGGCATGGCGCAGAACGTCTTCATGTACGTCGCAGACACGCAGTATCTGCAAGGCTGTTTCTTCTGAGAATTGCCGGCCCGCAAGGCCCATGCGTTGCACCAGGGTGGTTATTGGCCATTGCAGAGGGTGCTCCAGCGGCAACAACCAGGCGCCGGCGCCGTTATGGCGAAGCGCTGGCTCATGTGCCACAGGCCTGGACGGGTGCACGAGGCGGTACTCGCCAGTTTGCGCGGCTGGCCTGACGATGTACTGGTTACCCTGCAGGACAAGCCAGCGCTTGCCTTGATAGTGAAGCAGGCCGTGTTCATCGGGCTCCAGGTTTACGGGCAGCACCTGGGGGCTGCGGTACGGCGTCAGGTCGGGCTTCCACAGGCGAGCCTCGCCATCGGGCAATTCGACATTTTCCAGCTCTTCGATAAAGGAGGGTGTTTCCACGGGAATACGTTCCACCTCCTGTTCCACTGCCGGTGCACCTCCAGCACCTTCCCCTTGGTTCTTCAATGCCTTGGCTGCGGCAGAGAGCGCCACCATGAGCGCCACGTTCTCGACAACATCGACCAGATACCCGTAGGCCGTCTCGCGTTCGTCGTTGTTCCACGCTTCGATTCCTTCATAGACTTCACAGGCCAGCTGCGTCAGGCATATAGCCATCATGACCTCGCCCAGGCCCGGCACGAAAAAGCCTGCGATGTTCAAGCCCGTCAGTACCCTGCCGGCAATCAACTGTCGGTGGGCGAAGGCGGCACGTCGGTCGACGATCTCTGTCGGTACAGCGTGGAAAAGCACATCTTTTTCGTGGCGCTCGGCTTTCTGGAAGGCCATGACACCCTGAAATGCATGACGGAACGGCTGGGCGAGCGGGTACAGCGTTGCATGCGGATCCGGCACCCGCTCATGCAGGCCGCGCACACTCCAGCCGATGGGGGTCAGGCGGTTCTTGAGGCGGGCGGTCACCGAGGCCTTGTCGCGGTCGGCAACATGCCTGTCCAGGTAAGCGATGTTCGCCCGTAGCCGACTGCTCAGATCGGCCTGCAAGGCTTTCAGGGAGGGGAATTCCTTGAGCGGTGCCTCGCTGTCATCAGGTATGTAGAGCGCCACGGTGTCTTGAGCCGATGTCCGCAAGGTGATGAGCGCAACACCGGTGAGTTCGGTTTCCCAGAGTGTGAGCAGGCTGAAGGCTACCGCTGGTCTTGCCGATTCGGCTGGCAGTTGGTCGAGGGGGGTGGCAAGGGCGGTGGTGTACAGCACCTCGCTTATGTCGCCCTTGAGGCGGGCGAAATGCAGGGATTGCCTAAATGCCGAGACCTCGGCGCGGCCCAAGGCTTGATACACGTTCAGCGCAGCTTCATCGGCGCTCAGCTGTGCTGTGGCTTCGGGATAGTAGATGGCGTGAACCTTGTCGTGGTATTTGCGGCCCAGGTCCAGCTCACGGCACAGCTCGGCAAACGCCTCGGCTGTGATGTCCAGGGTGTTGGTGATGGGCACCGTGCCCATGAAACGTCGGTGATCGAGGATGACGGATTTCTTCAGTGGCCCGCCATCGGCATCCATCCCACCCTCGACTGCGGCTGCAGCATCGAAGTTGTGCAGGGCGCAGTGCAGCAGCGAGCGGGTGGCGCGGTCGATGGCCTGACGGCTGTCGATGGCATTGACCATGTCGATAAGGCGTGCATCCATCAGGTAGCAGTTGTCCACATCGACAGTCAGGCCAAACCGCTCGGTGATTGCGTCTGTCAGTTGCTGCCTGGCGTAGCTCTGCAGGTCGGGAAGTGCTTCAAACAGCCTGCGCACCTGTGCCGCGTGGTCGCGGTGGCGCGCATGCTCGTCACGCCAGGCTTTGGCGATGTCCGGCATTTGCAGGATTGCCGTGGCCAGCCAGGCGGGGGCCTGCTTCCAGTTGCGCATTGGGCGCAGGGTGTCAGGGGAAGCTGTTTTCAGCCAGGCAGGGATTTTTTGCTCGATGGTGGCGTATGGGGTATCTGGCGAGGTGTGGGGCTTGCCGGTTGGGCTAGGCATGGTGAGGTCCATTGCGGGAAACGGGGCAAAGGACTATGGAGAGTGGCCAAGCGTCGGTGGGGTAGATAAATCTGGCGTGGTGTCAGCGCAGCGGCAGAGGCATGGCAGGCTTGTGCGGGAGAGATGTCTTCTGACACATGCTCAAAGCGCAATTCAGGTTTATGATGCCCAACGGCAGACTAAATCCTCACACGGAGTGCGCAATGCAGACCCTCTACCCGCAGATCAAACCCTACGCCCGGCACGATCTGGCCGTGGAAGCGCCGCATGTGCTGTATGTCGATGAAAGCGGCTCGCCTGAAGGTCTGCCGGTGGTGTTCATTCACGGTGGCCCGGGCGCGGGTTGCGATGCCCAGAGCCGTTGCTATTTCGACCCCAACCTGTACCGCATCATCACGTTCGATCAGCGCGGTTGCGGCCGTTCCACCCCGCACGCAAGCCTGGAGAACAACACCACCTGGCACCTGGTCGAGGATCTGGAGCGCATTCGCGAGCACCTGGGCATCGACAAGTGGGTGCTATTCGGCGGCTCCTGGGGCTCGACCCTGGCCCTGGCTTATGCCCAGACCCACCCCGAGCGGGTTCACGGCCTGATCCTGCGCGGCATCTTCCTGTGCCGCCCGCAAGAGATCGAGTGGTTCTATCAGGAGGGCGCCAGCCGCCTGTTCCCCGATTACTGGCAGGACTACATCGCGCCGATTCCGCCGGATGAGCGTAATGACCTGGTCAAGGCATTCCACAAGCGCCTGACCGGCAACGATCAGATCGCCCAGATGCATGCCGCCAAGGCCTGGTCCACCTGGGAGGGCCGCACTGCCACCCTGCGCCCCAATCCGCTAGTGATCGACCGCTTCTCCGAGCCGCAGCGGGCCTTGTCCATCGCCCGCATCGAATGCCACTACTTCATGAACAACGCGTTCCTTGCACCCGACCAGTTGATCCGCGACATGCCCAAGATCGCCCACCTGCCGGCCGTGATCGTGCATGGCCGCTATGATGTGATCTGCCCGCTGGATAACGCCTGGGCGTTGCACCAGGCATGGCCCAACAGTGAGCTGAAGGTGATCCGCGACGCGGGCCATGCGGCGTCCGAGCCTGGGATCACCGATGCGCTGGTACGGGCAGCCGATCAGATGGCCCGTCGCCTGCTCGATTTGCCGCTGGAAGAAGCATGAAGGGGCTGCTGCAGCGTGTACGCGGCGCGCGGGTAGAGGTGGCGGGTGAAATTGTCGGCGCCATCGACCAAGGCTTGTTGGTGCTGGTGGCGGTAGAGCCTGAAGATACCCGTGAACAGGCCGATAAGCTGTTGCACAAGTTGCTCAACTACCGCGTTTTCAGCGATGAGCAGGGCAAGATGAACCTATCCCTCAAGGATGTGGGCGGCGGTTTGCTGCTGGTGTCCCAGTTCACCTTGGCTGCGGACACCCGCAGTGGCATGCGTCCGAGCTTTTCGACGGCTGCGCCGCCAGCGCTCGGTGCCGAACTGTTCGACTATCTTTTGCAGCAAGCCCAGGGCCAGCATGCAGATGTGGCAAGCGGCCGATTCGGTGCTGACATGCAGGTGCACCTGGTCAATGATGGCCCTGTGACTTTTCTGTTACAAATATGAAGGAAAAAACGGCCTTGGTTGCGCGAAACAAGGTGTTTTGTACGATAAATAGTTGATCCAGCCTGATGCGTTGTAACGCATCCTGCTGGATAATCGCGCGCTGTTAGGGCCTGCGTTCGCAGGTTCGTTTTACTCTGACTCGAGCATTGTCTGGAACCGTTTGGGGAATCATTACGCCCTCACGGGGTCCGAACAGTGCTCGCCAACCCGGCATTTGTCGCTGGCCGTTGGTTTCATGATCTGTTTTCGGCGAGGGTTGCTCGTGATTGTTAGTCCCCATAAAGCATCTAGAATCCCCGGCAATCGGCTGCGCAAGGCCCTGATGGCCAGTGCCGCACTGGTCGGCCTGATGAGCGCGGGCCAGCTGTGGGCATTCAATCTTGACGATGTTGCAGCCAAGGCAAAGGATCTCGCCGGCCAGAAGTACGAAGCACCGAAAAGCAATCTGCCGGCAGTCTTCCGCGACATGAAGTTCGCCGACTACCAGAAGATTCGCTTCCTGCAGGAAAAGGCCGAGTGGGCCAAGGACAAGACGCCGTTCAAGCTGTCCTTCTACCACCAGGGCATGCACTTCGACACGCCGGTGAAAATCAACGAAGTCACCGCCACCACCGTCGAGGAAATCAAGTACGACCCGAGCCGTTTCGAGTTCGGCGACGTGCCCCACGACCCGGATACCACCAAGAACCTGGGCTACGCCGGTTTCCGCGTGCTTTACCCGATCAACAAGGCCGACAAGCAGGATGAAATCATGACCCTGCTGGGGGCCAGTTATTTCCGTGTGGTCGGCAAAGGGCATGTGTACGGCCTGTCGGCCCGTGGCCTGGCCATCGACACCGCGCTGCCGTCGGGCGAAGAGTTCCCGCGGTTCACCGAATTCTGGGTCGAGAAACCCAAGCCGGCCGACAAGCACCTGGTGATCTACGCCTTGCTGGATTCGCCGCGCTCAACCGGTGCCTACAAGCTGATCCTGCGCCCGGGCAACGATACCGTGGTCGATGTGCAGTCCCGCGTGTTCCTGCGTGACCACGTCAGCCGTCTGGGCATCGCGCCGCTGACCAGCATGTACCTGTTCGGCCCTAACCAGCCCTCCAAGGTCATGAACTATCGCCCGGCCCTGCATGACTCCGAAGGCCTGTCGATCCACGCCGGTAACGGCGAGTGGCTGTGGCGCCCGCTGAACAACCCCAAACACCTGTCGGTGAGCAACTTCAGCGTCGAGAACCCGCGCGGTTTCGGCCTGATGCAGCGTCATCGCGATTTCAAGGATTACGAAGACCTCGACGACAACTACCAGAAGCGTCCGAGCGCCTGGATCGAGCCTAAGGGCGACTGGGGCAAAGGCACCGTCGATCTGGTCGAGATCCCGACTGCCGACGAAACCAACGACAATATCGTTGCCTTCTGGAGCCCGGAAACCCTGCCGGAGCCGGGCAAGCCGTTCGAGTACGACTACCGCATGCACTGGACCATCGACGAGTCGCGTTTCCAGGCCCAGGAGCTGGGTTCGGTTACCCAGACCATGCGTTCCACCGGTGACGTCAAGCAGTCCAACCTGATCCGTCAACCAGACGGTAGCGTAGCGTTCCTGGTCGACTTCGCCGGCCCGGCCTTGGCAGCCCTGCCGGAAGACGCCGCTGTACGCAGCCAGATCAGCGTCGGCGACAACGCAGAAGTGGTCGAGAACAATCTGCGCTATAACCCAGAGACCAAGGGCTGGCGCCTGACTTTGCGGTTGAAGATCAAGGAAGCCAAGAAGGCTACCGAGATGCGGGCCGCACTGGTCAGCGATGTTCCGGTCGAAGCGGCCAAGCCTGCCGAAGAAACCAAGCACGACAAGACCGCAGCCAAGCATGGCAAGGCTGAAAAAGCCGCCAAGGCCGAGCAACCTGCCAAGGCCGAACAACCTGCCAAGGCCGAACAACCTGCCGCCGATGCGGCATCCACCAACGGGACCCCGGCCACCACCGAAAAAGTGCTGACCGAGACCTGGAGCTATCAGTTGCCTGCCGATGAGTAACTCAAGCGCAAGGCCGGAATCGCTTGGCGAGTACCTGGCCCACCTCCCACTGAGCGATGAGCAGCGCGCGGAACTCGCCAGTTGCACCTCGTTCAGTGAGTTGCACCAACGCCTGGCGGGCAATGCGACCGCCACCACCACTGAGGCCGTGCAGGCCTCGGTGGGCCCGCGCCTGACTGTAGGCAGCGCGGCCGAACTGGAAGATGCCCAGATGCTTGGCGTCGACGGCAGCGGCCGGCTTTGCCTGAAGATCGCACCGCCGATCAAGCGTACCCGGGTCGTGCCCGAGCCATGGCGCACCAATGTGCTGATCCGCATGTGGCGGCGCATGACCGGCCGCCCCAACGCGCCGCAGCCGCCAAAGCGCGAGTTGCCGCTGGCGCGCTGGCGCACGGTCGGCTCGATTCGCCGCTATATCCTGCTGACCCTCATGATCGGCCAGACGCTCGTCGCCGGCTGGTACATGAAGGGCATCCTGCCTTACCAGGGCTGGTCGTTCGTCGACCTCGACGAAGTGGTCAACCAGCCACTGTGGGACACCGTAGTGCAGGTCTGGCCGTATGCGTTGCAGACGTCCATCCTGATCCTCTTCGGCATCCTCTTCTGCTGGGTGTCGGCGGGCTTCTGGACGGCGCTGATGGGCTTCCTCGAGCTGCTCACCGGCCGCGACAAATACCGTATCTCCGGCAGCAGTGCCGGCAGCGAGCCGATCGCTCCTGAAGCACGTACCGCGCTGGTGATGCCTATTTGCAACGAAGACGTGCCGCGCGTGTTCGCAGGGCTGCGGGCGACCTTCGAGTCGGTCGCCGCCAGCGGCAACCTCGACCGTTTCGATTTCTTCGTGCTCAGCGATACCAACGACACTGACATTGCCGTGGCCGAGCAACAGGCCTGGCTGGACGTGTGCCGCGAGACCAAAGGCTTCGGCCGCATCTTCTACCGCCGCCGCCGCCGCCGCGTGAAGCGCAAGAGCGGCAACCTCGACGACTTCTGCCGTCGCTGGGGTGGCGAATACAAGTACATGGTCGTGCTCGACGCCGACAGCGTCATGAGTGGCGAGTGCCTGAGCAGCCTGGTACGCCTGATGGAGGCCAATCCGGACGCTGGCATCATCCAGACCGCGCCCAAAGCGTCGGGTATGGACACGCTGTATGCGCGCATGCAGCAGTTCGCCACCCGCGTGTACGGCCCGCTGTTCACCGCCGGCCTGCACTTCTGGCAACTGGGCGAGTCGCACTACTGGGGCCACAACGCGATCATCCGCATGAAGCCTTTCATCGAGCACTGCGCCCTGGCGCCGTTGCCTGGCAAGGGCGCTTTCGCCGGCGCGATCCTTTCCCACGACTTCGTCGAAGCGGCGCTGATGCGCCGTGCCGGCTGGGGCGTGTGGATTGCCTATGACCTGCCGGGCAGCTATGAAGAGCTGCCGCCGAACCTGCTCGACGAGCTCAAGCGCGACCGCCGCTGGTGCCACGGCAACCTGATGAACTTCCGCCTGTTCCTGGTCAAGGGCATGCACCCGGTGCACCGTGCGGTGTTCCTCACGGGCGTGATGTCTTACCTGTCGGCGCCGCTGTGGTTCTTCTTCCTGGTGCTGTCGACCGCGCTGCTGGCAACCAACACGCTGATGGAGCCGCAATACTTCATCGAGCCGTACCAGCTCTACCCGCTGTGGCCGCAGTGGCACCCGGAGAAGGCCGTCGCGCTGTTCTCCACCACCATCGTGCTGCTGTTCTTGCCCAAGCTGCTCAGTATCATCCTGATCTGGGCCAAGGGCGCGGTCGAGTTCGGCGGGCGGTTCAAGGTCACCTTGTCGATGCTGATGGAGATGCTGTTCTCCATGCTGCTGGCGCCAGTGCGGATGATCTTCCACACCCGCTTCGTGCTGGCCGCATTCCTCGGCTGGGCTGCGACCTGGAACTCGCCGCAGCGTGACGACGACTCCACCCCGTGGAGCGAGGCGGTACGTCGCCACGGCCCGCAAACCCTGTTGGGTATTGCCTGGGCGGCGCTGGTGGCGTGGCTGAACCCGAGCTTCCTGTGGTGGCTGGCGCCGATCGTTGGTTCGCTGGTGCTGTCGATCCCCGTTTCGGTGATCTCCAGCCGCACACGCCTGGGCCTGGCGGCCAAGGACGAGAAGCTGTTCCTGATCCCTGAGGAGTACGCAACGCCCCAGGAGCTGCTCGCCACCGACCAGTACACCCACGAGAACCGCTGGCACGCCCTGCACGACGGCTTTGTCCGCGCTGTGGTCGACCCTCGGCAGAACGCCTTGGCCTGTGCCATGGCCACTGCCCGTCATGGCCAGGCAGCACCGATCGAGGCGATGCGCGCCGAGCGCCTTGCCAAGGCGATCGAGGTCGGGCCCAAGGGGCTGGACCTGGGTACTCGCCTTGCCTTGCTGAGCGACCCGGTCGCCTTGGCGCGCCTGCATGCACAGGTATGGGCCGAGCACAATGCCGCCTGGATCGACGTGTGGCGTGCATCGATCAACAACGACCCACATTCGCCGTTGTTGCCGTTGCACCCGGCGGACGAGGCGCAACCTAGCCTGGTTGGCGCCTGATCTACCCTAGGGGCCGCTATGCGGCCCTTTCGCCGGCTTGCCGGCGACAGGGTTTTCCAATCTTTCTCATCCCCTCGGATTTTGGCCAACAAAGTCCCCCCCGGCTCTAGGTCCCAGGGCCGCCATGCGTTAGCATCCCTCTCCGATAAGCCACGCCGGCCGGTACGGCCGTGCCAACAATAAGATTCGCTACTTTTCTTGCTAGGGGACTTGGTGATGATGAAGAAATACCTTTCGCGGCTGCTGGTCGGCGTCACGGCGCTGGTCGCGGTGGCCTCGGCCCAGGCCGGTGCCATCGACGACGCGGTCAAGCGCGGTACCTTGCGGGTGGGCATGGACCCGACCTACATGCCGTTCCAGATGACCAACAAGCGCGGCGAAATCATCGGCTTCGAAGTCGATATTCTCAAAGCCATGGCCAAATCCATGGGCGTCAAGCTGGAGACCGTTTCCACCGCCTATGACGGCATCATCCCGGCCCTGCTGACCGACAAGTTCGACATGATCGGCAGCGGCATGACCCTGACCCAGGAACGCAACCTGCGCCTGAACTTCAGCGAACCGTTCATCGTGGTTGGCCAGACCCTGCTGATCCGCAAGGATCTGGCTGGCGAGATCAAGTCGTACAAAGACCTGAACAACGAGAAGTACCGCATCACCTCCAAGCTCGGTACCACCGGCGAGATGGTCGCCAAGAAGCTGATCGCCAAGGCCACGTACCATGGCTACGACAATGAGCAGGAAGCGGTGATGGACGTGGTCAACGGCAAGGCTGATGCCTTTGTCTACGATGCGCCGTACAACGTGGTGGCGGTCGACAAGGCCGGTGCCGGCAAGCTGCTGTTCCTCGACGAGCCCTTCACCTACGAGCCGCTGGCATTCGGCTTGAAGAAGGGCGATTACGACAGCATCAACTTCATCAACAACTTCCTGCACCAGATCAAGCATGACGGGACCTACGATCGTATCCACGACAAGTGGTTCAAGAACAAGGACTGGCTGAAGGAAATGGAATAAGAAGTAGCTTCAAGCCGCAAGCTGCAAGCTGCAAGAGGAGGTGGGCCAATACGCGGGCTGCTTTTCCTTGCAGCTTGTGGCTTGCGGCTTGCCGCTTTCTGGAGTAACCCCGTGATCAAACACAAGAAAGCCCAATGGCCCTGGCATGCGCTGACGGCGCTGGTCCTGGTGGGCCTGGCGATCAGCCTGTACCTGGCCACCTCGATGATTTCCTACGAGTGGCGCTGGAACCGCGTACCACAATACTTTGCCTACAAGGCCGAGGACGTGCAGCGTGCCAGCGATTACGGCACGGTGCAGGACATCGTCGTCTCCGGCGATAACGCCCGCGTTACGCTCAAGGATGAGAACGGCGGTGAGCAGGTGCTCGATGTGGCCAAGGACAGCCTGCAACTGAGCCGCGGTGACGATGTGGCCGAAGGTGATCAGGTCGGCGTCACCCGTCACTGGGCTGCTGGCCCACTGGCCTGGGGCCTGTGGACCACATTGTGGATCTCGGTAGTGTCCGGGGCGCTGGGCCTGGTGATCGGCCTGTTTGCCGGGTTGTGCCGGTTGTCGAACAACCCGACCCTGCGCGACCTGTCGACCGTCTATGTCGAACTGGTGCGCGGCACGCCGCTGCTGGTGCAGATATTCATCTTCTACTTCTTCATCGGTACCGTGCTCAACCTGTCCCGTGAGTTCGCCGGGGTGGCAGCGCTGGCGCTGTTCACCGGTGCTTACGTGGCCGAGATCGTGCGGGCGGGCGTGCAGTCGATCGCCAAGGGGCAGAATGAGGCGGCCCGCTCGCTCGGGCTTAACGCCAGCCAGTCGATGCGCCACGTGATCCTGCCGCAGGCGTTCAAACGCGTACTGCCTCCGCTGGCCGGGCAGTTCATCAGCCTGGTCAAGGACACCTCGCTGGTCTCGGTGATCGCCATCACCGAACTGACCAAGAGCGGCCGTGAGGCCATCACCACTTCGTTCTCGACATTCGAGATCTGGTTCTGCGTGGCAGGCCTGTACCTGCTGATCAACCTGCCGCTGTCGCATCTGGCCAGCCGGCTCGAGCGGAGGCTTGCGCAAAGTGATTGAAGTCCGTGACCTTTTGAAAGTGTTCGACACCCGAGGCCAGGTAGTGCGTGCGGTGGACAACGTCACCACCCAGGTGGCCAAGGGTGAAGTGGTCGTGGTGCTTGGCCCGTCGGGGTCCGGCAAGTCGACCTTCCTGCGCTGCCTCAACGGCCTGGAGCATTTCGACGAGGGCCATGTGGCCATCAACGGGCTGCGGTTGGAAGATCCGAAAACCGACATCAACGCCTACCGCCGCGAAGTCGGCATGGTGTTCCAGCATTTCAACCTGTTCCCGCACATGACGGTGCTGGAAAACCTGTGCCTGGCGCAGAAGGTCGTGCGCAAGCGTGGCAAGGCAGAGCGTGAGGCCAAGGCGCGGGCGTTGCTGGAAAAGGTGGGTATCTCGGAGAAGGCCAATGAGTACCCCTCGCGGCTTTCCGGTGGTCAGCAGCAACGGGTGGCGATTGCCCGTGCGCTGGCGATGGAGCCCAAGGTGATGCTGTTCGACGAGCCGACCTCCGCGCTCGACCCGGAAATGGTCGGTGAAGTGCTGGACGTGATGAAGACACTGGCCCAGGAAGGCATGACCATGGTCTGCGTGACCCATGAAATGGGTTTTGCCCGCGAAGTGGCCGACCGCGTGCTGTTCTTCGATCACGGCAAGCTGCTGGAGGATTCGGCGCCTGCGGCGTTCTTTGCCTCGCCGAAGGATCCGCGGGCGCAAGCGTTCCTGCGCCAAGTGCTCTGAAAGCAGCTGCAAGCTAAAGCCGGGCGGTGATGGGCGGCCCATAGCGTTCGCCTTTAGCTTGTGGCTTGAAGCTTTCAGAGGCTGAAACGCCCGACCATACCTCGCAGCTGCTGGCCCAGCTGCTCCAGCTCGCCGCTTGAAGCTGCCGTTTGTTCACTGGCCGCACTGGTCTGGTCTGACGCATCGCGCACGCTGATCACACTGCGGTTTATCTGTTCGGCCACCACACTCTGTTGCTCGCTGGCCGTGGCAATCTGCTGGTTCATGCCCTGGATGCTCGACACCGTATCGGTGATCTGGCTCAAGGCATCCCCGGCCTTGCGGCTCAGCTCGACACTTTGTTCGGTCAGGCGCTTGCTGTTGTCGAGCAGGCTGGTCACCTCGTCGGTGCCGTTGTGCAAGCTTTCGATCAATTGCTCGATCTCCTCCGTGGACTGCTGTGTACGCTGCGCCAAGCCGCGCACTTCGTCAGCCACCACGGCAAAACCACGGCCGGCCTCACCTGCTCGGGCAGCCTCGATGGCAGCGTTGAGCGCCAACAGGTTGGTTTGCTCGGAGACCGACTTGATCACATCGAGAATGCTGCCAATGCGCTGGCTTTCGCCCGCCAGATGCTGCATAGCTGCCAGGCAGTCGTCCATTTGCCTGGCCAGTTGCTCGATACGGCCAATGGCTTCAGTCACCACCTCATCGCCCTGCTGGGCCTGCTGGTCGGCGTTGGTTGCCGCCAATGAAGCTTGTTCGGCGTTTTGCGCGACTTCCTGGACCGTGGCGCTCATCTGGTTCATGGCAGTGGCGACCTGATCGGTTTCCTCACGTTGCTGGCTGATGCGCAGCTTGGTGTCCTCGCTGCTGGCAGCCAGTTGTGTGGCGGCCTGAGACAAATGGCCAACACCTTGATCGATACCGCCGATCAGCTTGCGCAGGCCCAGGGTCATTTCCTGCATGCTGGCCTGCAGCTGGCCCATTTCGTCACGACGACCCACAGGCTCCACCTGGCTCAGGTCACCCCGGGCGATGCGCGCTGCCACCGCCAGGGTCTGGCGTAGCGGCTGGGTGATCTGCAAGGTGATCAGCCAGCCGGCTGCTACGCCCACCAGCAAGGCCAGTACCGCAACGCTGGTCAACAGCGAGCGGGCGGCCAGTGCTTCGCTGTCGCGCTGCTCGACCTTCCTTTCACCCAACTCCAGGCTCACAGCACGCAGTTCGTTGCCCATCTGCTCCATTTCGCTTTGCAACTGCTCGACAATCAGGGCGGCGCTTCGATACTGACCGAGGGTGGCTCGGTACTTGCCCAGCTCGACGCCAGGCTGCTCCATCACTGCCCGCGGCAGGCCCAAGGGGGCAAGAGCCTTGATCAGTTGTTCGAGGCTTTTGTCGGCGGCGTCCAGTGCAACCTCGCCGACCTTGGCGTAGTCCTCTAGCGGTGAGAAAGTGTAGGCCGGCACGAGGCTTTGCTGATTGGCCCCGTCTACGTGGCGGCTGAGGGTGTCCATCAGCCCCAGTAGGCCACCTTGTTGGGTATCGGCGGGCATTTTCAGCAATGCCTGAGTCTCGAGCTCATCAATGACGGCGTTGAGTTTTTGTTCCTGCGCCTGCATGGCCTCGCGCAGGGCACGTCGGCTTTCGACGGTACGCTGCAAGCTGGCAAAGTTGTCGTTCAGCCGCTGCAGCAGTTGCAGCTTCTGGGTGAGTATCTGGCGTGACTCGTCGACACTACTGCGTTGTTGCAGTGTCGTCAGCATGCCGTCGAGCTGTTGCAGGATGCTGCTTATCTGCGCCTTGCTGGCATCATCGGCCAGCACCCTATAGGTAATGCGCTCGGCACGCAGATCCTTGACCAGATCATTGATCCGGCCAATTTCGCTGAGCTGTTCCGAGCGGGTAATGGCGCCGTCCAGAGCGCGCCAGCCACTGACCGCGGTGGCCAAGGTTAGCAGCAGCACTACGGCGAAACCCAAGGCGAGCTTGGCGCCGACACTGATGTTGCCAATCCTGCGGTTGAGGTAGCTGAACATGGCAAGTCTCCATCCAGTTGAGTGGGTAAGCCACGCTGGCGCTTTGCCGGCATGGCACTCCTGCCCATCGGCGGATGGCTTGTAGGACTTGACCTGAAAATAAGGTAGGAAACTTCAGTAGCGCATGTGGGAATTAGTACCAGCCCTGTCGGCAGCTCGTTTGCGACAGGGCTGGCGTGGGCTTAAAGCCTGAAACGGCCAACCAGGTTCTGCAGGTGTGTGCCCAGCCGCGCAAGCTCGACACTGGAGCTGGCCGTCTCCTCACTCGCCGCCGAAGTCTGGTCGGAGATATCCCGCACATTGATCACGCTGCGGTTGATCTCCTCGGCGGTCGCACTCTGCTGTTCGGCGGCCGTGGCGATCTGCTGGTTCATCGCCTGGATCGACGACACGGTTCGGGTGATGGTCTCCAGCGAAGTGCCGGCGCGGCGGGTCAGCTCGACGCTGCTGTCGGTGAGCTGGCGGCTGGCGTCCATCACGCTGGCCACTCGCTGCGTTCCGCTTTGCAAACCGGCAATCAGCTCTTCGATCTCTTCGGTGGACTGCTGGGTACGCTGCGCCAGGCTGCGCACTTCGTCGGCGACCACGGCAAAGCCACGGCCGGCCTCACCGGCCCGCGCCGCTTCGATGGCCGCATTGAGGGCCAGCAGGTTGGTTTGCTGGGCCACCGACTTGATCACATCCAGCACGCTGCCGATCTTGTCGCTTTCGGCCTTGAGCTGGTTCATCGCCTCGCTGGAGTTGACCACTTCACCGGCCAGGCGCTCGATTTGCGCCACCGCTTCGCTGACAACCCGATCACCTTCACGCGCCTGCTGATCCGCCATTAGGGCCGCCTCCGAGGCTTGCTCAGCATTGCGTGCCACTTCATGCACGGTGGCCGCCATTTCGTTCATGGCAGTGGCCACCTGGTCGGTTTCGACCTTTTGGTTGTTGACCCCGGCGCTGGTCTGCTCGGTTACCGCCGAAAGCTCTTCGGCGGCGCTGGCTATCTGCGTGACACCGTCACCGATACCACCGATCAGTTCGCGCAGGCCTTGGGTCATGCGCTGCATGCTGGCCTGCAACTGCCCCAGCTCGTCGCGGCGGGTTGCCAGAAGGTCCTGGCGCAGGTCGCCGTTGGCCACGCGCTCGGCGGCGGCCAGTGTCTGGCGCAGCGGGACGATGATCTGCCGAGTGATGGCCCAGGCCGCGAGCAGGCCCAGTACCAACGCCAGTGCCGTGGCAGAGGCAAGCAAGGTTTTTGCCTTGCGCGAGCCTGCATCGCGGACTTCGGTCTGTGAAACCGTCATCTTCTGGCTGTTATCCATCAGCACGGTGCCTTGATCAGTCATCACCTGCAGGGCCTGATCACTGGCCGATTGCGCGCTACCGAACTGGTTGACCGCATCGCGGTAAGCGGCGAGGGCCGACATCGAGTCATCGAGGCTGGCGGCATATTCGGCGGGCAGCTTGGCCGGTAGCGCCTTGAGGTTGGTCATGGCCTGGTCGATGGCGTTGAGCGCAGTCTGCTGGTAGTTCGCTTCGCCACTGTAGGTGTAGCCGCGCACCTGGAAGCGTGCTTGCTGTAGCAGGGCACTGACCTCTACCGTGCTCTGGTAGGGCGTGATATCGCCGGCTTGCAGCAGGCGCTCCTGCACCCTGCTGATAAGCTCGGCTGCCTTGTCGG
Organism: Pseudomonas sp. p106; assembly: GCF_003936645.1. Taxonomy (NCBI): domain Bacteria; kingdom Pseudomonadati; phylum Pseudomonadota; class Gammaproteobacteria; order Pseudomonadales; family Pseudomonadaceae; genus Pseudomonas; species Pseudomonas sp. p106. The sequence continues at coordinate 308,564 of NZ_RHQR01000005.1, forward strand.
CACTGTCACCCAGTGCGCTTCGGCTGGCTTCGCGTCGTTGCCCGGCCTGCTTGAGGTCGGCGAAAGCTTGCTGATATTTGCGCACCGCCTCCTGCTGTTGCTGCAGGCGCTGATGATCGACGGGTTGCTCGATCTGGCCGAGCATGAGGCTGATCTGGCGGTCGAGGCCAGCGAGGGCTTTTTCCAGTTCGCCGATCGCCGCTTCGTTGCGATCGCGCTGGTAATGCTGACGCGCGATGCGCAGTTCCTGGGTGCCCTGGCTGATGACCGAGATATTGCCCAGCTTGTCACCACGGTCGATGATGCTGTTCATGCCTTGCCAGCCAGTGAAGGTGATGGCCAAAGTCAGTAACAGTACCAGGCCAAAGCCCAGCCCCAGTTTGCGATTGACGCTCACATTTCCCAGCGTTTCGGTAACCCATCGGAACATGTTCGACTCCCCGGTAAACTTGGCAGCACGGATTATTGTTGTGTTGCCTAGGCATCGGCCTGCGCCGGGGAAACTTGATGGGAAAATCCTGACCCGTTTGTCAGAAAATCCTTGAAAGCAAGGCTGTTACGGCGGTTTCCACACGCAGGATGCGGTCACCCAACTGCACTGGCGCGAGCCCTGCTTTGCCCAGCAGCTCGACTTCGTAGGGGATCCAGCCGCCCTCGGGGCCAATGGCCAGTGTCACCGGGCCTTCGACGGCGCGCGGGCACGCGGGGTAGGGGCCGGGGTGGCCAACCAGGCCCAGGGTGCCGTCGGCGATGGCAGGCAGGCGGTCTTCGACGAACGGTTTGAAGCGTTTTTCGATGACCACCTCGGGCAGCACCGTGTCGCGGGCCTGTTCCAGGCCCAGTATCAGGTTGTCGCGGATGCTCTCGGGGTTGAGGAACGGCGTCTGCCAGAAGCTTTTTTCGACCTTGTAGCTGTTGACCAGGATCAACCGCTGTACGCCCAGTGTGGCGACGGTCTGGAACAGCCTGCGCAGCATTTTTGGCCGCGGCACGGCCAGCACCAGGGTCAGCGGCAGCTTGGCCGGCGGCGGCTGGTCGAAGCCGACTTCAAGCTCGGCTTCGTGCTGTGCCAGACGTACCACGGTGGCGGTGCCCATCAGGCCATTGATGCGGCCCACGCGCAGGCTGTCGCCCACCACCACGCGGTGAATCTCCTGCATATGGGTGAAGCGCCGATCGGCAAGGACGACGCGGTCGGCCGACACGAAGTCGGCCTCTTCAAGAAGCAACAGGTTCACGGCTGGGTCGCTGGTGGCTGGTCGTTGGGGTCGTTTGCCGTGTCATCTTCGGCGTGGCTGCGCTTGCGGATCAGGCTGCCACACAGCACGCCGATCTCGAACAGCAGCCACATGGGCACGGCGAGCAAGGTCTGCGAGAAGATGTCGGGCGGGGTCAGGATCATGCCGACCACGAAGCAGCCGATGATCACGTAGGGGCGGATTTTCTTCAGGTATTGCACGTCGACCACGCCGATCCACACCAGCAGCACCACCGCTACCGGGATCTCGAAGGCAACACCGAAGGCGAAGAACAGCGTCATGACGAAGTCCAGATAACTGGAAATGTCGGTCATCATCGACACGCCTTCCGGCGTGGCGCTGGCGAAGAAGCCGAAGATCAGCGGGAACACCAGGAAGTAGGCGAAGGCCATGCCGGCATAGAACAGGAAGATGCTCGACACCAGCAGCGGAATGGCGATGCGCTTTTCGTGGCGATACAGGCCAGGCGCGATAAAACCCCAGATCTGCTGCAGGATGAACGGGATCGCCAGGAACAGCGAAACGATCATGGTCAGCTTGAACGGCGTCAGGAACGGCGAGGCCACGTCGGTGGCGATCATCGTGGCGTTGGCCGGCAGGTGTTCGCGCAGTGGCGCCGAGACCAGGGTGTAGATCTGCTGGGCGAAGGAGAACAGCCCGGCAAAAATCAGGAAGATGGCAGCCACGCAGCGCAGCAGGCGGGTGCGCAGTTCGGTCAGGTGCGAGACCAGCGGCATGGGCTGGTCGTCTTGCGGTTTTTCGCTCATGGGGCTCGCGGCGGTTGAGGCTGTTCGGGCTGCTCAGGCGCAGGCGCCGGCGCTACCGGTGCCGATGTTGGCGTGGCGGCGGGCTGCTCGGTGGCCACAGCGGCGGGTGGCTGGGCAGGCGGCGTCAGCGGGTTGAGGATGCGCTTGGCTTCCTGTTCCATTTGCAGGATGTGCTCGTTGTGCAACTGTCGGCGGATGTCATCGGCACCGATTTCGCGCTCGACTTCCATCTTGATCGAATTGAAGCTGCGCTTGAGCCGGCCGATCCACAGCCCTGCAGTGCGCGCGGCGCCGGGCAGGCGCTCGGGGCCGAGCACCAGCAGCGCGACGAGGCCGACGAGCAGTAACTCGCTGAAACTCATGCCGAACATGGTTCAGTCTTTCCGCTGCGGCTCTTGGACCGGTTGCGCCTGGCCCTCGATGGTGTGGCCCTGTGGCTGTTGTGCGGTGTTCTGCACCGGCGGTACCGGCTGGGCGGGCGGTGGGGTCTGCTCGGCGGGTTTGCTTTCTTCTTCGTTCATGGCTTTGCGGAAGCCCTTGATCGATTCGCCAAGGTCACTGCCGAAGTTCTTCAGCTTCTTGGTGCCGAACACCAGGACGACGACGACCAGCAGGACGATCCAGTGTTTCCAGTCAAAAATACCCATGGTGCTCTCCTAGAATGCTATTTGGTCAGGCCGAGGGCTCGCGAGCGGCCTTTTCATCGTGCCCGGACAGGCCGAAGCGGCGTTCCAGTTCATCGAGCACGGCTTGTGGGTGCTGGCCCAGTGCACTGAGCATGACCAGGCTATGAAACCACAGGTCGGCGGTTTCATAGATGACATCACTGCAATCCTTGCTGACCTCTGCGTCCTTGGCAGCGATGATGGTCTCGACGGACTCTTCGCCGAGCTTTTCGAGGATCTTGTTCAGGCCCTTGTGGTACAGGCTGGCCACGTAGGAGCTGTCGGGGGCCGCGTGCTTGCGTTCTTCGAGCACTTCGGCCAGGCGGTTGAGGGTGTCGCTCATGTCAGTGTCCTGCGTTGTAGATGGCATGCGGGTCTTTCAACACCGGATCGACGGTTTTCCACTGGCCGTCTTCGAAGACGCGGTAGAAGCAGCTTTCACGGCCGGTATGGCAGGCGATATGGCCCAGTTGCTCGACCATCAGGATGATCACGTCGGCATCACAGTCCAGGCGCATTTCGTGCAGCTTCTGCACATGCCCCGATTCCTCGCCCTTGCGCCACAGCTTGCCACGCGAGCGCGACCAGTAGATGGCGCGTTGCTCGGCGGCAGTGAGGGCCAGCGATTCGCGGTTCATCCAGGCCATCATCAGCACGCGTCCGGTCTTGTGGTCCTGGGCGATCGCCGGTACCAGGCCGTCGCTGTTCCACTTGATCTCGTCCAGCCACTCTTTCATCGTCGACTCCAAAACCGGGCCCGCTCCTGTACCGGGCCCTTTGCGCTAGTGTGCCAGCCAGCAGCGCGGCTGGCTATTGGCGCACGATCAGGTAAAGGCCTGCGGCCAGCATCAGCCAAGCCGGCCAGGCGGCCGGGGCGGCGAGGCTGGCGGCCTCGGCGGCGCCGGCGGCCAGCACCGCACCGCCACCCAGCAGGCCGGCACCGAGCAGGCGCAGTGCCCAGCGGTCGCCCTGGCGGCGCCGCTCCGGCAGTTGCGGGTCGTGCAGGTGCGGCTGGGAAAGACGTTCGAGCAGGTCGCGGGTCATGCCGGCCAGGTGCGGCAGCTGTTCGGCCTGGCTGTACAGGTTGCCGAACATGGCCTTGGGGCTGTAGCGCTCGCGCATCCAGCGTTCCAGGAACGGTTTGGCGGTACTCCACAGGTCAAGGTCGGGGTACAGCTGGCGGCCCAGGCCCTCGATGTTGAGCAGGGTCTTCTGCAGCAGCACCAACTGCGGCTGGACTTCCATGTTGAAGCGCCGGGCAGTCTGGAACAGGCGCATCAGCACTTGGCCGAAGGAAATGTCCTTGAGCGGTTTTTCGAAGATCGGCTCGCACACGGTACGGATGGCCGCTTCGAATTCATTGACCTTGGTGTGCGCCGGTACCCACCCCGAGTCGATGTGCAGCTCGGCGACACGGCGGTAGTCGCGCTTGAAGAAGGCGATCAGGTTGCGTGCCAGGTAGTCCTGGTCTTCGGCGGTGAGGCTGCCGACGATGCCGCAGTCGATGGCGATGTATTGCGGGCTCCACGGCTTGACCGTGCTGACGAAGATATTGCCGGGGTGCATGTCGGCATGGAAGAAACTGTGGCGGAACACCTGGGTGAAAAACACCTCCACACCGCGCTCGGCCAGCAGTTTCATGTCGGTGCGCTGGTCGGCCAGGGTGGCCATGTCGGTCACCGGCACGCCGTAGATGCGCTCCATCACCAGCACCTTGGGGCGGCACAGGTCCCAGTAGACCTGGGGCACGTACATCAGCTCCGAGCCTTCGAAGTTGCGCCGCAGCTGGCTGGCGTTGGCCGCCTCGCGGAGCAGGTCGAGTTCGTCGTAGATGGTTTTTTCGTAGTCGCCGACGATTTCCACCGGGTGCAGGCGGCGGGCATCGGCCGAAGCCCGCTCGGCGCCTTTTGCGATCAGGAACAGCCAGGCAAGGTCCTGGGCGATCACTGGCTTGAGGCCCGGGCGTACTACCTTGACCACCACTTCCTCGCCGGTCTTCAGGCGCGCGGCATGCACCTGGGCCACCGAGGCCGAGGCCAGCGGCTCGACGTCGAAGCGGCTGAACACTTCCCCCACCTTGGCGCCAAGCTGGCTTTCGATCAGCGCCACGGCCTGTTTCGGGTCGAACGGCGGTACGCGGTCCTGCAGCAGCATCAGCTCGTCGGCGATGTCGGTGGGCAGCAGGTCGCGGCGGGTGGACAGCAACTGGCCGAATTTGATGAAGATCGGCCCCAGGTCCTGAAGCGCCAGGCGCAGGCGGGCTCCCCGGCTGAGTTCGGAGGGTGTGCGAGGCAACCAGCGCCATGGCATCAGCAGGCGCAGGCTGCGCAGCCACCACGGCAGCGGCAGGTCGAAGAGCAGGTCATCGAGGCGGTAGCGGATCACCACGCGCTGGATGCGAAAGAGACGACGGACGGCGAGCAGCTTCATGCGTTATCGCTGGTATCAAGGGATCGGGAGAGGCGCTGCAGGCGCGCCTCGAGGCGTTCTAAATCGACCTTCAGGGTATCGAGCTCGCTGAAGGCGGCTTCGGCTTCGCGCTTGCCTACCAGGGTGCGCGACTCTTCGGCCAGGTACTCGGACAGGTTCTGGCTGAAGCGTGCCAGGCCTTGGCGGGTCCAGCGTGCACGCAGGCGCACGTGGCCGGCGAGCAGCGAGGTGGCGACCGGGCCGAGCCAGCGTTGCAGTTCGTGTTCCCAGTCCAGCTCCAGGTCTTGCAGCACACCGAACAGGTCGAGCAGCACGGCACTGTCGCCATGCAGCTCGACCTGAGGGCTATGCAGCACGGCCGTCTTGTCCTTGGCCACGGCCAGTTGCAGCAGGCTACCGGCTGGCGCGCGCAGGCTGCAGTCGACCTCGCCTTGCCAGTGGGCGGCAAGCATCAGGCCCTCTTCATCGGGCAGGATGAACACTTGCAGGGCCGGCTGGCGACAATCGATTTCGATGACCTTGCCTTCCAGCGCGCCCAGCCGCGGCAATGCCGTGCTGTCCATGCGCAGGACGCGGTTCAGGCCATGTTCGACGCTGGCGAGCAGCCCTGCCAGCAACATCAGGGCTTGATTCCCCGGTGCACGGCGACGATGCCGCTGGTCATGTTGTGGTAGGTGACCCGGTCGAAACCGGCATCGACCATCATGGCCTTGAGGGTTTCCTGGTCGGGGTGCATACGGATCGATTCGGCGAGGTAGCGGTAGCTCTCGGAGTCATTGGTGATCAGCTTGCCGGCCAGGGGCATGAAGGCGAACGAGTAGGCGTCGTAGGCCTTGGACATCAGCTTGTTGGTCGGCTTGGAGAACTCCAGGATCAACAGGCGTCCGCCCGGCTTGAGCACGCGCAGCATCGAGCGGATGGCTTCGTCCTTGTGGGTGACGTTGCGCAGGCCGAAGGCGATGGTCACACAGTCGAAGTGGTTGTCCGGGAATGGCAGTTTCTCGGCGTCGGCCTGGACGAATTCGATGTTGCCGGCAACACCACGATCGAGCAGGCGGTCGCGGCCGACCTTGAGCATCGAGTCGTTGATGTCGGCGAGCACCACTTGGCCGGTAGGGCCGACCAGGCGCGAGAACTTGGCTGCCAGATCACCCGTGCCGCCGGCGATGTCCAGCACCCGATTGCCGCTACGCACACCCGACAGCTCGATGGTGAAGCGCTTCCACAGGCGGTGCATGCCGCCGGAAAGCACGTCGTTCATCAGGTCGTACTTGGCAGCCACCGAGTGGAACACTTCGGCGACTTTCTTCGCCTTCTGGCTCTCGGGCACATCCTGGTAACCGAAATGGGTGGTGGGTTCGGCGTGTTCGCCTTTGCGCTGGTCGTTCATATCGCTTCACCGGAAAAAATTATCGCCATTCTAGGGCGAACGGGCGCATTTGTCTTGGCGGGGTGTACCGTGCGGCAGGGGCGGGCATAATGCCGATTATGTCTTCATATCCAGGAACACCCGCATGACCCAGATCAGCGTCGAACGCAAACACTCCCTCGGTCGCGAGGCCGCCCGTGCCAAAGCCCAAGCGCTGGTGGACAAACTGAGCCAGGAATACGACCTCAAGGCCACCTGGAACGGTGACCGTGTGGACGTCGCCCGCAGCGGCGCCAACGGCAGCGTACATATTGGCGAGGACAGCATCCGTGTCGAATTGAAGCTGGGCATGATGCTGTCGATGATGAGCGGCACCATCAAGAGTGAGATCGAGCGGGCGCTGGACAAGGCTCTGGTCTGAAAGCTGCAGCTGCTCTTAGGGTGAAGATTCTAATTTCACTCATTACCTTATGCTCAAGCCCAGCCTCCATGGGCGGTTTCTCCCTCCACTCATGAGCATGAGGTATAGAGCATGGCCAAAGTGAATGTGAAGAAAAAGGATGACGCCCAAAGCACGCTGGGCGAGGTGCGCGGCTACGCGCGCAAGATCTGGCTGGCAGGCATCGGCGCTTACGCCCGTGTTGGCCAGGAGGGTTCGGACTACTTTCAGGAACTGGTAAAAGCCGGTGAAGGGGTCGAGAAACGTGGCAAGAAGCGCATCGACAAAGAACTCGATGCCGCCAACACCCAGATCGACGAAGCGAGCGAAGAAGTCAGCCGCGTACGTGGCAAGGTCGAAGTTCAACTCGACAAGATCGAGAAGGCTTTCGACGCGCGGGTCGGTCGCGCCTTGAATCGCCTCGGCATTCCGTCTAAACATGACGTTGAGGCGTTGTCCATCAAGCTTGAACAGCTGCATGAGCTGCTTGAGCGCGTCGCGCACAAACCATAAGGAGAGCAGGATGGCTGGCAAGAAGAATTCCGACAAAGACGGCAGCTCCTGGGTCGGCGGGGTCGAGAAGTACTCCCGCAAGATCTGGCTGGCAGGGCTGGGTATCTATTCGAAGATCGACCAGGACGGCCCGAAGCTGTTCGACTCGCTGGTGAAAGATGGCGAGAAGGCCGAAAAGCAGGCGAAGAAAACCGCCGAGGATGTCGCCGATAACGCCAAGGCCTCGACCACTTCGCGTGTGTCCGGCGTGAAAGATCGCGCACTGGGCAAGTGGAGCGAGCTCGAAGAAGCCTTCGACAAACGCCTGAATAGCGCCATTTCGCGCCTCGGTGTGCCAAGCCGGAACGAGATCAAGGCCCTGCACCAGCAGGTCGATAGCCTGACCAAGCAGATCGAGAAGCTGACCGGCGCCTCGGTCACACCGGTCTCCTCGCGCGCTGCTGCAGCCAAACCGGCAGCCAGCAAGACTGCGGCCAAACCGCTGGCCAAGGCAGCAGCGAAGCCTGCGGCGAAAACCGCGGCGGCAAAACCTGCGGCCAAGACTGCTGCGGCCAAGCCAGTAGCGAAGCCTGCAGCCAAGCCGGTTGCCGCCAAGCCTGCAGCCAAACCCGCTGCAGCGAAGAAGCCTGCCGTGAAAAAAGCGCCGGCCAAACCCGCCGCCGCCAAACCGGCAGCCCCAGCGGCCAGCGCCACACCGGCCGCTACCGCAGCGCCGTCGCCAAGCGCGGCACCGGCAAGCAGCACGCCGTCGGCACCGGTGAGCGCTGAAGCCTGACACCGGGTTGCCCTCATCGCCGGCAAGCCGGCCCACACCTACCCTGCTGGCATTGAAACCAGCGGGGTACCTGTGGGCCGGCTTGCCGGCGATGGGGCCAGCTGAGCACCTTGTAAGCTATCTATCCCTCCAGATACCGCACCGCCAACTGCTCCGCCGCCTCCCGCGCAGGCGCCTGCAGATGCGGCGCCACCAGCATCATCACCTGGTACACCACGATCCCTACATCCCCCTCGCGCCCCAGTACCCGCTGGTAATCCAGCGAAAACATGAGCGTCAGGGTGATCTGCTCCACCAGTTGCCCCAGTGCCTGCGTCTCACTGACCACCTGGCCCTGGCCCTTGAGGCTGGCCAGCAATGCCGCCAGTGTGCGCTTGAGCGCATTGATCAGGCTGCGCATGCCCCGCGCCAGCTTGGGCAGGCGACCGGTCAGGTTCGACAGGTCCTGGAACAGGAAGCGGTACTGGGCCATGCGTTCGACAATCAGGTGCAGAAACAGCCAGTAGTCCTCGGCATCCAGGCGCACTTCCAGCGGTGGGTCCAGCAGCGGCACAAGCGCTTCTTCGAAGCGCTCGAACAGGCCGATTATCAAAGGCTCCTTGCCGTGGAAGTGGTAGTACAGGTTGCCAGGGCTGATCCCTAGCTCGTTGGCAATCTCAAGGGTCGAAACGTTGGGCTCGCCCTGCTGGTTGAACAGCTGCAGGGCGCATTCGAGAATACGGTCGCGGGTCTTCATCCAGTCGTTGTGCTCATCGGGTCAGGACATAGGTGCCTGGCGCGGGGCCCAGCGGTGGGTAGGTTGCGTTGCCCAGCTCCACCCGCGGCGCCTTGAGCGGGCCGGAACGTGGGCTTATCCACTCCAGCCACAGGGGCCACCAGCTGCCGTCGTTGCGCTTGGCATCGTGGAACCAGGCCCGCGGGTCGCTCGATAGCCTGGGGTTGTCCAGGTAGTAGGCCTTGGGATTGCCGGGCGGGTTGATGATGCTCTGGATGTGCCCGCTGTTGGCCAGCACGAACCGTCGCTCGCCGCCCAGCAGCAGGGCCGAACGGTACACGGCATCCCATGGGGTGATGTGGTCATTGCTGCCGGCCACGGTAAAGCTGTCGAGGTTGACCTGCTTGAGGTCGATGGGGGTGCCGCAGACTTCCAGCCCGGCGGGGTGGGTGAGCGGGTTGAGCTTGAAGAAGTCCAGCAGCTCGCCATGCAGGGCAGCGGGCAGTCGCGTGCTGTCGGCGTTCCAGTAGAGAATGTCGAAAGCAGGGGGTGTTTTGCCCAGCAGATAATTGTTGACCCAGTAGTTCCAGATCAGGTCGTTGGGCCGCATCCAGGCGAAGATCCGCGCCACTTCGCTGCCGTCCAGTACCCCGCGCTGGTAAGAGCGGCGCTTGGCCGCTTCGATGGTCTGCTCGTCGGCGAACAGGCTGGCGGGGCTGTCGAACTTGCTGTCGAGCAAGCTGACCAGGTAGGTGGCGCTGCGCACCCGGCGCAGTTGGTGCTTGGCTTGCAGGTGGCCCTGCAGCGCGGCCATGGTCAGGCCGCCGGCGCAGGCCCCCATCAGGTTGGGGTCGCGGTTGCCGCTGATGCTGCGGCAGGCGTTGAGCGCCTCTTCAAGTGCCTCAACGTAGCTGGACAGGCCCCATTCGCGGTGGCGCGGGTCGGGGTTGCGCCAGCTGACCATGAACACCTGCAAACCGTTCTTGAGCATGTACTGGACGAAGCTGTTGTTCGCCTGCATGTCGAAGATATAGAACTTGTTGATCTGGGGCGGCACCACCAGCAAGGGCCGAGCGTGCTGTTTTTCACTCATCGGCTTGTACTGGATCAGCTCCAGCATCTCGTTGCGAAACACCACAGCGCCCGGGGTGGCGGCCAGGTTGCCGCCCACTTCGAAGGCGCGCTCGTCCACCTGGCGCGGCAGGCCGTCGTTGTGGCGCAGGTCATCGAGCAGGTGGGCCACGCCGCGCACCAGGCTCTGTCCGCCGGTATTGAGCAGTTCCTTGACCGCCAACGGATTGAGCAACGAGTTGCTCGGTGCCAGGGCGTCGTTGATCTGGTTGAACAAGAAATGCGCGCGGGCCCGGTCATCGTCGTCCAGGTGGCTTTCATCGATCCACAGGCGGGTCTGCTTCTGCCAGGCCAGATAGGCCTGCAGGCCACGGCGGTAAAACGGGTTCTGGCTCCATGTAGGATCGCTGAAGCGCGCGTCCCGCGGGCTTGGCGAATAGGGTGTGTCGCCGAGCATCACGCGCCCCAGCTGGCCGCTCAGGGCGAGCAGGTGGCGTGCGGTATGCAACGGGTTGAGCAAGCCATGGCGGCCAACATTGCGCAGCGTGGAAATCAGGTCACGGCCGCGCAGGCCGACGATCGCGTTCTGTGCGTTCATGCTCATGGCAGGGAGCGTTGTCGTTCCTTTGGCCGGTTTGTCTTTCATGGCAGCACTCCTTCGTCAGGCCACGGTCGGGACAGAACAACAGCAAACAGCACCCTAGCCGCCGGAGGCCGGGCGGGGGTGCATGACCGCGCGCTGACGTTCTTGCTCGAGGAACTTCATGATGATCGGGGCGACGGCTTCGGCCCGGGTGATCAGGAACAAATGACCGTCGTCGATAATATGTAGCTGGGCATTGGGAATTCGCCAGGCCAGCAAGCGCATGTTGATCAGTGGGATCAGCGGATCGTCGTCGCCGGCCAGCACCAGGGTGGGCTGCTGGATCTTGTGCAGCCAGTGGATGCTGGTCCAGCCCAGCCCGGCGAACAACTGCCAGTAGTAGCCCAGCTTGCCGCCGGAGCGCACCTTGGAGGCATGGTGCATGGCAAGGTCAGGGTTGCGGCGAAAGGCGCCGCCATAGATCAGCGGAGCGATGCGGATCACATGTGAGGGCTGGATGTAACGCCGAGGGCTGGCCATGTTCCACAGTACTTTCGGCTTGCCCGGCACCATCACTGCACCGGCGGCGGTAGCGGCCAGCACCAATTTCTTGCAGCGTTCCGGATAGTCATGGGCGAACTGCTGGGCCAGGGCGCCACCCCAGGACACCCCGATCACGTTGACCTGGCCGTAGTCCAGGTAGTCGAGCATGCGTGCGGTCAGCTTGGCCAGGCCGGGGAAGCGATAGGGGTGGCGGGGGGTGGAGGAGCCACCCACGCCTGGCACGTCGAAGGCAATGACTTCGAGGTCCGGGTCCAGCGCTTCGATGAACGGGAACACCAGCTCCAGGTTGGCGCCGATACCATTGAAGATCAGCAGCGGCGTCAGGTGCGGCTTGCCTGGGCGCACGGCAGTGCGGATGGACTGGTCGTCCAGCTCGACGGTCCGGAATATGTAGTGTGACGACATGCGCATGACTCTGTGGTGAATGAAGCGCCGTGGCCTGCCGGTGGGCAGCCACGGCGTTACAACTCAACGTTCGTGAACGTAAGTTCCCGGTGCGGCTTCACCTGCGGCATAGGCACGGTTGCCCAGGCGGGCCGGCGCCTTTTTCAGGTCGCCGGCGCGCTCGCTCAGCCATGCCTGCCAATACAGCCACCAGGAGTCGGCATGCTTGTCTGCGTTCTCTTGCCAGGCCAATGCGTCGCCGGGGCGGTCCGCGCCGGTCAGGAAACGCGCCTTGGGGTTGCCCGGCGGGTTGAGGATGCTCTGGATGTGGCCGCTGTTGGACAGGACAAACTCGATCTTGCCGCCAAACAGGTGCGCCGAGCGGTAGCACGACTGCCACGGGGTAATATGGTCGGCGGTGCCGGCCACACTGAAGATGTCGCACTTGACCTTTTTCAGGTCGATGGCGGTCCCGCACACTTCCAGTGCATCGGCGCGGGTCAACGGGTTGTTCTTGAACATCTCGATCAGGTCGCCGTGGAAGGCCGCCGGCAGGCGCGTGGTGTCGTTGTTCCAGAACAGGATGTCGAATACGGGCGGCTCGTTGCCGAGCAGGTAATTGTTGACCCAGTAGTTCCAGATCAGGTCGTTGGGGCGCATCCAGGCGAACACTTTGGCCATGTCGCTGCCTTCGAGCACGCCGGCCTGGTAGGAGTGGCGCTTGGCGGACTCCAGAGTCTGCTCGTCGACGAACAATGCCACCTGGGTATCCAGGGTGGTGTCCAGCACGCTGACCAGCAGGGTCAGCGCATTCACCTTCTTCTCGCCCAGCGCGGCGTAGTGGCCAACCAGTGCGGTGCAGGTGATGCCGCCGGAGCAGGCACCGAGCATGTTCAGGTCCTTGCTGCCGGTAATCGCCAGGACCGCGTCGACCGCTTCCTTGAGTGCGTCGATGTAGGTCGACAGGCCCCACTCCCGCTGGGCTTTGGTCGGGTTGCGCCAACTGATGATGAAGGTCTGCTGATGCGAGCGCAGGCAGAAGCGCGCCAAGCTTTTCTCAGGGCTCAGGTCGAAGACGTAGAACTTGTTGATCTGTGGCGGCACCACCAGCAAAGGGCGGGCGTGCACCTGCTCGGTGATGGGGCTGTACTGGATCAGCTCCAGCACGTCATTGCGGTACACCACGGCGCCTTCGCTGGTACCGAGGTTCTTGCCCACTTCAAAGGCGTCCATGTTGACCTGGCTGGGCATGCCACCGTTGTTGACCACGTCCTTGGCCAGGTTGGACAGGCCGTCGAGCAGGCTCTTGCCGCCGGTTTCGAAGAAGCGTTTGACCGCCGCCGGGTTGGACAGGGTATTGGTCGGCGCCATGGCTTCGGTCATCAGGTTGATGACGAATTGCCCACGGCTGATGTCCTGGGGCGACAGGTCGCTGTTGCCGATCCAGTCCTGCAGCTCCTTGCGCCAGGCCAGATAGGTTTGCAGGTAGCGGCGGTACAGCGGGTTCTTGCTCCAGGCCGGGTCCTGGAAGCGACGGTCGTCGCCCTCGGGGGCCAGGCTGGACTTGCCCAGCAGCACGTTTTTCAGCTCCAGGCCGAAATGTGCCACGTGTTTGGCGCTGTGCAGCGGCTGGCGCACGGCCTGGCGCAGCACGGTACGCGCAGAGCTCAGCAGGTCCTTGCGGCGGATGCCGATGACCGGGTTCAGGCCCAGGGTGTTGTCCGAGGCTTGCCGCTGCAACTCATCGTTGTTCTTGTTACTCATCTACGACGCTCCGTTGTCCTGAGACGAGTACCGGTTTGCTGTGGCGCATGCACAGTCGACAGCCCGGTACTGCTACTCGGGTGACCAGTGATAAGGAACAGCGGTGCTGCGGGCCGGATGCAATCGGCGATGAGCTGCGGGGGAATCTGCGTGTGAAGACAGCCTGCTTTCGCTCGCGACCTCTACATACCGGCCATGCCCTGACTGCCTTTAAAGCAATGCAGGGAACTTGCCAGCTCCATTGGTTACCCGACTTTCATGTAATGCGCAAGACAGCCCTTGAATGAGCTGTCTGTAGGGCATTCAAGCAGATGAGATTAGAAAATGCGCTCTAAAGCGTGGAAGGCTTGAGCTAGAGCATCAGTTTGACCACTGTTTCGGCAGGATCGCGGGATTTGCCGGCCTTGTGCAACTCATCGAGGTACTCGGCCCAGAGTTGTTCCTGACGCAGGCACAGCTGCTCCAGGTATTCCCAGGTGAACAGCCCGCTGTCATGGCCGTCGTCGAAGGTCAGTTTCAGTGCATATTGGCCAGCGGGCTCAAGGCCGCTGAGGCCGACATTGATCTTGCCGAATTGCAGGATGGGGTTGCCGTGGCCCTGGACCTCGGCGGAGGGGGAGTGCACGCGCAGGAATTCGGCGGGCAGGTGATAGGCCTCGTCGGGGCCGTAGGTGAGGCTGAGTGTCCTGGAGGCTTTGTGCAGGTTGATGGCGGTTGGCATGCGGGCCATGGTCTGAATCTCTTCTGAGCGACAAGCTTCAAGCTTCAAGCTTCAAGCTTCAAGCTTCAAGCTTCAAGCTTCAAGCTGCAAGAAGTGATATTAGAGCCACCATGGAAAGATCATGTGAGCAGCAGTGCTGCAAGCGACGCCAAACAGCTTGTCGCTTGCAGCTTGCAGCTCGCCGCTTAAAGGATGTAGCGCGACAGGTCTTCGTTCTGGGCCAGCTCACCCAGATGGCCGTTCACGTACGCTGCGTCGATCTGGATCGGTGCTTCATCATGTGCACTGGCCAGGTCGCCTGCACTGAACGACACCTCTTCGAGCAGGCGCTCGAGCAGGGTGTGCAGGCGGCGGGCACCGATGTTCTCGGTCTTCTCGTTGACCTGGAAGGCGATCTCGGCCAGGCGCTTGATACCGTCTGCCTTGAACTCGATGTTCAGGCCTTCGGTCTTGAGCAGCTCGCGGTACTGCTCGGTCAGCGAAGCGTGCGGCTCTTGCAGGATGCGCTCGAAGTCTTCCGGGGTCAGCGCCTTGAGCTCCACGCGGATCGGCAGGCGGCCTTGCAGTTCAGGGACCAGGTCGCTCGGCTTGCTCAGGTGGAACGCGCCGGAGGCGATGAACAGGATGTGGTCGGTCTTGACCATGCCCAGCTTGGTGTTGACGGTGCAGCCTTCGATCAGTGGCAGCAGGTCGCGCTGCACGCCTTCACGGGACACATCAGCGCCGCCGACGTTGCCACGCTTGGCCACCTTGTCGATTTCGTCGATGAATACGATGCCGTGCTGTTCGACCGCTTCCAGGGCCTTTGCCTTCAAGTCATCATCGTTGACCAGGCGGCTCGCTTCTTCGTCGCGAACCATCTTCAGCGCTTCTTTGACCTTGAGCTTGCGCGCCTTGCGCTTGCCCTTGCCCATGTTGGCGAACAGGCTCTGCAGCTGGTTGGTCATCTCTTCCATGCCGGGCGGCGCGGCGATTTCGACGCCGACGGCGTCGGCCACCTCGATTTCGATTTCCTTGTCGTCCAGTTGGCCTTCACGCAGGCGCTTGCGGAACAGCTGGCGGGTATTGGAGTCGCTGCTGGTCTGCGCGGCTTCCTCGCTGAAGCTGGTGACCCGGGCCTGCGGCAGCAGGGCGTCGAGAATACGGTCTTCGGCGGCATCTTCGGCGCGGTGGCGCACGCGGATGATCTCTTGCTCGCGCAGCATCTTCATCGCGGCGTCGGCCAGGTCGCGGATGATCGACTCGACATCGCGGCCAACGTAGCCCACCTCGGTGAACTTGGTCGCTTCGACCTTGAGGAATGGTGCGTTGGCCAGCTTGGCCAGGCGGCGGGCAATTTCGGTCTTGCCGACGCCGGTGGGGCCGATCATCAGAATGTTTTTAGGCGTCACCTCGGCGCGCAGCTCGGCTGGCAGCTGCATCCGCCGCCAGCGGTTGCGCAGGGCGATGGCCACGGCGCGCTTGGCGTCGTCCTGGCCGATGATGTGGCGGTTGAGTTCGTGGACGATCTCGCGGGGGGTCATGGACATGATGAAAATGGTCCTCGAGCAGAATGAGTCAGCGTGGAAAAGCCCCGTCACCGGGACGGGGCGCCAGAACAGCTGATCACTCGGCCAGGTCCTGCTCCTCGATGGTCAGGTTGTGGTTGGTGAACACGCAGATGTCACCGGCGATGTTCAGTGCGGTTTCGGCGATTTCGCGGGCCGAGAGGTCAGTCTTGTTCAGCAGGGCGCGGGCCGCGGCCTGGGCGTAGGCGCCGCCGGAGCCCATGGCGATCAGGCCGTCTTCTGGCTCGACCACGTCACCGTTGCCGGTGATGATCAGCGATGCGTCCTTGTTGGCCACGGCCAGCATGGCCTCCAGGCGGCTCAGGGAGCGGTCGGTACGCCATTCTTTGGCCAGCTCGACGGCGGCCCGCACCAAATGGCCGGAGTGTTTCTGCAGTTGAGCTTCGAAGCGCTCGAACAGGGTGAACGCGTCGGCGGTGGCGCCGGCGAAACCGGCGATGACCTCACCGTTGTACAGGCGACGTACCTTTTTGGCGTTGCCTTTCATGACGGTGTTGCCGAGAGATACCTGGCCGTCGCCGCCCATGACGACTTTGCCGTGACGGCGGACAGAAACGATGGTGGTCAAGGGGAGAGTCTCCACGCAGCGGGGCAAAATTGCCTGATGCAGACTCATATGGGGGTGGGGGGAAGGATTTCAACCGAGGGGGATGAATGGTTGCTATCAGCCTGTGCGGGGCGCGGTCGCTGTAGGAGCGGCCTTGTGTCGCGAAAGGG